>JALHMO010000088.1:0-24854 GCA_022844015.1 Reyranella sp. | reverse complement strand
GCTGGGGAGGAGAGCCAAAAGTCAGCACCTGTCAGTGTGCCACACCAGGGGCGCTCTTCTTCTCCCGTCCGACGACAGAAAATCGGAAGTGAGCTATGATTGCACCAAAGCATGCGCCGGACCGCGGGGGCGATGCCGGGGAGTGCATCGAGGGGCAAGTCCCTGACCACACGACGGCGCGCTACCAGTCTGGCTGCGGGGGGTACGCCGATGCTCAGCGAACAGCGCTTCCAGGAGTTCGCGCTCATGGGCGCCGACTGGTTCTGGGAGACCGACAGCGAAGGGCGCTTCACCTACTTCTCGACGGCCGAGACGCAAGAAGGCCTCGGCCTGGTCAACCTCCTCGGTCGCACCCGCAACGATTTCGCCCGGAAGGATCCCGACAACCTGGTCCGGCTCGATTGCATCAACGAGAAGGTGCGTGCGCGCGAATCGTTTCGCAACATGCCCTATGTCGTCGAGACTGACGGCGGGCCTGCCCGCTGGTGCGAGATCAGTGGAAGCCCGAAGTACGACAGCGCTGGTGTCTTCGAGGGGTACCGTGGCGTCGGTCGCGACATCACCCCCTTGGTGGAAGCACGGGAGCAGCTCGAGCAGCGGCAAGCCGAGCACCAGCGGCAGTCGGACCTGCTCCGGGCCATCTTTGCCAATGTTCCTGCCGGCATCGCAGTCTACAACCGGAATTCCGAGCTGGTGGCCTGGAACGAGCGCTGCATCGAGATCGTCGGAGCAGATCCCTCCATCATCCGCGTCGGTGTCACGGCGCGCGAGATCGTTGCCTCACGGGCGAGGGCAGGCGAATACGGCCCCGGGGTCGATCCGGAGGCGGTGGCCGATCAGGTGGTGGCCAGCCTGTTGGCCGGCGAGATGGACTTCGCCGGGCATGTCCGGCCGAACGGCCTTGCCTTCGAGATGCACCGCGGTCGTCTGCCGGAAGGCGGGTCGGTGTCGATCTATCTCGACATCACCGAACGCAAGCGCAACGAGCAGGAACGGCGGGCGGCGGCGGAGGCCCTCGCCGAGCTGAACGAAACGCTCGAGAGACGGATCTCGGCGCGGACGGCGGAACTTGCCGAGAACGACCGCTTCCAGCGTACCCTCATGTCGAATGTCCCGGGGATGGTCTATCGCACGCTCAGGGAGGGGCCTCGCTGGACGCTGGAGTTCGCCAGCGAAGGCAGCCGTGCGCTGATCGGCGTCGCCCCCGAAGACCTCATGAGTGGCCGCATACGGGCGCAACTGCTGATCCACCCGGACGAGCAGGAAGCGGTACGATCGAAGGTCAAGGCCGATCTCGCGCTCGGCGACTCCTTCGAGGCGGAGTATCGGGTGCGGCGGGCCGATGGCAAGTGGCGCTGGGTCCTGGACCGAGCCAGGGCGATCCGGTCGGAGAGCGGCGAGATCGTGGCGCTCGAAGGCCTCGTGCTCGACGTCGATGACCGCAAGACGATGGAGCAGCAGCTTCATCAGGCGCAGCGCATGGAGGCGATCGGCCAGCTGACGGGCGGCCTGGCGCACGACTTCAACAACTACCTGGCCGTGATCCTGGGCAACCTCGACATGCTCGCCGAGCGCGGGCAGGGCGATCCGGAAGCGACCAAGCTGGTCCAGGCCGCGATCTCCGGGGCACAGCGTGGCGCCGAGCTGACGCGCAGCCTGCTCGCCTTCTCGCGGCGTCAGCCGCTCGACCCCAAGGTGCTCGATGTCGGTGAGCGAATCGGCGACGTCGTGCGACTGCTGAGACGCACGGTCGGAGAGCGCATTGCGCTGGAGCTGCGGGTAGCCCCCAACCTGTGGCCCGTGAAGATCGACGGCGCCCAGCTCGACAGCACCATGATCAACCTCGCCAACAACGCGCGCGATGCCATGCCGTCGGGCGGCACGGTG
Organism: Reyranella sp.; assembly: GCA_022844015.1. Lineage (GTDB taxonomy): Bacteria > Pseudomonadota > Alphaproteobacteria > Reyranellales > Reyranellaceae > Reyranella. The sequence continues at coordinate 22,967 of JALHMO010000088.1, read as the reverse complement.
ACGATCGTGGTGCGCAACGCGCCGGCCGACATGACCGACGCCCCGGCCGGCGATCACGTTCTGGTGGAGGTCAGGGACTGCGGGGTCGGCATGGACGCAGCGACCCTGGCAAAGGCTTTCGATCCGTTCTTCTCGACCAAGGGAGCCGGTCGTGGCAGCGGCCTCGGGTTGAGCATGGTCCATGGCTTCGTGCATCAATCCGGAGGCGGAATCCGGCTCGCCAGCACAGTGGGCGAGGGCACGACCGTGCGACTGTTCCTTCCGCGCTCCATCGTGCAATCGCCGGCTTTGTCGAAGCCTGCTGCAGCGAAATACCCGCGCGGCACCGAGAACGTCGTTCTCGTCGACGACAACGATGCCGTACGCGAAACCGTGGCCGAGACCTTGAGGTCGCTCGGCTATCGCGTGACCGAGGCGGCGAGCGGCGATGCCGCCCTGAAGCTGCTCGAGGAAAGCGCCGGCGAGTACGATCTCGTGGTGAGCGACATGGTGATGCCGGGCAAGATCGACGGCTCGGCCCTCGGCCGGATCGTACGCGAGCGCTGGACAAATCTCGGCATCCTGTTGACGACAGGGTTCGCCGGCGACCCCGACGCCACATCCTCCGGGCTCGTGGCGGACTTCGACATCCTGACGAAGCCCTTTCGCAAGGAGGAGTTGGCCCGCGCCATGAGACGTACGCTGGAGAGGGCGAGGTAGACCAGGGAAAGGGCGCTCAGTTTCGTCGCGCTCTCGCCCCGGTAGTGTCACACTCGGCGCTCACGGTGGTCGAGTTTCGCCCGGGAGCGCCCATGCACCGTATTCTGTCCGTCATTGCCCTCGCGGGCCTGCTTGCGTTTCCCACCCTGGCCGCCGCCCAGGAGCTCGCGCTGAAGCGCGTCATGCTGTCGTCCGGCGGTCTCGGGTACTTCGAGTACGAGGCCACGATCGAGGGCGACGCGACGCTCAAGCTGACGGTCGGCTTGCAGCAGGTCGACGACGTGCTGAAAAGCCTGGTCGTCTACGACGACAAGGGCGGCGTCGGCGGGCTGAGCCTGCCGGGACGCGAGCCGCTGGCCCAGGCTTTCAAGGACCTGCCGTTCGATCAGGAATCACTGGGCTCGCCCGCGCATCTGTTGTCGACCCTGAAGGGCGCCCAGGTCACGGTTGGCGGCAGTCGGTCGATGACCGGCCGCATCGTCTCGGTCCAGGAGGAGACCGTTGCGCTCGGCGATGGCAAGGCCACGACCGCCCGCACGCGCGTGACCCTGCTGACCGACCGCGGCCTTCAGCAGTTCATCCTGGAGGACGCCGAGAACCTGCAGTTCGCCGACGCGAGCCTGCGCGACAAGGTCGGCCAGGCGTTGCTCGCCATCCAGACCAACCGGGCCAAGGAGGCGCGCACCCTCGACCTCGCCATGCGCGGCGAGGGAAGGCGGACGGTGCGAGTCGCCTACATCGTCGAGGTGCCGGTATGGAAGGCATCGTACCGGCTGACCCTCGGTGCCGATCCCACGGCGCCGCGCTCGGGCCTGCAGGGCTGGGCCACGGTCGAGAACCTGAGCGGGCAGGATTGGAAGAACGTCGAGCTGACCCTGGTGTCGGGCCGCCCGGTGGCATTCCGCCAGGCCCTCTACAATGCCTACTACGTGGTGCGGCCCGAGGTGCCGATCGAGGTCGCTGGCCGGCTGATGCCGGGCGTCGATCGCGGCGGCGTCGACGCGGCCAGGCAACGCGCCAAGGAGGTACCCCCGCCACCACCGGCGCCGGCCACTGCGCCAATGCAGAATCGGCGCTACCAGTCCGAGACGGCGGCAGCAGGGCGCGCGCCGGCAGAGATCGCGGCTGCCGCCGATCAGGTCGAGGCGACCGATGCGGCCACCCAGGTCGTGTTCAAGTTCCCGCGCGCGGTCACCGTCGACAACGGGCGCACGCTGTCGATCCCGATCATCGACCGCCAGGTGCCGGCCATACGTCTGGCGCTTTATCAGGCCGATGCCGCGTCACGCAATCCGTTGGCGGCGATCAGGCTGACCAATGACGGCGACACCGGCCTGCCCCCCGGCATCATCACGCTCTACGAGCGCGACAGGGCGGGGGCGGTGGCCTATGTCGGCGATGCCCGGCTGTCGGCGTTCCCGATCGGCGAGACCCGGTTGCTGGCCTATGCGCTGGACGAGAAGATCGTCGTCGAGCGCGAGGCGGCGCAGACGGACCGGCTCGCGACCGGGACGATCGCCAAAGGTGCGCTGCAGGTTTCGCGGATCGCCCGGCAGACCACGACCTACCGCGTCAAGGGGCCGGCCAAGGAGCCGCGCCAGCTGGTCGTCGTGCAGCGCCGCCTGCCGGGATGGACCCTGGTCAATCCCGACGCCAAGGGCGTCGAGCTGAGCGAAGGCAACTATCGCATTCCGTTCCAGCTTCCGGGCGGCGACAAGACCCAGGTCTTCGAGGTCGTGCAGGAGCAGACCCAGCACCAGCAGCTGCGCCTGCTCGATGCCTCGGCCGATCAGATCCGGATTTATGTCGACGCGCGCGAGTTCGATGCGAGGACGCGCGAAGCGCTGACCCGGGTGTTGCAGCTCCAGGCCACTGTCGCCGATGCCCAACGTCGGTTGACGCAGGCCGACCAGGAACGTCAGCAGATCGTCCAGGAACAGTCCAGGCTGCGCGACAACCTCGCCAGAGTACCGGCGAACAGCGACCTGCAGCGCCGCTACCTTGCGACGCTCGACAGGCAGGAGAGCGAGCTCGAGGCAATCGCCAAGCGTCGCGCCGAGGCCGACAAGGCCGTCGAGGCGGCGCGCGAGGCTCTGCGCAGCTACGTGGCGCAGCTCGGGTAAAGCTCATCAACTGAAGCCTCACCCCGCCCGCAGAGTCCTCACCGCATCGTCGCGGCGGAAGAGGTAGAGGAGCGCGCGCAGGGCCGTGCCGCGGGCCGACTCGAGGTCGGGGTCGCGGTCGATCACCAGCCTGGCATCGTCGCGCGCGGCCTGGAGCAGCTCTCCGTGCGCGGCCAGATCGGCCAGGCGCATGTCGGGCAGGCCGCTCTGGCGGGTACCCAGCAGCTCGCCGGCGCCGCGCAGGCGCAGGTCCTCCTCGGCAATGCGAAACCCGTCCTCGGTCTCGCGCATGATCGCCAGGCGCGCGCGCGCGGTCTCGCCGAGCGGCTGGGCATAGAGCAGCAGGCAGGTCGATCGGGCGCTGCCGCGGCCGACGCGGCCGCGCAGTTGGTGAAGCTGCGCCAGGCCGAAGCGCTCGGCATGCTCGACGACCATGACGGTCGCAGCGGGCACGTCGACGCCGACCTCGATGACCGTCGTGGCGACCAGCAGCGACAGGCGCCCCTCGGCGAAGGCCGACATTGTCGCCTCGCGCTCGGCGCTCTTCAGCCGACCATGCAGCAGGCCGACCTTGCCGGGAAAGCGCGCCTTCAGCAGGTCGAACCGTTCCTCGACATTGGCGAGATCGATCTCCTCCGATTCCTCGATCAGCGGGCAGACCCAGTAGACGCGGGCGCCGCCGGCGATCTGCCGCCCGACGCCATCGGCCACCTCGCCGATTCGTTCGAGCGGCAGGGCGCGGGTATCGATCGGTTGCCGCCCGGCCGGCTTCTCGGTGAGCTTGGACACATCGAGATCGCCATAGGCCGCCAGCATCAAGGTGCGCGGGATGGGCGTCGCCGTCATCACCAGCAGGTCCACGGCGTGACCCTTCGACGACAGCGCCATGCGCTGATGCACGCCGAAGCGATGCTGCTCGTCGACGACGGCGAGCGCCAGGTCGGCGAACTGGACATCCTCCTGCACCAGCGCATGGGTGCCGACGACCAGCGATATCGCGCCATCGGCCAGACCCTGCAGGGTTTCCCGCTTCTGCTTCTGGCCGTCGCGGCCCGTCAGCAGGGCGAGGCGCACGCCGGCCGCTTCGGCGAGCGGCACGATGGTGGCGTAATGCTGACGGGCCAGCAGCTCGGTGGGCGCCATCAGGGCCGCCTGGGCGCCGGCCTCGACGCAGATCAGCATGGCCAGGAAGGCGACCAGTGTCTTGCCGCTGCCGACGTCGCCCTGGAGGAGGCGCACCATGCGTTCGGGCTTCGCCATGTCGCAGGCGATCTCGTCGAGCGCCGTGCTCTGGCTGCCCGTCAGGGCGAAGGGCAGTGCCGCGAGCGCCGTCGCACGCAGCCGCCCATCGCCCTCGGTGGCGCGGCCGGCGATCGTGCGGTTGTGATGACGGACCAGCGCGATGGCGAGCTGGCTCGCCAGCAGCTCGTCGAAGGCGAGGCGGGCGCGGGCGGGGTGATCGGGCGCGAGATCGGCTTCCTCGCCGGGGGCATGGGCCCGCACCAGCGATGCCCGCCAGCCGGCCCAGCGGTTGCGCGCCAGGAAGGCAGGGTCCTGCCATTCCGCCAGCTCGGGTGTCCGCTCGAGGGCGGTGCCGATTGCCTTCTGCACGACCTTCTGGGTGAGCCCGGCGGTGAGGCCATAGACCGGCTCGACGCGCAGGACCTGGTCGCGCTGCTCGGGCGGCACCACGTGGTCGGGGTGGGTCATCTGGACCTCGCCCTGGTAGAGCTCGACCTTGCCACTCACGATGCGCTGCTCGCCGACCGGCAGCAGCTTCTTGAGGTAGTCCTCACGCCCATTGAAGAACGTGAGGGTGATCCGGCCGGTCTCGTCGCTGCACGACACGCGGTAGGGATGGCGCGGCGAACGGGGTACGTGGTGCTCGTCGATTGCGACGGTGAGCGTCGCGATCTCGCCGGCGCGTGCCTGGGCAATGTCCGGCGCGTGGCGCCGGTCGACGATGGCGAAGGGAAGGCGCCACAGCAGGTCGACGAGAAGCGGACCAGCCAGCTTCTCGAGCAGCTTGCCCAGGCGCGGCCCAATTCCGGGCAGCGACGTCGTCTGGGCGAACAGGGGGGTAAGGTTCTGCGGACGCATGGTTGCCAAGCTTGAGGGCCACGTGACTTGGCCATCGCCGCCGCCTATATGCTACGCCCCTTTGGGGCCGGCCCTGGGGAAAACATGGCGGGCGAGACAGATCTCGACACCAGGCGCAAGCGGCTGCTCTACCGCAGCGTCTATCGCGGCAACAAGGAGAACGACATTCTCCTGGGCCAGTTCGCGCGCGACCATATCGCCACCTTGGACGAGGCCGAGCTCGACCAATATGAGCGCCTGCTGGCGGCCGCCGACAACGACATCTTCGACTGGGTCTCCGGCCAGGCCGAGGTCCCGCCGGAAGCGGATACCCCGGTATTGCGCAGGCTTATGGCGTTCCGCGTGAGGTTTTAGGGTCATGAGTGCTCTTTTCATTCTCCTCCCCAGCTGCGCTGGGGAGGTGCCCCGTCTTACGGGGCGGAGGGGTCATGAGTCACGAGAGACGACGGGGCCCATGGCTCATGACCCCTCCGTCGCCGTAAGACGGCGACACCTCCCCAGCGAAGCTGGGGAGGAGGATCTGAGATGCGCCTGCTCCCTCAGACGGAAATTGAATCCATGACTACCCTCTCCGAAACCCTGGCCGCGATCGCGCGTCGGGCCGGGCGGTGGACGATCGCCGGCTTGCCGGAGGGTGCCGATTCACTCGTGCTTGCCGAGCTCGCACGCACGACGGGCGGGCGGGACATTCTGCACGTGGCGCGCGACGGCCAGCGGCTGGAGCGCCTGCAGGACGGCCTGCGCTTCTTCGCGCCCGACCGCGAGGTCCTGATCTTCCCGGCCTGGGACTGCCTGCCCTACGACCGAATGTCGCCCCATCCCGACATCGTCGCCGAGCGTCTGGAGACCCTGGTGCGCCTCGCCGCGCCGCGCCCGTCCGGAGTGCCGGCCCGCATCATCCTGGCCTCGGTCGGCGCGACGCTGCAGAAGGTGCCGCCGCGCAGCCTCTACGCCGAGGCGGCCGTCGTCCTGCGGCGCGGCCAGACCGTCGACGTCGCCTGGCTGACGCGTTTCCTGGGCGAGAACGGCTACGGCCGTTCCGAGACCGTGATGGAGCCGGGCGAGTATGCCGTGCGCGGCGGTCTGATCGATCTCTACCCGCCCGGCACCGACGAGCCGCTGCGTCTCGACCTGTTCGGCGATTCGCTGGAAGCGATCCGCTCCTTCGATCCCATGAGTCAGCGCTCGACCGGCGCGCGCGACGAGGTCGTCCTGTTGCCGGTAAGCGAGGTGCTGCTGACCGACGCCTCGATCGCGCGCTTCCGTGGCGGCTACCGCGAGCTGTTCGGCAGCGCCGCCGATGATGTGCTGTACGAGGCTGTCTCGGCCGGCCAGCGCCATGTCGGCATGGAGCATTGGCTGCCGCTTTTCCACGAGCGTCTGGAGACCCTGCTCGATTACTGCGGCGAGGCGATCGTCACGGCCGACCACCAGATCGCCGAGGCCTTCCAGGCGCGCCACGAGCTGATCGCCGACTACTACGACGCCCGCCTGAAGACCGGCGCCAAGGGGGGCATGAGCGGCGCCGCCGACTACCGGCCGGTGCCGCCCGAGCGGCTCTATCTGAAGCCGTCCGAATGGGAGCGCCTGCTCGACGGCCACACCGTGGCCCAGTTGACCACTTTCGACAGCACGCCGGACTTGGTCAACGCCATCGACCTGCACGGCCGTCGACACGAGGGTTTCGCCCAGGCGCGAACCGCACAGGGCGTCAACCTGTTCGACAAGGTGGCCGAGCACGTCAAGGCGGCGAACGACGCGGGCCGGCGCGTGGTGATCGCAGGCTACACCGAAGGCTCGGCCAATCGCCTGCAGCATCTGCTGCAGGAGCACGGCGCCACCACGCCGGTGCCCGTCGCCGACTACGCCATGGTGCTCGGCCTGCCGCCGGGCGCGCTCGGCATCGCCGTGTGGCCGCTCGACCATGGCTTCGTGCTCGAGGCGCTCGAGGTCATCGGCGAGGAGGACATCCTCGGCGACCGCCTGTCACGCCCGGCCAGGAAGCGGCGGCCGTCCGAACGGTTCATCGCCGAGGCCTCGGCGCTGAGCGAGGGCGACCTGGTCGTCCATCGCGAGCACGGCGTGGGACGCTACGAGGGGCTGGTGACCCTGGAGATTCAGAACGCCCGGCACGACTGCCTGAGGCTCACCTACGAGGGCGGCGACAAGCTCTTCGTGCCGGTCGAGAACATCGACGTGCTGAGCCGTTACGGTGCCTCGGAGGAGGGCGCGCCGCTCGATCGCCTGGGCGGCGTCGCCTGGCAGTCGCGCAAGGCGCGGCTCGAGCAGCGCATCGCCGACATGGCCGACCGGCTGATCCGGATCGCCGCCGAGCGCGCCGTGCGGCGCGGCGAGACGATGAGCCCGCCCGACGGGCTCTACGAGGAGTTCTGCGCCCGCTTCCCCTATGTCGAGACCGACGACCAGCTCCAGGCGATCGCCGACGTCATGGAAGATCTGTCATCGGGCAAGCCGATGGACCGCCTGATCTGCGGCGATGTCGGATTCGGCAAGACCGAGGTCGCGCTGCGCGCCGCCTTCGCCGCCGCCCTGTCGGGCAAGCAGGTGGCGGTGATCGGCCCGACCACGCTGCTGGCGCGCCAGCATCATCGCACCTTCGTCGAGCGGTTCGCCGGCCTGCCGGTGCGCGTCGGCCGGCTGTCGCGGCTGGTCGGCGCCAAGGAGGCCAAGGCGACCAGGGAAGCGATGAAGGAGGGCACGCTCGACATCGTCGTCGGCACCCATGCGCTGCTCGCCAAGAGCGTCGAGTTCAAGGATCTTGGCCTGCTGATCGTCGACGAGGAGCAGCATTTCGGAGTCGCCCACAAGGAGCGGCTGAAGGAGCTGCGCGCCGACGTGCACGTGCTGACGCTCACGGCGACACCGATCCCCCGCACCCTGCAGCTCGCGCTCACCGGCGTCCGCGACATGAGCGTGATCGCCACGCCGCCGGTCGACCGGCTGGCCGTGCGGACCTTCGTCACGCCCTTCGACGGCGTCACCGTCCGCGAGGCGCTGCTGCGCGAGCAGTACCGCGGCGGCCAGACCTTCTACGTCTGCCCGCGCATCGAAGACATGGCGCAGGTGGCCAACGACCTGCGCGAGCTGGTGCCCGAGATTCGCCTCGGCATGGCGCATGGCCGCCTGCCGCCGACCACCATCGAGAACACCATGCAGGATTTCGTCGACGGCAAGTTCGACGTGCTGCTGTCGACCAACATCGTGGAGAGCGGGCTCGACATCCGCAACGCCAACACCATGGTGATCCACCGTGCCGACATGTTCGGCTTGGCCCAGCTCTACCAGCTGCGCGGCCGCATCGGTCGCGGCAAGACCCGGGCCTACGCCTACCTCACCGTGCCGCCGGGGCGGGCGCTGAACGAGGCGGCGGCCAAGCGGCTCGAGGTGATGCAGACACTCGACACCTTGGGCGCCGGCTTCCAGCTCGCCAGCCACGATCTCGACATCCGCGGCGCCGGCAACCTCCTGGGCGAGGAGCAGTCCGGCCACATCCGCGAGGTCGGCATCGAGCTCTACCAGCAGCTGCTGGAGGAAGCGGTCGAGGCGGCGCGCGGGCAGGCGCGCGAGGCCGCGCGCGCCAACTGGTCGCCCCAGCTCAATCTCGGCATCCCGGTCCTGATCCCGGAGGAGTACGTCTCCGACCTGTCGGTGCGCATGGGCCTCTACCGGCGGATCGGCGGGCTCGCCAACCAAGCCGAGATCGATTCGTTCGCCGCCGAGATGGTCGACCGGTTCGGCAAGATGCCGGCGGAAGCCGAGTTCCTCCTGAACACCGTGGCGCTGAAGCTGCTGTGCCGCGCCGCCGGGGTGGAGCGCATCGATGCCGGCGAGAAGGCGGTCGTGCTGTCGCTGCACGACAACAAGTTCGCCAATCCCGACAGGCTCATCGCCTGGCTGCAGAAGAACGCGCCTTTGGTACGCCTGCGGCCCGACCACCGCGTGATGGTGCAGCGCGTGTGGAACGACGAGCGTCAGCGGCTTTCCGGTGTGACCTCGATCGTCTCGGCTTTGGCGAAGCTCGCGGCTTGAGGAGCGGCAGTGCGGCGCGGCGGGCCGCGCGCAGCAGCCAGTCGGAGAGCCGGGTGTCGCCCGAGGCCCGCGCCAGCGTGACCGCGCCGACGGCCAGGATCGCCGCCACCGTGGCATCGCCGTCGAGCTTGCGCGCCTTGGCCCGCGCCAGCTCGGCTATGGTGGCGTGGAGCATGCCGGCATAGGCGAGCCGCGCCGCCAGCGGCGCACGGGCGACGTCGCCGGGCAGGGCGGCCAGGGTGCAGCCTTGCGCCGTCTCGCCGAGGTTCGCCTTGTCGAGGTAGGCGCGCAGCACGGCCGCCGGATCGCCGGCCCGAAGCTGCGCCAGCAGCCCCGGCCCGGTCCGCACGATCTCGGCGAACAGAGCGTCCTTGGAGGCGAAGTGGGCGTAGAAGGCGCCGCGCGTCAGCCCGGCCGCCAGCATGACGTCGTCGATCGTGGTCGCGTGATAGCCGCGCAGCCGGAACAGGCGGGCGGCGTGCTGCAGGATCTCGGCGCGGGTCTGCGCCTTGCGGCCGGGGGAGGGAGGCATGGGGGGACCGATGGTATGATGGTATGATATTAATCATACCATATGTCTACCGACATATGCGGCGCGATCAGCGGCCACTGGAACGACCAACCACTACCTCATCCTGAGGAGCCGCGCGCAGCGCGGCGTCTCGAAGGATGGGCCTCAGGCCGGGTGCGTGTTGCCCATCCTTCGAGACGCGCCCTTCGGGCGCTCCTCAGGATGAGGTGGGAGCGCGATGCGCGCGTTCAAAAAGAAAGGTCCCTCGCTAACGGCGCTTGCGAAGCAAGCGCCGTTAGCGAGGGACCTTTCCTCTTCTTGGCTGGCCTCAGGCCACGGACTGGGCCGCGCTGGTCGCGGCGTCGCGCTCGGCGAGGTTGAAGACCTCGACGAAGGCCGACGGCGGTTGGGCGCCGGAGACGGCGTACTTGCGGTTGACGATGAAGCAGGGCACGCCGTTGATGCCGAGACGGCGGGCGTAGACGTCCGAGGTGACGACCTCGTGGCGGCCATCGTCGCTCTGCAGGAAGCTCCGCGTGCTCTCGGCGTCGATGCCGGCGCGCCGGGCGCACTCGACCAGTGTGTCGAGATCGCCGATGTCGAGACCCTGCTCGAAATAGGCCTTGAAAAGCTCGTCGACGACCTCTTCCTGGGCCTCGCGCTTGGCGCCCCAGTGGACCAGCCGGTGCGACAGCACCGTGTTGGGCGTGCGCCGGATGCGCGAGAACTGGAACTCGATGCCGGCCTCGCGGCCGCTCTCGGCGATCGCCTGGTAGATCTGGCGCGGCCGGTCGCCACCGCCGAACTTGGCGCGGACATAGTCGTCGCGCGTCATGCCTTCCGGCGGCATGTCGGGATTGAGCTGGAACGGCCGCCAGGCCACCGCGATGTCGGTGCGGCCGCTCTGCGCCAGCGCGCGCTCGAAGCGTCGCTTGCCGATGTAGCACCACGGGCAGATCGTGTCGGAAACGATGTCTACGTAGATCATGGCCGAAGCCTACGCCTTTCGCGCCGGTGCAGGAAGATGCCGCTGGCCGCCGTGATCCCCAGCGCGATCGATGTCAGCCATGCGGCGGACGACCAGCCGCCGGCCGTCACCAGGGCGCCGGTGATCGGCGGCCCGAGCAGGGTCCCCATGTTGGAGCCCTGGAGCATGAGCCCGGTGGAGGCGCCGATCAGCTCTGGCCGCGGCGCATGGACCGGCAGCGCCGCGAACAGCGCCCCGGGAATGACGCCAATCACCGCGGAGAAGATCGCGGCGAGCACGAGGCGGGCCAGGTCGGGCATGCCGTCGGCGAAGATTCCGGCGGCGCAGAACGACATCGACAGGGCGGCGCCGACGATGAGGGTGACCCGCGGCAGGCCGCGGCGCAGCAGCCATCCTGCCATCTGGTTGCCCAGGATGTTGGCGATGGAGACGCCGGCGGTGACGATCGCGGCGGTGGACGTGGCCATGCCGAGGCGCTCGACCTGCAGGGTGGGCAGGAAACCCACGATGACGAACCAGCAGCATGCATAGGCGCCGAAGCAGATCGCCAGAGCGAGCGGACCGCCGCTGCTCGCGACCTCTGCCATCTCGTTCAGGATGGGCCGGCGCTCGGCGGGCCGTGGGTCGAGTTCCGGTCGCGACCGCATGCTCAGGATCAGCACCGCGAGCATGGCCGCGGACGCACCGGCCGCGACCAGCCAGACGACCCGCCACGACGTGCTGGGCAGGATGACGGCGGCGATCAGCATCATGAGACCGGTGCCAGCCGGAAAGTAGGAAGACCAAAGGGTCATCACCCGGCGCTGATCGTGGGCGGCGGCGAGGCGTATCAGCAGGGGCGGCGCGGCCACAGTCATGGCGACGAAGCCCAACCCCTCGGCGATGCGTGTGAGCAACAGGAGCTCGATGCTGCCGGCGAAGGCGCCGAGCAGGCCTGCCGCCGCGCAGACCGCGGTGCCGGCCAGTACAAGTCGGCGATGGCCGATGCGGTCGGCGGTGAGCGCGATCGCCATGCCGCTCAACGCCGTCGTCAGGTTGAGGATCGACAGGATCCAGCCGGCCTGGCTCAGCGTCGCCCCCAACTCGTCGCGGATCGATGGCAGCGACGGCGGCGCCTTTCCGACATTGAACGCGCCGACGATGCCGGCCGCGAGCAGCAGGGCAACCAGGCCCCAGGCCGTACGGGCGGGCGCGGTCAGGATTGCCCCCGCGCCGGCATGCGTATGGAGAGTGTCATCGCCGGGAGCGCACGGAGTAGACGACGAAGCGGCCGACGCTTTCCGTGTCGCCGGCATTCAGAACGCGTTTGCCCGCCAGGCCGAGGTCCATGGTATCTCCCGGGAGCTCGTTCGCCGAGCGGCGGGCATGAAACAGGGGAGCGGCCGGTATGTCCAAGCGTTTCGATCTCGAAGGCAGGGTGGCGCTCGTCACCGGGGCGTCATCGGGGCTCGGCGTGCACTTCGCCCGTACACTGGCCTCGGCCGGCGCATCGGTTGCAATCGCGGCGCGCCGCGCGGAGCGCCTGGCCGCTCTGCAGGCGGAGCTGAAGTCCGCCGGCGCGAAGGCCGTTGCCGTGTCGCTCGACGTGCAGTCGGGCGAGGCCGTGCGCGCCGCCTTCGACGCGGCCGAGTCCGCTCTCGGTGCGGTCGACATCGTCGTCAACAACGCCGGCATCTCGATCGTCAAGCCGGCGCTCACCATGCCGGAGGAAGATTGGGACGCCGTGGTCGACACCAACCTGCGCGGCGCGTGGCTGGTGGCACAGACCGCAGCGCAGCGCTGGGTCGGGGCGACGCGACCCGGCAGCATCGTCAACATCGGCTCGATCCTGGGCCTGCGCACGATCGGCCAGGTGGCGCCCTACAACGCCTCGAAGGCCGGCCTCATCCATCTCACGCGCGCGCTCGCCATGGAGTGGGCGCGCCACGGCATCCGCGTCAACGCGATCTGCCCGGGTTACATCGAGACCGAGATGAACAGCGACTTCTGGAAGACCGACGGCGGCAAGCGCCTGATCGATCGGATCCCGCAACGCCGCATCGGCCAGCCCGAGCATCTCGACGGCGCCCTGCTGCTGCTGGCGTCGGAGGCCGGCGCCTTCATGACCGGCAGCGTCATCACCGTCGACGGCGGCCACACGGTGAGCTCGCTGTAGGTTCCCCCCGTTTGCTCCCCGGTTCCGCAGGGCTATCGCATACGACAGGAACCGTCATCCCGACCGGAGCCGAGCGTAGCGAGGCGCAGCGGAGGGACCTTTCTTTTGCGGCATCGACAAGAAAGGTCCCTCGACGACGTCGCCCTGCGGGCACCTTCGCTCGGGATGACGGAGAAAGGCTGCATATGCCCGGTTACGGAGGAGACAAGCGAGAGCAGGCTCACCACCCGTTGATGCGGTCGTAGGTGTCGACCACGGAGCGGCCGCCATCGAGATCGCTGTCGACGACGAAGTAGCGGTTGTAGGCGGCGGCGGTGATGCAGGCGTGGTTGGGCAGGATGCGCACGCGCGCACCGACCGGCAGGTTGCCGAACGGGATCGGCTCGTCGGCGCCGACGAAGCCGTGCTCCTGCGAGCAGGCGACCACCGCCATGTCCTTCGCCGGCGCATCGACGATAGTGCCGTAGCCGACCTGCGGCCTGAACTCCTGCGCGCTGATGTCCTTGGAGAGCGCGAGCGCGCCGGCATCGACCAGGAGCTGGTTGCGATGCGGATAGTGGCCGATCACCGAGGCCAGCACCGAGAGGGCGAGGTCGCCGGCGCCGCAGGCGCCGATGAATTCCTGGTCGAGATCGTTGAACACGTAGACGCCGGGCCGCATCTCGGTGATGCCGGTGAAGTCGCGCGAATGCACCGCGGTCGGCGTCGAGCCGGCCGACACGATCGGGCAGGGGATGCCGGCGCCGCGCAGCCGGTCGGCGGCGGAGACGATCGCGCGGCGTTCCTGCTCGGCCACGGCGGCGACGCCGTCCGGCGTGCTTTCGTGATAGGAATGGCCGGCATGGGTCATCACGCCCGCCAGCTCGACGTCGGGCGCCTCGTGCAAGACCCGCGCGATGTCGAGCAGGCCGGGCAGCTCGGGGAAGGGCAGGCCGGCGCGGCCTGCGCCGCTGTCGATCTCGATCAGCACCGAGAAGGTGTCGCCATCGCGCGCCGCCCCGTCAATCGCCCGCGCCACGGCGAGAGTGTCGGTGACGACGCGCAGGTTGACGCCCTGGCGGCGCAGCGCGCCGACCGCGGCGAGCTTCGAGGGCACCACGCCCACCGCATAGAGGATGTCGGTGAAGCCGCCCCCGGCGAAGTAGCGCGCCTCGGCCAGGGTCGACACGGTGATGCGGCCGTCGTGGCCGGCGACGGCCATGCGGCCGATCTCGAGCGACTTCGCCGTCTTGACATGCGGTCGCAACATGACCCCGGCACCCCTCAGCCGGCTGCTCATTCGCTCGAGGTTGCGGCGCAGGATAGCGCGGTCGAGAATGAGCGCCGGTGTCGGCAGGTCGTCGAGGGTCTGGCTGGCCATTGTCGTCTCTTCCGTGGTCGTTCCATTCTTTCCATCAACCTGCAGACGGTCAAATCGAGCATGCCGATCGAGAACGAGCGCAAGTTTGTCCTGGACGACGACGGCGGGCTCGAGGCGCATGTCGGCGCCGCGCCCGGGGTCGAGCGCAGCCTGCTGCAGCAGGCCTACCTGGATTCCGCGGGCGTGCGCATCCGCGCCGTCGAGGGGCCCGGCGGCACGCGCCACGTCTTCACCTACAAGTGCACGGTCGACGGCCAGGTCGTCGAGATCGAGACGGCGATCTCCGCCAGCGACTTCGGGCGCCTGTGGACGCGCCGCCAGCAGAGCCTCAGCAAGGTGCGCTACGCGTGGGCCGACGGCGTCTTCCACTGGGATGTCGATTTCTTCAAGCGCGACGACGGCAGCACCTACTTCGCCCAGGCCGAGGTCGAGATGCCGGAGGACCAGGTGGAACCGCCGCCGCTGCCGGCGCTGCTCGCGGGCCATCTGCTGGCGATCGTGCCGGCCGGCGATTCGCGCTTCGCCTCCAAGTACCTGACCGACCAGGCGCACGCCCAGCGCCTGCTGGACGACATCCGCCAAAAGGGGAGAATCGAATGAAGATCGCTCGTGTCGACAGCCGTTCCATCAAGGTGCCGTTCACCTTCGGCGGCAGCCCGACCGGCTATGGCGGGCGCAACTGGACGACCAACAACATCCTCCTGGTGCGGGTCGAGACCGACACCGGGCTGGTCGGCTGGGGCGAGGCGTTCTGCTACGGCTGCACCGACGCCGTGCGCGCCGCCCTGCACAACATGATCGCGCCGATCGTGGTCGGCGAGGACGCCTCCGACATCGCCCGCCTGTCCTACGACCTGCAGCAGAAGCTGCACCTGTTCGGCCGCTACGGCATCACCATCTTCGCGCTGTCCGGGCTCGACATCGCGCTGTGGGACATCGCCGGCAAGGCGGCCGGCCTGCCGCTGGTCCGGCTGCTCGGCGGCAGCGGCCGCAGCAAGCTGCCGGCCTATGCCAGCCTGCTGAAGTACCGCGATCCGGAGAGGGTGGCGGCACGCACGAAGCTGGCCGTGCAGCAGGGCTACCGCCACATCAAGCTGCACGAGACGGAGGAACCCGAGGTCAAGGCGGCCCGCGAGGCGGCCGGCAGCGACGTCGCCATCATGGTCGACACCAACTGCCCGTGGACGCCCGAGCAGGCGCGCCTCATGACCCTGAAGCTCCGGCCCTACGACCTGCACTGGCTCGAGGAGCCGATCTTCCCGCCGGAGGATTTCGCCGCCATCGCCCGGTTGCGCGCCGGCACCGGCGTCGCCATGGCGGCCGGCGAGAACAACTGCACGTCGTTCCAGTTCCGCGACATGTTCGCCGCCGGCGCGGTCGACTATGCCCAGCCGAGCGTCACCAAGGTGGGCGGCATCACCGAGTTCCTGAAGGTCGCGACCCTGGCCGATGCCGCGGGCGTTACCCTGATGCCGCACTCGCCGTATTTCGGCCCGGGGTTCCTGGCCACCCTGCACCTGCTGGCGGCGCGCGGCGGCCCCGACGGCATGATCGAGCGCTACCACATGGATCTGGAGGCGAGCCTCTATGGCGACCTCGTGGACCCGGTCGACGGCGGCTTCGTGGTGCCGACGGGCCCGGGCCTCGGCCGCGATCCGGATCCCGATGTGATGAAGACTTACGGGGACTGACTCTGGATCGATCACTCATTTCATTTTCCTCCCCAGCTGCGCTGGGGAGGTGTCGCGTCATACGCGACGGAGGGGTCATGAGCCATGGGCTCCGCCGTCGTTCATGGCTCATGACCCCTCCGTCCGCGAAGACGCGGACACCTCCCCAAGCTTCGCTTGGGGAGGGGAATGATCACGCCCTGCGTGGCCGGATGCGCGGCACCTGCACGATCGACCATGGGTCGGGCAGCTCGCCGACCGGGCAGTCGATCAGGGTCGGGCCGCCGCGGGCGATGCCGCGGGTGATCGCGGCCCGCAGCTCGTCGGGCGACCTCACGCGCTCGCTGGCGAGCCCGAAGCTCTCGGCGAGCTTGACGAAATCCGGGTTGCGCAGGTCGCTGGCGATGGTGCGGTTGCTGTACGATTGCTGCTGGATGCGCCGCACGTTGCCGTAGGCGCCGTCGCTGAACACCACGGCGACGACGCCGATGCCGTGCTGCGCCGCCGTCGCCATCTCCATGGCGGTGAACAGGAAGCCGCCGTCGCCGTTGATCGACACGACCGGCGTGTCGGGCCTGGCGACCTTGACGCCGAGCGAGGTCGCGTAGCCCCAGCCCAGCGTGCCCTGGTAGCCCGGCGAGAGGAACGTGCGCGGCCTGTAGGTCGGCCAGGCGAGGCGGGCGGCGTAGCCCATCTGCGTCAGCTCGTCGACCAGGATGCCGTCCTCCGGCAGCGCCGCCCGGATCGCCTCGAGATAGCCGATCTGCGGCCCGAGCTTTTCGCGCAGCATTTTCGCTGCCGCCGCCTTGGTCTCGGCGACGTGCTCGGTGCGGCCGTTGGGCGTGCCGGCGTGCTTGCCGATGCGGCTGGCGAGCGCCGCGAGGGTTGCCGTCGCATCGCCGACGATGCCGATCTCCGGCCGGCGGAAGCGGTCGAGCTCGGCGCTGTCGGCATCGATGCGAATGATCTTGAGATCGTCGTCCATGCCCCAGTTTTGCTGCTGGGCCTGCATCCGCGTTCCGACCGCCAGCACGACGTCGGCCTCGCCCCACAGGCGATAGCCCGCCGGCATGGTGACGGAGAGCCGGTGCCGGCCGTCGATCACGCCCTGGCCCATGCGGCCGGTCATGACCGGCGCCTCGAGCGTCTCGGCGATCGCCAGCACCGACGCGCCGGCGCCCTGGGCGCCGCCGCCGACCACGATCAGCGGCCGCTTCGCCGCACCGAGCAGCTTGGCCGCGCGCTCCACGGCGTCCTCGTCGACCGGGCAGGGATCGGGCACGGCAGGCGTCGCGATCAGCTCGACCGGCGCGCGCCGCGCCCAGGTATCCATGGCGCACTCCAGCCCGACCGGCCGACGCCGGCCGGACAGCATCCGGCGGAACGCCTCGTTGACCAGGCCCGGCGCCTCGGCCGGAGCGTTGATGCGGTCGGCCCACTTGGTGAGGCCGCGCATGATCGAAAGCTGGTCCGGCAGTTCGTGAAGCAGGCCGGCGTTGCGGCCGATCATCGCCTGCTGGATCTGGCCGGACAGCGCCAGCACCGGCGCGTTCACCGCATAGGCCGTGGACAGCGCCGCCGTGGTGTTGAGGAAGCCGGGGCCCGGCACGACCACGTAGGCCGACGGCCCGCCGCTCGCCATGGCATAGCCCAGCGCCATGTAGGCGCAGGCCTGCTCGTGGCGGGCGTGAATCGGGCGGATCGCATTGGTGCGATCGTAGAGGGCGTCGAAGAACGCATCGTTCTGGACGCCCGGCAGGCAGAAGATCGTGTCGATGCCGTTCACTTCGAGCATCGATACGACGGCTTGCGCAGTGGTCAGGGGGGCGGTGGTGAGGGTTTGCATCCGCCTACTCTACACGGGCGCCCGACGCCTTGATAATGGGCGCCAGCCGCTTCTCCTCGGCGTCGCGATAGGCGAGCGTGGCGGCCGGATTGTTCCACCACGCCGTCGCGCCGAGGTCGGCGAACCTGGCCTCGAGGTCGTCGCTCTCCAGGGGTCTGATGCTCGCAATGACCGCGCAGCCGTGACACGCCGCATGGACGCCGTGGACAGCCTGTGCGCAATGGTCCGGCGGCGCGGCCTTTCAATAGCTTGAAAACGCGCAAAATCTTGTCATTTTCGCCGCTACACTGCGGTTTGTGTTGGGGAAGCCGCAGGGCGAGGCGTGAAAGGTGCGGGTGATGGGTGGCAGCGGGACCAGGGTCGCGAACGTCGGCGTATGCGCGATGGCGCTGTGCCTTGTCGTCTCGGCGCTGGTCGGGCCGGTTGCCGCGCAGCCCAGGCCGCAGCAGCCGACGGGTCCGGCGCAGACGCCCGCCCAGGCCAGGCCGCCGGCTCCTGCGCAACAACCCGACGCCAAGGATCAGCCGACTTTCTTCGAGGTCTGCACCGGGCTGACCGGCGTGAAGGCGGCGAGGAAGGTAGAGGCCTGCAACGAGGCGATCGCCCAGGGCGGCCTCGGCATGCCGGAGCTCGCCGTCGCCTATCTCCAGCGCGGCCTCTCGCAGACCGGGCCGGGCAGCGACACCCGTTCCAAGGCCGACTACCGCCAGTCGATCCGCATCCTGAGCGACCTGATCCACGCGCAGCCGCTCAATCCCTATCTCTACATCCAGCGCGGCGTCGTCTATCAGCAGATCGGCGAGGCCGACCGCGCGATCATCGATTTCAGCGACGCCATCCGTCTGGCGCCCAAGGAGACGTCGCCGCTGATCCACCGCGGCATCATCCTCTACACCCGCAAGGACAACAGCGACGGCGCCATCGCCGACCTGACGGCCGCGCTCGCTCTGAAGAACTGCGAGGTCTCGGCCTGGATCAATCGCGGCATCGCCTACAAGCGCAAGGCCAACCTCGACCAGGCGATCAAGGATTTCGACGACGGCATCAAGTGCCTGCCGCCCGGCATCCAGCCGGTGAACACGAGGGAGCTGGCCGACAACGTCACCAAGGTGCTGCTGCGCAAGCGCGACAGGGACAACCATTGGTCGCTGCTCGCCGCCTTCGCCTACTATCAGCGCGGACTCGTCCATTACGACAAGCAGCTCTACGACAAGGCGATCGCCGACTTCAACCAGGCGATCTACTACAACCCCGACGACGCGGCGCCGTTCGTCGGGCGCGGCGCGGCTTACATGTACAAGAACGACCCGACGAAGGCGATCGCCGACTTCACGGAGGGGCTCAGGCTGGCGCCGAAGCAGGCCTTCGCCCACATGCAGCGCGGCATCGCCTATCAGCTGATCGGCGACGCCGACAAGGCGCTGGACGACTACACGGCGGCGATCGAGATCACGCCCAAGGATCCGATGCCCTACGTCAATCGCGGCATCGTGCTCTACGCCAAGAAGGGCAAGTTCGACGCCGCGATCGCCGACTTCGACGAGGCGCTGAAGCTCAACCCCGAGGAGGTCAACGCCCTCATCAACCGTGGCGTCACCTACCGCCAGAAGAACGAGCCGGACCGCGCCATCGCCGATTTCCGGCGCGCGATCTCGCTCGGCATGCGCACGGCGAGCCTGCTCACGGCGCTGCCCAGGAACCGCGACCGCAAGGCGGCGGCGCTGGCCGAGCAGGTGGCCCATGCCTACTACCAGCGCGGCATGGCCCTGATCGACAAGCAGGACTACGACGGTGCGCTCGAGGACTTCAACCGCGCGCTCGAGATCACGCCCGACGAGGCGCGGCCCTACCTGGGGCGCGGCGCGGCCTATCTCCGGCAAGGCAAGCCCAAGCAGGCGCTCGCCGATTTCGACAAGGCGATCGCGCTGGCGCCCGGGCGGGCCAGCGTCTATTTCGAGCGCGGCTCGGCCTTCCATCGCGTCGAGGACTACAAGCGCGCGATCGCCGACTACACCGAATCGATCCGCCTCGACCCCAAGGAGCCGCTCACCTACATCAATCGCGGCATGTCGGAAATCTTCGTCGGCAAGATCGACGCCGCCATCGACGATTTCGATTCGGCCCTGGACATCAGCCCCGACGACGTCAACGCGCTGATCCAGCGCGGCTTCGCCTACGCCCTGAAGAAGGATTTCGGCGCCGCCTTCGCCGACAACACCCTGGCGCTGGAGATCGCGCCGGACAACCCGACGGCGCTGTTCTATCGCGCCCAGATCGAGGCGCTGCGCGGCAACACGGAACGGGCGCTCGAGGACTACAACGCAGCGCAGCGCCTGCAGCCCGACAACCCGCGCACCTATGCCGCGCGGGCGACGGTCTATCTCGGCCTCGGCGACTACGACAGCGCGATCGACGATCTCGACCAGGCGATCAGGCTCAGGCCGAAGGACGCGGGGCAGTACCTCAACCGTGGCATCGCCTATTTCGGCAAGGGCGACTGGGCGCATGCCATCGCCGACTACGGCGAGGCCCTGAAGATCGACCCGAACATGTATCCGGCGCTCAACAACCGGTGCATGACCAAGGCCGTCCTTGGCAAGGATCTCGACAGCGCCGCATCCGACTGCGATGCCGCGCAGGCCCTGAGCCCGCGCGATACGTTCACCCTCCTCAATCGCGGCCTGATCGAGCTCAAGCGCGGCGAGTTCGCCCGGGCGATCGCGCAGTACGACGCTGCGCTCGCCATCGATTCCCGCCGCGCCCGGGCCTACTACGGTCGCGGGGTGGCGAAGCTCAAGCTGGGCGACCGGACGGGCGGCGACGAGGACATTGCCATGGCCAGGTCGATGCTGCCGAACGTGGCCGAGGAGTTCGCGAACTATGGCGTCCGCTGACGCCTGAGCTGGAGGAGAGGGAAATGCTGCGCTTGGGGGCTATTCTGGCAGCGATCGGGCTGGCCGCGGCCGCGCTGCCGCAGGAGGCGGCGGCGGGCGCCGTTCTCGATGCGATCAAGGTGCGCGGCGAGTTGAATTGCGGCGTGCGCGGCGATACGCACGGCTTTGCCCGCAAGGACGACAAGGGCCGGTTCTTCGGCTTCGAGGTCGACATCTGCCGCGCCGTGGCGGCGGCGATCCTCGGCAACGCCGACAAGGTGAAGTTCTTCCCGCTCGACGCCGCACGGCGCTTCCCGGCGCTGCAGAACGGCCAGGTCGACCTGCTCGTGTCGGGCACGACCTACACGATGGGACGCGCGCTCACGACCGGGCTCGATTTCGTCGCCGTCTACTACTACGACAGCCAGGCCTTCATGGTGCCGCGCAAGCTCGGCAAGAAGAGCGTCAGGGACCTCAGCGGCAACACGGTCTGCGTGCAGTCCGCCACCACCACGGCGGACAACGCCGAAGAGTATTTCCGCCTGAACAAGATGACCTACAGCCCGGTGAGCTTCGACAAGCTGGAGGACATGCGCACCGCCTTCTTCGCCGGCCGCTGCGACGCCCTGACGGCCGACCGCTCGGCCGTCTACGCCACGCGCGCATCCTATGCCACCAACCCGAACGACTACCTGGTCCTGCCGGAGAGCCCGTCGCGCGAGCCGCTCGGCCTCATCATCAAGCAGGGCGATACGGCCTTCCGCGAGATCGTCCGCTGGTCGCTGTTCGCCATGGTCGAGGCCGAGGAGAACGGCGTCCGGTCGGGCAATGTCGACGAGATGCTGGCCAGCGAGAGCCCCCGCATCAAGCGCCTGCTCGGCGCGACTCCCGGCATGGGCAAGGCGCTCGGCGTCGACGACAAGTGGGCCTACAACATCGTCAAGCAGGTCGGCAATTACGGCGAGGTCTACGACCGCAATGTCGGCAGCCGCTCGAACCTCCGTATCCCGCGCAGCCTCAACGCCCTCGCGACCCAGGGCGGCATGCAGTACGCGCCGCCGATGCGGTGAGTTCTTTTCCTCCCTAGCGAAGCTGGGGAGGTGTCCGCGCCTGCCCTGAGCGAAGCCGAACGGTCATCGCGGACGGAGGGGTCATGGGCTCGAGACTCGTGGCTCATGACCCCTCCGTCGGCGAAGACGCCGACACCTCCCCGGCGAAGCCGGGGAGGTTCACGAATCACCCCTTCCAGGTGAACGGGAAGAGCTGCTGGCGCACGAATCCGGGCGGCATGTAGTCGCCGAGCACGCCGTACTTGCCGGGGAAGCGGCGGTCCGACTTGACGGCGGTGCCGAAGATGTAATCGATGAAGGCGAAGTGGGCGGCGTAGTTGCGGTCGATCGCTTCGCGCTCCGAGCTGTGATGCCAATGGTGGAAATCGGGCGTCACGATCAGCCACTTGAGCGGCGCGCGGGCGAACGCCTCGGGCAGACGGACGTTGGCGTGGTTGAACACGGCCTGGAAGCCCACGATCACGATGTAGACGTTCATCGAGGCCTCGGTGAAGCCCAGCACGTAGAGCACGCCCAGGATCGACACCCGCGTGGTCAGCAGCTCGAGCACATGGAGGCGGGAGCCCGCCATCCAGTCCATGTGCTCGGCGCTGTGGTGCACGGCGTGAAAGCGCCAGAGAAACGGGATCTCGTGATAGGCGCGGTGCGTCCAGTACTGCACCAGGTCGGCGACCAGCAGCACCAGGAACAGCTCGGCGAAGAACGGCAGGCCGCCCACCCACGTCTGCAGCGGCGGCCAGACCAGCCAGCCGAACAGGCGGTGGATGGCGAAGTTCACGACGATCAGCGCCAGGCCGACCATCAGGTGATTGACGATGAAGTGCGTGAAGTCGGTCTGCCAGCCCGGCCTGAACACCGGCTGATCGCGATGCAGCGGGAACATCTTCTCGATCAGGATGAACACCAGGCTGGAGCCCAGCAGGTCGAGCAGGAACCAGTCGAGGCCGATGTAGGGCGTGTTGTCGGGAAAGTCGCCGACCGGCACGCGATGGCCGCCCAGGAGAGCCGCGAGCAGGACCAGCACGAGCGCAATGCCGTTCAGCCAGCGATTGCGCAGCCGGATCAGGTTGGCGAGCGCAAGGCCGCCCGCGATCACCATGCCGACCAGCAGCACCTCGCGCAGCAGCTCGACATCGTATTTCTTCCGCAGATCCGGCGTCGTGAGGTACTGCGGAAAATGGAAGGCCAGCACCGCCAGCACGGCCATGCCGCCGAGCGCAAAGGCGATGACCCCGGTGATCTTGCCCTTGCCGACCTCCATCGCACCGCTCTGGGCGAATACGGCGGCGGCCTTCCTGGCGATGTTCGGCATCCTCATGCCGGGCGATGGTAGCAGCCCGGACGCCTGGTTCCTCCTATGAAAGTGCGCAGGGCGCGCGCGCCCATAGGCGTTAAAATACAAAGGGGACCTCACCCTGAGGAGCGCGTGACTTTATCGAACTCTGTCGCCCCCCTCCTGTCATCCTGAGCGCAGCGAAGGATCTCATCGCCAGAAGTTCCAGAGTACACTGGTACCACACGG
>JALHMO010000087.1:25861-30471 GCA_022844015.1 Reyranella sp. | reverse complement strand
TGCTCGACGATCAGCGGCGCCAGCCCCTCCGACGGCTCGTCGAGCAGCAGCAGCTCGGGATTGCCCATCAGGGTGCGGGCGATGGTCAGCATCTGCTGCTGGCCGCCCGACAGCACGCCGCCGCGCCGGTCGCGGATCCCGGCCAGGTCCGGGAACAGGGCGAACACCTGCTCCTCGCGCCAGGTCGTCTTGCCGCCGGCACCGGTGCGGCGGGCGATGTCGAGATTCTCCCACACCGACAGCTCGGGGAAGATGCGCCGGTCCTCCGGCACGAATCCGATGCCCAGCCGGCAGATGCGGTGCGGAGCGAGCTGGGCGATGTTCTGCCCCTTCCACAGGACCTTGCCGCGCCGGGGCGGGGTGAGGCCGATGATCGAGCGCATGGTCGTGGTCTTGCCGACGCCGTTGCGCCCGATCAGGGCGATGCACTCGCCGGCGCGGACCTCGAGCGAGACGCCGAACAGGACCTGGCTCAGCCCGTAGGACGTGTGGATGCCGTCGACCTCGAGGAGCTCAGCCATGGGCGTTGTTCCCGAGATAGACGCGCTTGACCTCCGGGTCGTTGCGCACCGCGTCGGGCGCGCCGGAGGCGATCATCTCGCCGTGATGCAGCACCGAGATGCGCTCGGCGATGCCGAACACCACGGACATGTCGTGCTCCGTGAACAGGAGGGTGAGGCCGCGCGCCTTCACGATGTCGCGCACCGAGGCGATGGTCTCGCTGGTCTCCTGCGGCGACATGCCGGCCGTCGGCTCGTCGAGCAGCAGCAGGCGCGGCTGCGAGGCGAGCGCGATCGCGAGCTCGAGCTGCTTCTGCTTGCCGTAGCTCAGCTCGCCCGCCGTCTCCGTCGCCTCGGCCGCGAGGCCGACCAGCTCGAGGAGCTCGCGCGTGCCCTCGCGATGCAGCGAGCGGCCCGGCCGGAACAGGTTCCACTGCTGGCCCTCGTGGGCGATCAGCGCGACCTGGACGTTCTCGAACACCGAGAGCCTGGGATAGATGTTGATGCGCTGGAACGAGCGGGCGATGCCCAGCCGCACGATCCTCTGCGGCGGCAGGCCGACCAGGTCGCGGCCCTCGAACGCCACGCTGCCCTTGTCGGGCCTGAGGTGCCCGGTGATGAGATTGAAGAAGGTCGTCTTGCCGGCGCCGTTGGGGCCGATGACGGCATGGATCTCGCCCGCCTTCAGCTCGAACGAGACGTCGCGCGTGGCGACGAAGCCGGCGAACGACTTCCACAGTCCGCCGATCTTCAGCATGGTCTGCAGCACGTCGCTCATGTCTTGCCCCAGCGCGCCTTGACCCGCGACACCAGGCCGATCAGCCCGTCCGGCAGCACCATCACGATCACCAGCAGGATGAGGCCCAGCACGGTCGGCCAGTAGGTCGTGTACTGGTTGGTGAAGACCTGAAGCAGATGCAGCGTGGCGGCGCCCAGGATCGGCCCGACGAAGGAGTACATGCCGCCCAGCAGCACCATGATCAGCACCTGCGCCGATTCGGTCCAGAAGGCGTTCTCGATGTACATGCCGCGGTGGTACATGCCGAACAGCGCGCCGGCGAGCCCGCCGAAGCTGCCGGCGACGGTGAAGGCGGCCCAGCGCATGCGCCGCGTGTCGACGCCGATGAAGCCGGTGCGCACGTTGTTCTCGCGCACCGCCACCAGGGTGAGCCCGAACGCCGAATGGCAGATCACCCAGAGGGCGGCGATCGCGACCGTCACCACGGCCAGCGTGAAGTAGAAGTAGCTCACGTGGTTGGTCAGCATCGCCGGCAGGTTGATCCCGGTGAAGCCGTCGTCGCCGCCGGTCACCTCCTTCCACTTGAAGGCGACGCCCCACACCAGCATGGCGAAGGCGAGCGTCAGCATGGCGAAGTAGATCTGGGTCAGCCGCACGCAGAAATAGCCGACCACGGCGGCGACGAGCCCGGCCAGCACCACCGCCGCCGGCAGGCTGATCGCCAGCGGCCAGCGGTAGGTGGTGAGCAGGATGGCGCAGGTGTAGCCGCCGATCGCGAAATAGGCGGCATGGCCGAACGAGACGTTGCCGGTGAAGCCGATCAGGACATTCAGGCTCAAGGCGAACAGGGCGTAGATCAGCACCTCGGTCGTGAGGTCGACGGCGTAGCGGCTGCCGGCCAGCGGCAGCAGCGCCAGCAGCACGACGAGGGCTGCCGAGGCGATCAGCTGGTTGCGCTGCGGCATGTCAGCGCCCCGCCTCGGGCCGGCCGAGCAGGCCCCACGGCCGCACGATCAGCACCGCCAGCATCAGCAGGTAGGGCAGCACGTCCTGCCAGTTGGGCGCCAGCACCGTGCCGAACTGGACCACGAAGCCGAACGCCAGCGCGCCCAGGAAGCTGCCCCACAGGTTGCCCAGCCCGCCGATGATCACGATGATGAAGCACTCGTTGATGATGGTGGCATCCATGCCCGGCACCAGTGCGACGCGCGGGGCGGCGAGCGCGCCGCCGATGCCGGCCAGCGCCGAGCCCATGGTGAACACCGCGGCATAGACCATCGGCACGTTGACGCCGAGCGCCGACAGCATCTCGCGGTCCTGGGTGGCGGCGCGCACGATGCGGCCCCAGCGGGTGCGATCGACCAGCAGCCACATGGCGATGGCGATCAGCGGCCCGACCACGCACAGGAAGAGCTGGTACTGCGGCAGCAGGACGAAGCCGAGATTGATCGCGCCGCCGAGGCCCGGCGGGTAGCCCACCGAGTACTGGTCGGTGCCCCAGATCATCTTCGCCGCGTCGCTCATCAGCAGGACGATGGCGAAGGTGAACAGGAGCTGCATAAGGTGCTCCTTGTCGTACAGGTTCTTCAGCAGCAGCCGCTCGATGGCCAGGGCGATGACGGCGAGGCCGGCCGCGGAGGCGAGCACGCCGACGAGAAAGGGCGCTCCCCAGGTCTTGGTGACGGTGAAGATGATGTAGGCCCCGAACATGTAGAACATGCCGTGGGCGAAATTGATCACCCGCAGCACCCCGAAGATCAGGTTGAGGCCGGAGGCGATGATGAACATGTTCATGGCCAGGGCGAGGCCATAGAACGCGTTCAGCGTGAACATCGTGAGAGTCATGCAGACAAATCTCCCCCGTCCGTCATCCCGAGCGGAGCCACCCGAAGGGCGGCGCAGTCGCGGGACCTCTCTTGTCGATGCGTCGACAAGAAAGATCCCTCGCGTTGCTCGGGATGACGACTGCGCCGCCAAGCGGCTCTGTCGTCACTTCGGCTGGATGTACTCGACCGGATCCATCATGCGGTAGGCGCGGTCGGGCTTCTTGACCATCGGGCCCCAGAACTGGCCCATGTTCGCCTGGTGCGACTTCGGATCGATGGTGAGCGGCCCGACCGGGGTCTTGATCGTGAGGCCCTCGAGCGCGGCGGAGACCTTGTCGGCCTCGGTCGACTTGGCCTTCTCCATCGCGGCCGCGGCGTACATCACGCCGACATAGCCCAGCAGCGCCCACTGCGGCGTCTCCTGGGTGTTGAGCTTCTTGGCGAGCCGCGCCTGGAACTCCTTATGCGAGGGATCCTGGGCATGATACCAGAGCTCGTAGGTGTTGGAGATGACGTTGTCGGGAAAGTCGCCCTTCAGCTCGCCGGCGATCTCGTGGCTGGCGATCTCGCCGCCGGAGATCCACTTGATCTTGTCGAAGAAGCCGAGCGGCTTGGCCTGCTTGACCCACGACACGAAATGCGGCCCCCACAGGCCCGACAGCACGCCGTCGCAGCCCGCCGCCATGACCTGCGGGATGAACGGGTTGAAGTCGGTGGCGCCGAGCTTGGGCTTCAGCGTCAGCACGATCTTGGCATTCGGCGCGTTCTTGCCCAGCGTCTTCACGATGCCGGCCTCGAGGTCGTTGCCGTAGGCATAGTCGAGCTGCAGGTTGCACAGCTTGCTGAGCTTGTAGCGACCGGCGAGCAACGACATCGTGTCGCCCTCGAAGTCCGTGTTGGAGGCGGTCCGGAAGACGTACTTGTGCAGCTTGTCCGTCGTCATCTGGATGGTCTTGGGGATGGTCGCAATGTAGACGACCTTCTCCTGCTTCGACACCTCCGACATGGCGAGGCCGACCGCCGACGAAAGGCCGCCCAGCACGATGTCGACCTTGTCCTTGGTGATCAGCTCCTTCATCGTCGACGAGGCCGCCGACGGGTTCAGCTTGTCGTCGCGCTCGATCGATTCGATCTTGCGGCCCAGGATGCCGCCCTTGGCGTTCAGCTCCTCGATGGCGAGCTGGTGACCGGCCATCGCCGGCACGCCGTAGACCGCACCGCCGCCGGTGAGCGGATACATGCCTCCGATCTTGACCGGCTGCTGGGCAAAGGCCGTTCCGGCGCCCAGCGCGCCGGCGGCAACGATGATTGCACTGATTTTCATGTTCTGTTTCCTCCCAATTGGCCCCCGGGCGTTACCAGGCAGCGGTAATCTGCACGTCAAAACCGATACAATTCAAGCTGTGTTCGGCCAGGGGGGAGAAAACTCGACCTACGGAAGGGGTGGATCAATCCCCCCTTCCGGAAGCTCATGGCCGGGAGCGCGCCACTCCGTGGCGCTCTTCTTGTCGATCACGCAGACCATGAGCGCCACGGAGTGGCGCG
>JALHMO010000087.1:0-25851 GCA_022844015.1 Reyranella sp. | reverse complement strand
ATGGCCCCCCGGGGGGGGCCGCGCTCCCGGCGTATCTTCACAGGGGCGACGAGAGCGTCTCCCCAGAGCTTGGCTGAGGGGGCGAAGGGGTCATCCGTTCGACAAGCCCCTGTGCTAGGTTCCCGGCGTCATGCCGCTCGGAATCCTCTTCGTGTGCTCGGGAAACATCTGCCGCTCGCCGATGGCCGAGGGCGTGTTCCGGGCCATGGCCGAGCGCGAAGGGGTGGGCGAGTCGTTCTTTCTCGACTCGGCCGGCACGCTGGCCGGCCATGTCGGCCAGCCGCCGACGCCGCTCGGGGTGGAGGTGGCGGCCGGGCGCGGCTACGACGTCAGCCGTCACCGGGCGCGCCTGGTGGTGGCCGCCGATATCGACCGGTTCGACTACGTCCTGGGCATGGATCGCGGCCACGTCGCCGAGCTGCGTTGGCTGGCGACCCGGTCGACCATGGAGCGCGTCCAGCTGCTCACCGCCTTCGCGCCGCAGATCGGCGTCACCGACATCGGCGATCCCTATCGCGGCACGCGCGCCGACTACGAGCGCGCGCTCGACCTGATCGAGGCCGGCTGCCGGGGCCTGCTGCGCGCGCTGCTGCCTTACGTCAAGAAGGCGATCTGACAATGGCGGCCGAGTACGGCCGCCCTGTCGAGAGGCTGGGAGCGCGCCACTCCTGTGGCGCTCATAGGCTACGTGATCGACAAGAAGAGCGCCACAGGAGTGGCGCGCTCCCAGCGATGACTCGCCAGCCGCGTCAAAACGGCCACTTGAGCCCGAGCTCGCCGAACCTGTTGGCGACGTTGAAGGTGAGGCGCGAGACATCGTTGTCGTACTTGTTGTGGGGCAGGGTGCCGCAATAGGTGATCGACCCGACCGAGAAGACGGCGCCACCCTTGGGCTTCTCGATGTAGGTCATGTCGGCGCGAATGAGCTGCTCCAGGGTCTCGCCGGTGATGGTCGTGTCGAGCCCCAGCCGCTCCTCGTGGACGACGACGAAGTTCTTGCGGTCGTGACCCTCCGACGAGGCCAGCACCACGGCGTTGAGCGGGCTGCCCAGCCGGTGGTCGAGGCGGTCGAGCTCGAAGCCCGCCGCGCCGCCGCCTGAGAAACCGTAGCCGCCGAACAACTCGTCCTTCACGCCCTCGAACACCCAGGCGTGGTGATTGTCGCGCGCCGCCGGCGCCTGGCGGTAGGAATCGCCGACAAAACGTCCCTGGCTCGAGAAGCCGATGCCGCACAGGAGGTTGGGCGCCCGGTCGGAGCGCCGCCACAGGCCGCCATAGGCGCCGTCGAAGGCGTGGTAGTACTCGCCCGGCTCGGCCGGCCAGGTGCGGATGCCACCTTCGGTGCGGCGCACCTCGATGGCGCCCGGCACGGCATCCGACAGCGCGACTCTCCAGTAGAAGCCGTTGCCGCCGAGATACATCAGCCGCCCGCCATTCTCGGTGTAGGCCTGCAGCGCATCGAGCGTGTTGGCGGTGTGATACTCGGGATGGGTCCCCGTCATCACCACCTTGTAGTGGCTCAGGATGTCGACGCCCTTCTCATGCAGGTCGTGGTCGGTGACGACGTCGTAGGCAATGCCCATGCGGTCGAGCCAGCCGGTCAGGTGCGTGTCGGCCGGCAGATGGCGCAGGCCCGAGCCGGCCGGGTCGTTGAAGGTGAGATAGTCGGGCCGCCAGGTCAGCAGCGGCCTGAGGTGCGAGGAATAGGCGACGCCCGACCCGTCGCGATGGAAGTTGTAGGTCGACAGGCCGTAATCCTTGTTGTCGTCGGGATTGGCCGCGGAGGCCTTCCAGTCGGCGACCCGCTTGCGGAACGCCTCGTCGTAGAGGCCGCGCGAGAAATTGCCGTAGACCTGGTAGGTGAAGGTCGAGGCGATGTAGCAGACCTTGGCCTGCGGCTTGCCGATCTGCGGCCGGATGAAGAACGGGATGAAGTCGCGATGCGGGCCGCAGCGGAGCTGCACGGCGTAGACGCCGCTTTTCATGCCCTTGGGGATGACGAAGCTGAAATCGTCCGCCCAGCCGCAATCGTGCAGGTCGTCGTCGTGAAAATGGATGGCGGCATAGTGGTGCGGGGCGGTCTTCCAGTCGCGCTCGGCGCCGGTCCACGCCGACCCCTTCATGGCGCGGGTCGGCAGGTTGACCAGCCGGCCATGCAGCCTGTTGGGGCCGGTGTCCTCGATCTCCATCGTCGCCATGCGCCGGGTGAAGTCCCAGGCGGCGACGCCGGCGATGGCGGGGGCCTCGATCTTGCCGTTGAAGCAGCGCCGCGCCGGACGATCGGTCGCGGATTCCGCGCCGATCAGCACCGGCTGTGGCGCGTCGAGCGACAAGCCGGGGGCGGTGGCGCTGGCCTCGCCCTCGTCGTCGACGGCGAAGGCGCGCTGCAGGGGCTGCTGGCCGACCCGCAGCATGCCGGTCACAGGATCGGCGCTCGCCCACACGCGATACCAGGCGCGCGCGCGCAGCTTCTTGCCCACGATCACGCGCGCGCTGCCGCTTTCCAGCGCCATGCCGTCCGGCGTCAGCACCAGGGCGAAGCCCGCGCCGGTGCTCGCATCGCGGCGCGAGATCACGGTCTGCGGCCCGTCCTCGGGCAGGGTTGGCCAGACCAGCGCCTCGACCGCGAGGGCGCCCGACAGGGTCACGTCCCTGGCGCCCTCGGCCAGGGCGTAGGAGCCCGGCCAGGCGTGCTGCTGGCGCGATGCGAAACGGCCGTCGAACAGGTCGGAGCATTCCTCGAGCTTCAGCGGCAGGCCGGCGGCCGGGTTGGGATCGCCGCGGATGACGCGCACCAGCATGGCGTGATAGGGCCCCGGCCCCACGCTCGAGACCTTGAAGGCGATCCGGTCGCCCGAGCGAACCGACACGCGGTCGGCATATCCCGTCAACGCTGCAGCCACGATTGCTCTCCCCGCTCTCAATTTCCTCTTCCCCAGCTCTGCCGGGAAGGTGTCCGCGTAATCGCGGACGGAGGGTCATGGTCATTTTCTTCCGGACCGCGAGCGTCCCGCTCGCTCATGGCGAGATGAGCGAGCGGGACGCTCGTGGTCCGGAAGACCATGACCCCTCCGCCCCCGAATACGGGGGCACCTCCCCAGCGCAGCTGGGGAGGAGAAAGAGCATACATCGCCGGGCGCTCGCTGAACTATAAAGTCACGATTCTTCAGGAGGAATGTCATGTCGAAGTCGATTCGTCGCCGGTCGCTGCTGGCTGCAGCCGTTGCGGCGCCGATGGTGAGCCGCGCCGGCTGGGCGCAGGCGGCCTATCCGGGCAAGCAGATCCGCATGGTGGTACCGTTCGCGGCGGCCGGCACGACCGACCTGCTGGGACGCATCGTCGCCCAGTACCTCACCGAGGTGTGGGGCCAGCAGGTGATCGTCGACAACAAGACCGGCGCCGGCGGCAATGTCGGTGCCGAGCTGGTCGCCAAGGCAGCTCCCGACGGCTACACCCTGCTGCTCGGCACGGTCGGCACTGCCGTCACCAACCAGTACCTCTACAAGAACATGCCCTACGACAGCGTGAAGAGCTTCGCGCCTGTCGCATTGGTCGGCGAGGTGGCGAACGTGCTCGCCGTGCATCCGAGCTTCCCGGCCAAGACCCTCCAGGAGTTCATCGCCTACTGCAAGGCGCAGGGCCCGAACAAGGTGAGCTACGGCTCGCCGGCGATCGGCGGCACCGGGCATCTGGCGATGGAGTACCTGTCGGAGCTGGCGGGCATCAAGCTCGAGCACGTCGTCTATCGCGGCAGCTCGCTGGTGATGAAGGACCTGCTGGCCGGCCACATCCTCGACACCATGGACAACCTGCCGCCCTACCTGCAGCACCTCCAGTCAGGCGCGCTGCGGGCGCTGGCGGTCAGCTCGTCCAAGCGCTGGTACTCGGCGCCGGAAGTGCCCACCATTGCCGAGCAGGGCTATCCGGGCTTCGACGCCGCGCCGTGGTGGTATGTCGCAGCGCCGGCGGGCACGCCGGCCGACATCGTGAAGAAGCTCTCGGACGAGATCACCAAGGGCATCCGGAGCGAGGCGGTCATCAAGAAGATCCGCGAGACCGGCGCCGCCGAGCTGTCGGGCGATGCAGAGGCACTCACGAAGCACATGGTCGCCGAGAACGCCAAGTGGAAGAAGGTCATCGCAGCCGCCAAGCTGGAGCCGCAATGACCCGCGACGAGCTCACCGGCAAGATCCAGACCGTCCTCGGGCCGATCGACCCTGATGCGCTCGGCCGCACGCTGATGCACGAGCACGTGCTGTGCGACATCCGCCCGCCCGGCACGCGCGGCGACAACGATCTGGGGCCCGAGATCACGCTTGAGAACGTCTGGCAGATCAACTACGGCCGCGGGCTGAAGAGGGCCGGCCGCAAGTACATGCTCGATCTCGAGGACATCGCCACCCGCGAGGTGGCGATGATGAAGCACGACGGCGGCGATGCCATCGTCGAGCTGAGCTGCGGCGGCCTGTCGCCCGATCCCAACGGCCTGCGCCGCATCGCCGCCGGGACCGGCGTTCATCTGGTGATGGGCTGCGGCTACTACGTCGACGACTACCAGGATGCGCGCAACCACGATCGCACCGTCGACGATTTCGCCGGCGAGATGATCGGCCAGATCCTGACCGGCGCCTGGGGCACCGACGTGCGCGCCGGCATGATCGGCGAGATCGGCTGCCAGGCGCCGTGGACCGACCTCGAGAAGAGGGTGATGCAGGGCGCGCTGATCGCCGCCTCGGCGACGGGAGCCGCCATCAATGTCCATCCCGGGCGCGATCCCGACCAGCCGCAGGAGGTTGCCGACTTCATCGAGGCGGCCGGCCATCCGACCGAGCGCGTCGTCATCAGCCATATCGACCGCACGATCTTCGACGTCGAGCGCCTGCTGCGTCTCGCGGACTCCGGCGTCACCGTGGAGCTCGACCTGTTCGGCCAGGAATCGAGCTACTACGGCTTGAGCGACATCGACATGCCCAACGATGCGACGCGCCTCAGGCTGATCCGCGCCCTGATCGACCACGGCCACCTCGACCGCGTCGTGATCAGCCACGACATCTGCTACCGCACCCGCCTCGCGAGCTTCGGCGGTCACGGCTACGGCCACATCTTCCGCAACGTCGTGCCGATGATGCAGAAGCGCGGCTACAGCGCGGACGAGATCGACGCCATCCTGGTGCGCAATCCGCGGAGGCTGCTGACGTTCGTGTAGCCGAGCCGTACCCAGCTCCCCTCCCTGCGCGCAGCGCGGGGAGGTGCCCCCGTAATCGGGGGCGGAGGGGTCATGAGCAACACACGTGCTCCCACCCTCCCTGCGCGCAGCGCGGGGAGGTGCCCCCGCCAGGGGGCGGAGGGGTCATGAGCAACACACGTATAGATTGTATGATCTATCTTATTTGCGCCATAGATCCGCGATTACATCTGCGGCGTGCTTCACTTCGCCCGCAGGTTTCGCACCAACCAGACGGATGCCGAACGGCGCCTATGGAGCCGCCTGCGCCGCCGCCAGCTGGCTGGCTTCAAGTTCAGGCGGGAACATCCCGTCGGCATCTATGTCTGCGATTTCATCTGCGTCGAGGCGAGGGTCGTCGTCGAGCTGGATGGCAGTCAACATCTCGATCAGGCGCGGCATGACCGGCATCGAGATGCGGCGCTGAGAGCCGGTGGCTTTCGCACGTTGAGGTTCTGGAATGACGACGTCCTGTTCCGTACCGACAATGTCGTCGAAACGATCTACGAGGCCTTGCATCGGCAGGAAATGGACGGACGCTTCGACTGAGGCCCATGACCCCTCCGCCCCCTTCGGGGCACCTCCCCGCGCTGCGCGCAGGGAGGGCAAGACGGGCATGCGCGAGACACCGATCCGACAACGCCCTAAGGTCTCTGCTCAAACCATACAGGACACCGTAGCGGCATGATCGTACTCATCAGGAACGCGGCGTGGGTGGTCGCGTGGGACGCCGATCTCGGGCAGCACTTCTATCGCCAGGGCGTCGATGTCGTATTCGACGGCAACCGGATCGTCCATATCGATGCGGACTACACGGGGAAGGCCGACCAGGTCATCGACGGTTCCGGGTTCTGCGTGATGCCCGGCATGGTCAATGTCCATACCCATCTGCAGTCCGAAAGCCTCGGTCGCGGCCTGATCGAGGAGCTGGGCAATCCCGCCCTCTACATGACGGGCATCCTCGACGAGAAGTCCGTCTTCGTGACCTCCGGCCTCACCGAGCAGGCGGGCGGCGCGACGGCGCAGCTCGCCGCCAATGCGGCCTCGACGCAGAACGCCATCGCCGAGCTGCTGAGGAGCGGCGCCACGACCGTCGTCGACCTTGCGGTGGCCTACGACGGCTGGCTCGACCTGCTGGCCGGCACCGGCATTCGCGCGGTCGCCGCGCCGATGTACCGCGATGCCAGGTGGCACGTGCCGACCGGCCATCGGCTCGACTATCTCTGGGATGTCGAGAAGGGGCGGCGCGATTTCGCGACGGCGCTCGAGGCCGTGGACGCCGCGACGCGCCATCCCTCGGGGCGGCTCAGCGCCATGATCGCGCCCATGCAGATCGATACCTGCGGCATCGAGCTGTTGCGCGACAGCCTCGCCGCCGCCCGCCAGCGCGGCCTCAAGATGACCGTGCATTGCTCGCAGCACATTCCCGAGTTCCAGGAGATGGTGCGCCGCCACGGCGTCACGCCGGTGCAGTGGATGCACGAGAACGGCCTGCTCGGTCCCGATACGCTGCTGGGCCACGCCCTCTTCCTCGACCACCATTCGCTGGTTCAGTGGTGGACGCGGCGCGATCTCGACCTGCTGGCCGAGACCGGCACCTCGGTCGCCCATTGCCCCGTCGTGTTCTCGCGCTACGGCCAGATGATGGAGGATGTCGGCAGCTACATCCGCAAGGGCGTGAACGTCGCCATCGGTACCGACACCGAGCCGCAGAACATGGCCGAGGAGCTCCGCATGGCGTCGACCATGGGCCGCGCGGCGGCGCGGAGCGTGCGCGGCGTCTGGCTGTCCGAGCTGTTCCATGCCGCGACGATCGGCGGCGCCAAGGCACTCGGCCGCGACGATCTCGGCCGGCTGGCGGTCGGCGCCAAGGCCGACGTGGTGATGCTGGACCTCGACGCGCCCGGCATGCGGCCGGTGCGCGATCCGCTGCGCAGCTTCGTGTTCAGCGCCGCCGACCGCGCGGTGCGGCACGTCTTCGTCGACGGCCGCCAGGTCGTGAAGGATGGCGCCGTCCTGACCATCGATCCAAAGGCGCTGTCGCTCTCCCTGCAGACGTCGCAGGATGCCTTCGTGCGCAACGCCCCCTACGTCGATTTCCGCGGCCGCAGCGCCGACGAGATCTCGCCGCCGAGCTTTCGCATCGAGGGCAGGAACTGAGCGGAGCCTGAACGTGATCAAGTTCGGTCTTTCGCTCAGCTTCCAGAAGCATCCCGGTCTGGGCGAGACATGGGACGCCCCGTATCGCGAGAGTCTCGAGCTGGCGAGCGAGGCCAGCCGGCTGGGCTTCGACTCGATCTGGGCCAGCGAGCATCACGGCGAGGAGGATGGCTACTGCCCCTCGCCCATCGTCGCCTGCGCCGCGCTCGCGGCGGCCGCGCCGCGCTGCCGGATCGGCCAGGGCGTGGCGCTGGCGCCCCTGCACGGCCATCCGCTGCGCCTGGCCGAGGACCTGTCGGTGGTCGACAACATCTCGGGCGGGCGGATCGAGATCGGCCTGGGGCAAGGCTACCGCCCGGCCGAGTTCGAGAGCTTCGGCTGGAACTACAGGACGCGCACGCGGGCCTTCGAGGAGTCGCTGGACGTCCTGGGGCTGGCATGGCGCGGCGAGCGCTTCGACTACGAGGGCCGCATCTACAACGTGAAAGGCGGCCTGCTGCGGCCGCCGCCGGTCAAGCCCGGGCCGTTGCCGCTGTGGATCGGCGCCGCGGCGCCGAAGGCCCGCGCCCGCGCCGTGCGCTATCGGGCAGGGCTGATCGTGGCGCCGCTGATCGAGCTGCAGCACCTCGCCCGGCAGATCAAGTCGTACGACGACGAGGCCGAGCGGCAGGATGCCGGTTCGCTGCCGCACGCGCTGATGCGCGAGGTGCTGGTCGGCGGATCGGCGGCCGATGCGATCAAGCGGCACGAGCCCTGCATCGACCATGTCTATCGCGTGCAGTACGCGCCCGAGCGTACCGGCCAGACCTGGATCGATCCGGCGACCGGTGAGCGCAAGCCGCTCACCGGCGACAACCCGCTCTACCTTTCCGAAGCCTTCATGCAGGACCGCTGGTTCCTCGGCACGCCCGGCGATATCGCCGCCAAGATGATCGACTGGCTGCCGCGCTTCTCGTTGGAGCATTTCATCTTCCAGGGCCGCCAGCCCGGGATGACGCTGCGCCACGCCGTCGACAGCCTGGAGGCGCTGGCGAAGGACGTCCTGCCGGTGGTTCGCAAGGCGCTGGGTTGATCGGATCGTGCAGTCCCTGTCCATGCTCTGGACACACTTCTTGTCATCCTGAGCGAAGCGAAGGATCTCATCGCCAGAAGTTCCAAAGCACATTGTGGCAAACGGCGGTGAGGTCCTTCGCTGACGGCGCGGCAGACCGCGCCTCGCTCAGGACGACAGAAATGCGGCCCTGCGGGCCGCTCCTCGGTATGAGGCTCTGCTTGGAGTGGTCCGACGCAGTGCTCGCACGCTACACTCACACGGCCTAGGACAGCGGCAACGGGTAGAGGAGGAAGCCATGGCGACGCGCAATTGGCAGGTGAAGCGTCTCTCGGCGGCGTTGGGCGCGGAGGTGACCGGGATAACCCTGGCCAGCGCCGATGCGGCGGAGGCGGCCGACATCCGCAGCCTGCTGCACGAGCACATGGTGCTGTTCTTCCCCGGCCAGTTCATGAGCGCCGAGGATCAGATCGCCTATGGCCGGCACTTCGGCGTGCTCGAGGGCCATCCGAATCTGAAGGAGCGCACGCCCAAGGAGCACCCCGAGCTGTTCCGGCTCGTGGCGAGCCAGGGCGGTATCGCCGACGAATGGCACACCGACCTCACCTTCCTGCCGCGACCGGCGCTGATGTCGATCCTGAACATGAAGCAGTGCCCGGAAGTCGGCGGCGACACCATGTTCTCGAACCTGGTCGCCGCCTACGAAGGCTTGTCGCCGCCGCTGAAGGAGCTGTGCGACGGGCTGAGCGCGCTGCACGATGCCCATCCGCACGATCGGGCGGATCGCACGGCCATCCATCCGATGGTGCGCGTCGATCGCGAAAGCGGCCGCAAGGCGCTCTATGTGAACGAGCACTTCACGCGCCGGATCGTCGAGATGAGCGGCCCGGAAAGCGACCACCTGCTGGCCTACCTCACACGTTGGGTGCAGCAGCCGCCCTTCACGGTCCGCTACCGCTGGACGGCCGGCACCATCGCGATGTGGGACAACCGCTTCACCCAGCACTACGTTGTCAACGACTTCGTCGGCGAGCGGGTGATCGAGCGGGTGACGGTCATGGGCGACGAGGTGCACGGCGCCGCACCGCGCTGGCGTCCGTGGCCGGAAGTGGTCGGCGGAACGTCGTCCATGAGCCGGCACGACCGCCAGCTCGCGCGCCACCTCAGGGCGCGCGTCGCGGAGGCGGCGGAGTAGCGAGGACATTCGCGATGCGGTGAGGCGCATCGCTTTGGGCGCGGCGTTCATTCTCCTCCCCACCTTCGGTGGGGAGGTGCCCCGTCATACGGGGCGGAGGGGTCATGAGCCATAAAAGACAGCGGTGCTCAGGCTCATGACCCCTCCGTCCGCGATTACGCGGACACCTCCCCAGCAGAGCTGAAGCAGAGCTGGGGAGGAGAACTAAGTGCGCTCCATAGGCGAAGCCCTGCCGCCGCCCTCGGCCGCCGCCGCCGATCTCACCACGCCGGGTCGACGGGAACCACGACGCCTTCGGCCGCTTCGATCACCGTCCCCGCATCCAGCGTCAGGTCCTCGCGGAACCGCGGCGCCAGGATCTGCACGCCGGTGCGCAAGGCGCCGTGCGAGCCCACCGGTACCTGCAGCGCGGGCAGCCCGAGAACCGCCGCCACCAACCCGGCGCGCAGCGAGTCCAGCAAGCGGGCCTGTCCTTCGGCGGTCAGGTCCTGATCCTGGGGCGGAGGCAGGTCGCACATCGTGGGCATGATCACCAGCGGGCAGTCACGCATGAAGGTCAGCCAGCGCTGCAGGTGCCCATCGCGCTGCATCAGCGCGTCGAGGGCGGCGTTGCCGTCGGTCGGCGGATAGATCGCCATCCACTCCCGGTAGGAGGTGATGGTTTCGGCATCGCCATGCTGCTCGATCGCGGGCCCGAGGGCGCGGAACACGTCGTTCGAGCCGATCGCATGCCAGCAGGCGACGATCGCGGCGATGTCGGGCGGCAGGATTTCCTCCACCGCATAGCCGGCCGCCGCGAGATGCCGGCCTGCGACCCTCACCGCCTCCGCCTGGGCGGGATGGGTGAAGCCGCCGGGCACTTCCGGCACCAGGGCGACCCGGAGCGGGCGGGACGGCGGCGGGCCGACCAGCGGCGCCGGCACCCAGCGCGTATCGCGATCGTCGCCACGTGCCATGGCAGCCAGGGCCAGACGGCAGTCGCGGATCGTGCGGGTCAGGGGGCCCTGGACCGACATCAGCTGCGCGCCGATCGGCCGGGCCGCCGCGGCCGACGGGTTGAAGGCCGGGATCCGGCCCAGGGAAACCCGCAACCCCACCGTGCCGCAGCAATAGGCAGGAACGCGTACCGACCCCGCGATGTCGTTGCCATGCGCGATCGGACCCATGCCGGAGGCCGAGCAGGCACCCGCTCCGCCGCTCGACCCGCCGGGCGTGATCGCGCGATCGCGCGGGTTCAACGTTCGCCCGTGCAGCTTGTTGTTGGTGAAGCCCCGCATCGAGAAGCTGGGCGTGTTGGTGCGCCCGACGATGATCGCCCCGGCGGCACGCAGGTTCGCCACGACCGGCGCGTCGTGCTGGGCGATCACGTCGCGAAAGGCGGGGACGCCGTTGTCGTTGGGCAGGCCCCTCTGGTCGACATTGACCTTGGTGGTCACCGGCACACCGTGCAGCGGTCCCAGGGCCTCGCCCCGGGCGCGGGCGGCGTCGGCGGCATCCGCTGCCGCGAGCGCCTCGTCGTCGAGACGCCGAACGATGGCATTGAGCTTCGGGTTCACCGCGTCCACGCGAGCCAGCACCGAGATCACCGCCTCGCGCGCTGAAGCACGGCCCGTGCGTATGAGATGAGCGAGATCCGTCGCGTCGAGTTGCCATAGCTCCATGATGAAGGCGTCTCCAGTTATGCGTCGTCAAGCCCATAGCAGGATTGATGCTGGAAAGCCGTCGACGCAAGCCCCTTCAGGCCCCTGCTTCGCGCCGGTCGGGAGGCGCCAGATGCTGCCTCAGGTGCTCCGCTCGCCGGCTCATCCGCATCAGAAACTCAGGGTCGACGGAAACGACGGCATTTGGCCCGCGCAGTCGCTCCGGGTCGACGTAGGGGATGAACCTGGCGTCCGGTCCGAACAGCCAGAGCGCAGATTCTTGAAGGGCTGGAATGTCGAGCAACCGAGCCTCGCAATCGGCCAGGGTCGCAGCGACCTGCTCCGCAAGATGGGCTGCCTCGTTCAGTCGTTCGGCGTTCTGGTTGCGCGACAGGCTGGAGAACTCCTGGCCGCCGCCGGGAACTTCGCGCAGATCCGCATAGGCCACGCTGTCCGCATGCTGCAACAGGTAGCGCCAGCCGACAGGCTTGGCCTTTGCGATGTAGCCGGTGCCCCGAATATCCTCCAATCCCAAACTGTAGACTGGAAGCGGCTGCGACAGGTCGACCGCCGTCCCCCCAAGAGCGCTCGCCGGATGGACGACCGGCCACAAGTCGCGGATTGCATTGCCTATCTTGTCCGGCCCGGCGGCGGGAGGAGGACGCTTCCGAACTATGGGCATCTCATGCTCCGATCGCTTTCGGGTCCGTTGCTTCGAGTACCAGGGCCGCGCCGCCTGCGATTGTCGTCCCAGCAGAAGTCGGCGGGCTCCTTGTCAGATAGGAGTGTGTCCAGACGCCTCCGGCCCGAGAACGGGCAACGAATAGTAGCGCACTGCGAAAGTCATGCAAGTTATGAGGGATCGGCATAGCTCGGGGGATGACGTGATGGCCTCCCTGCGGATGGATCCTTTCCGTGCCGCCACTCGCCTTCCAATTAGAGATGGTCGGGGCTTGCAAACACTTAACCAAATAGTTAACTATAGCCCGAGCGCGTTCGAGGAGTTGTCCGATGAAGCTCTACTACGGCTGGGTCGTCGTCGCCGCCGGCGCCCTGATGGGCTGCGTGGCGATCGGCACGGTGTTCTCGCTGGCGGTGTTCCTCCAGCCCATGGCGGAGGCGACCCAATGGTCGCGCACCGGCATCTCGAGCGCCATGACGATCGTGTTCCTGTCCATGGGCTTCGCGTCGTTCGGCTGGGGCGCGCTCACCGATCGCTACGGGCCGATGCCGGTTGTGCTGGCGGGCGGCGTGCTGCTGGGACTCGGGCTCCTGCTCGCCAGCCGGGCGACGAGCCTGCTCGAGTTCCAGCTGATCTACGGCATCGTCGTCGGCGCCGCAGCCGGCGCGGTATTCGCGCCGACCTTCGCCACAATCACCGGCTGGTTCGAGAAGCACCGCGGCCTCGCCGTGTCGCTGGTGTCGGCCGGCATGGGCGTAGCTCCCATGACGGTATCGCCCTTCGCGAGCTGGCTGATCACGCACTACGACTGGCGGGACGCCCTGCTGGTGATCGCCATCCTCGCCTGGGTGGTGCTGGTGCCGACCGCCTTCCTGGTGCGCCGTCCACCGGCGGAGCCGGACCCGCGAGAGCGCATCGCCCGCGCGCCGGGCGCGGCAGTCGGCGCCGCCGACCCGGACATGACGGCGGGCCAGGCGCTTCGCTCACCGCAATTCTGGGTGCTGTCGCTCACCTATTTCTGCTGCTGCGCCACCCATTCCGGGCCGATCTTCCACACCGTGAGCTATGCCCTCGCTTGCGGGCTGCCGATGATGGCGGCGGTCACCATCTACAGCGTCGAGGGCCTGGCCGGCCTGGGCGGCCGCATCCTGTTCGGCCTGGCCGGTGATCGCTTCGGCGCCAAGCGCGTGCTGGTGATCGGCCTGTTTGCCCAGGCGGTGGGTGCGGGTGCCTACTTCTTCGTGCGCCAGCTCGGCGAGTTCTATGCCGTGGCGGCCGTGTTCGGCCTCATATACGGCGGTATCATGCCGCTCTATGCGGTGATCGCCCGCGAATACTTCCCGATGCGCATCATGGGCACGGTGCTGGGCGCTTCGGCGATTCTGTCGAGCCTCGGCATGGCGCTCGGGCCGGCGCTGGGCGGCTGGATCTACGACACCACCGGTGGCTACGGTTGGCTCTACATCGCCTCGGCGGGCATCGGCTTCGGCGCCATGGCGATTGCGCTCCTGTTCCCGCCCTATCCCTCGGAGCGGCCGGTCGCACAGCCGGCGTAGACGGGGTCTAAACGGCGCGGGAACTACCGGGGGATCCAGGCGGTTGGGCTCCTGATCCCGGCGCGCAGGCGCCGAGGCAACTCTCTACAGCGAAAGGACAGACCATGGCCAAGAACACGATTTGCCTCTGGTACGACAAGGATGCCGAGGCTGCCGCCCGCTTCTATGCCGCGACGTTTCCCGACAGCACGGTCGGTGCCATCCACCGGGCGCCCAGCGACTATCCGTCCGGCAAGAAGGGCGATGTGCTGACGGTCGAGTTCACGGTCGCCGGAGTGCCCTGTCTCGGTCTCAACGGTGGTCCCGCCTTCAAGCACAACGAGGCCTTCTCGTTCCAGATCGCCACCGACGATCAGGCGGAGACCGACCGGTACTGGAGTGCCATCGTCGGCAATGGCGGCGAGGAGAGTGCGTGCGGATGGTGCAAGGACAAGTGGGGCATCTCCTGGCAGATCACGCCGCGCGTACTGATGGAGGCGCTGGCGGCCGGGGGCGACGAGGCGAAGCGCGCGTTCGAGGCGATGATGGACATGAAGAAGATCGATGTCGCTGCCATCGAGGCAGCGCGGCGCGGCTGATATCAAATTCCCCCTGCGAGAATCCTCTCTCCTCCCTCGATGACGCATTCGCATATGGGCGCTCTCTCATTCTCCTCCCTGGCGAAGCTGGGGAGGTGTCGCGTCATACGCGACGGAGGGGTCATGAGCAGCGGGACTGGGCCCATGACCCCTCCGCCCCCGACTACGGGGGCACCTCCCCAGCTTCGCCAGCGAGGAGAATGAAAAGCGCGCCAATATGCGAATGCCCTGCCCGATGACGGGGGAGGGATTTGAGGAGTGTCGCGGCGCTCGCCGACGGCATGACGACCGCTTGCCTGTCGGTGCAAAGCCCCGCATCATTCTCCGAGTACCGCTCCAGTAGTCCGACCGCGTTCGCACTGGGAGGGTCTCATGACGTCGTGCCATTTCCGGCAAATGCGTCGCGTGCTTTTCGGTTCGCTTCTCGTCCTCGGCATCGCTCTCGGCGCGGCGTCGCCGGCTGTCGCCGGCTCGCCGACGGGCCGCGTTGCGATCGCCTGGCATGTCACGATCTCGCCGAGCTGGTTCGATCCCTCTAGCGCGCCGCCGCAGATCACGCCGTTCGGCATGCTCTACGCGATCCACGACGCGCTGGTCCGGCCCTATCCCGGGCACAAGATGGGCCCGAGCCTCGCCGAGTCGTGGCAGGAGAGCCCCGACGGCAAGACCTACGAGTTCAAGCTGCGCGCCGGCCTTACCTTCCACAACGGCGATCCGCTGACGACGGAGGACGTGAAGTTCAGCTTCGAGCGCTACAAGGGCGCGGGCGCCAAGATCCTGCAGGACGCCGTCGACCGGATCGAGATCGTCGATGCCCGGGTGGTGCGCTTCCATCTCAAGGCGCCGTGGCCCGACTTCATGACCTTCTACGGCACCACCGCCACCGCGGCCGGCCTCGTCGTGCCGAAGAACTACCTGACCCAGGTCGGCGAGGAGAACTTCCGCAAGCGGCCGATCGGCGCCGGCCCCTACAAGTTCGTCGGCAGCAAGCCCGGCGTCGAGGTCGAGCTCGAGGCTTTTCCCGGCTACTGGCGCCGCGTGCCGAACGTGAAGACGATCATCATGAAGAGCGTTCCCGAGGCGACAGCGCGTGCCGTCATGCTGAAGACCGGCGAGGCCGACATCGCCTACGTGCTCGACGGTCCCGAGGCCGAGGATATCCAGCGCGACCCGCGCTTCAAGGTGGTGTCGTCCAAGCACGCCTCGATCTTCTGGATCGAGATGACCGACCAATGGGACGCGAAGTCGCCGTGGCACGACAAGCGGCTGCGCCAGGCGGTGAACCATGCCCTCGACCGCAAGCGGATCAACGAGGCGGCGTGCCTGGGCTTCTGCCCGCCGGCCGGCGTGATCGTGCCGCGCGTCATGGACTTCGCGCTGCAGGTCGAGCCGCCGCCCTACGATCCCGGGAAGGCGAGGAAGCTGCTCGCCGAGGCCGGCTATCCCAAGGGGCTGGACGCGGGAGAGTTCGCGGCGATCCCGGGCTTCCCGACAGTGGCCGACGCCGTTGTGAACGACCTCAACGCCGCCGGCATCCGCGTCCGCCAGCGGCCGATGGAACGCGCGGCCTTCTATGCGGCGTGGCGGGAGAAGAAGCTGCGCGGCCTGTTCATGACCGCGGTCGGCAATTCCGGCAACGCCGCGAGCCGCGTCGAGGCGTTCATCCAGTCGAAGGGCGCCTACGCCTACGGCGGCTATCCCGACATCGACGAGCTGTTCCGGCGCCAGGCGTCGGAGCGCGACGTCGCGCGGCGCGAGGCGCTGCTGCACGAGATCCAGAAGCTCACGATCGAGCGCGAGATGTTCGCGCCGGTCATGGACCTGCGCATCCTGATCGGCATCGGCCCGCGCATCGCCAGGCACACGATCACCGACGTCTGGATGAGCCCGTTCGCCTCGAACGAGGATATCGAGCTGAAGCCGTAAGGACACAAAGGTC
The DNA here is from genome assembly GCA_022844015.1 of Reyranella sp. Taxonomy (GTDB): domain Bacteria; phylum Pseudomonadota; class Alphaproteobacteria; order Reyranellales; family Reyranellaceae; genus Reyranella. Next base: position 9,825 of record JALHMO010000087.1, on the reverse strand, counting down.
CCTCCGCCAGGCTCGCGATGACAGCAATGCCGTCACGAGCCTGGCGGAGGGACATTTCTGCATGCGCCGCATGGCCACGTGCGTGTGCCAACTTTTGCGGAGGACCTCACCCTGAGGAGCCACGCGAAGCGTGGCGTCTCGAAGGGTGGCAACACGGCGGGTGCTGCAAATCGCCCTGTCTTGCGACCTCTTCCGCGGCCCATCCTTCGAGACGGCCGCTTCGCGGCCTCCTCAGGATGAGGACTTTGTGGACCGCCGCCAAAGATCAGAATTCCTGACACAGGCAGGTGTGGGAATGTCCGGCGCTGCGAGGAGCGGACACGATCGGATCCGCAGCCGATGTCTCAGATTCGCAGTGATTCCGCGGCCCACGGAGCGGCGCGCTGCCGGCGAAGAGGTCTTCCCCTTGCGCTCAGAACGTCAGCGCGTAGGCCGCTTCCTCCGTGTAGATCGAGCCGTTGCGGCCGGGGCGGCTGGAGTAGAGCGCGAAATGGTCGGCGATCCACGGTCCGGCCCTGAAGGTCGAATGGCTGGCCATGAACTGCGCCAGATGGTGGCCGGTCTCGGCGCCGTTGCCGAAGCGCGCCAGCGTGACGTGAGGGCGGTACTTGCGACGCTCGAGCGCGATGCCGCAGTTGCGCGCCACCGTCGCCACCTTCTGCTGCAGCCAGTCGAGGCGGTCGCTGCGCTCGACGGCGGCGGCCAGGGCGCGCGGCTGCTTGCTGAATTGCTCGACGCCGGCGAGCGCCACGGCGAAGCGCGGGCCGGCGATGTCGGCCAGCTCCTCCTCGAGGTCGCGCATGACGGCGCCCTGCACCTCGCCGGCGAAGCACAGGGTGACGTGCAGGTTCTCCGGCGGTTGCCAGCGCGCGTCCGGCACGCCCGACTGCAGTGCCATCAGCGCGTCGGCGATTTCCTCAGGGACGGGCAGGGCGACGAACAGACGCGGCATAGTCGTCGAGGTTCCGGGTGACGAAGGGCATCAGGCGACCGACCACGATCTCGACGCCCTTGGCGTTGGGATGGATTCCGTCCGGCTGGTTGAGTGCCGGATCCTGGGCGACGCCGTCGAGGAAGAACGGATAGAGCGGCACGCCATGCTTGTCGGCGAGACGCTGGAAGGCGCCGTCGAACTGCGTGGCGTACTCGGGCCCGAAGTTGCGCGGCGCCAGCATGCCGGCCAGCCACACGGTCACGCCGGCCTGCTTCAGCTTGCCGATGATGGCGTCGAGGTTGCGCTCGGTCGCCGCCGGATCGAGCGCACGCAACGCATCGTTGCCGCCCAGCTCGACGATCACGATGTCGGGCTTGTCGGCCAGCATCCAGTCGACCCGGGCGAGGCCGCCCGCCGTGGTGTCGCCCGACACGCCGTGATTGATCACCGTGACGTTGCGACCGGCCGCCCTGAGCGCCGCCTCGAGTCGGGCCGGAATCGCCTGGTCGGGCTTGAGGCCGTAGCCGGCGGCCAGGCTGTCGCCCAGAAAAGCGAGCTTGACCGGCGTGGTCCCCTTGCCCGGCGCATTTTGTGCATGGGCAGGTGAAAAGCACAGCGCAATCGTGATCAGCAGCGAATTGACCATCGCCGCAAAACGACCATATCCAGTCCCGACACTCATGGCCTCTGTTCCGGAATCCCTTGCCTTGGCGCCCATCGTCCGTCTCTCCGACGTCCATCTCGACATGGCAAGCGATGCCGGCACGGTCAATATCCTGCGCGGCGTCAGCCTCGACATCGCCGCCGGCGAGATTGCCGCGGTGGTCGGCCCTTCGGGGGCCGGCAAGTCCAGCCTGATGATGGTGGCGGGCGGTCTGGAGCGTGCAAGCTCCGGCCGCGTCGAGGTGGCGGGGCACGACCTCGGGCCGCTCGACGACGATGCAAGGGCGCGTTTGCGGCGCGACCACATCGGCATCGTCTTTCAGGGCTTTCATCTCATCCCGACCATGACGGCGCACGAGAACGTGGCGCTGCCGCTCGAGTTCGCCGGCCGCGGCGATGCCTTCGAGCTTGCCGAGGCAGCGCTGCGGCGGGTCGGGCTCGGCCATCGCATCGGGCACTATCCGGCGCAGCTTTCGGGCGGCGAGCAGCAACGCGTCGCCGTGGCCCGCGCCTTCGTCGGCCGGCCCAGGCTCCTGCTGGCCGACGAGCCGACCGGCAATCTCGACGGCAGCACCGGCAAGCAGGTCATGGACCTCCTGTTCGAGCTGGCGCGCGCCGATACGGCGACGCTGATCCTGATCACCCACGACATGGCGCTGGCCGAGCGTTGCGATCGCATCCTTCGCATCGCCGACGGCCTGCTGGTCGGCGACGAGCGCCCGGACGCGGTGCTGGCGGCGCAGTGATGGCGGCTCAGGCTCTTTCTCCTCCCCAGCTTCGCTGGGGAGAGCCCCAGCACGCCGGCGCGCACCACGATGCTGGGAAGATCGGGGCGGTACCCGCCCCGATCTTCATAGGGTCGAGGCACTTCTGCGCTGATCGGGGGCAAGTGCCCTTGATGGCACGCGGTCGTGGCCGCAGGAGCGAACCAACCCGGTTACCCAGCCGACCAATTCCTGCGGTGCTGTGATAATGCGTGGGGGTAAGGCTCCGTACGACGTGAAGGACACCCCCGTGACTGTCAGCGCCGGCACAAATCCATTCCCGATGACGCAGCGCTCTCTGTTGCGTCACGGCCAAGTCGTTGATTTCAGAGGCTAATGACGCTGTGACGCAAATGACGCAAGATTCCGGGCCGAATCTTCACGCCTGTTCCCAGAGGGTGCGCGATGACCGAGATGACTTTTTGACCATCCGAGATCTGTCCAGTCGGTAGCAACTTCGTTGGGGAGGAGGTGAAGAACATGGCAGGGGAGAAGAGCCCGATGGGAGGCTCGCGCCTGCCGCTCGCCTTCCGCCTCGCCGCGCGCGAGATGCGGGGCGGGCTCGCGGGCTTTCGGCTGTTCATCGCCTGCCTGGCGCTGGGGGTGGCGGCGATCGCCGGCATCCTGAGCTTCAGCCGCGCCGTCGAGGAGGGCCTGCGCGCCGATGCGCGCGAGATCCTGGGCGGCGATGTCGCCGTCTCGCTGCTCTACCGCGAGGCGACGCCCGAGCAGATGGCGTTCATGAAGTCGCGCGGCCAGTTCGTGCGCTGGATCGACAGCCGGGCGATGGCGCGGCCGGTCAAGCCGGACGGCCGGCCGACCCTGGTCCAGATGAAGGCGGTCGAGCCGGCCTATCCGCTGTACGGCGTCGTCGAGCTCGAGGGCGGCGGCACGCTCGCCGATGCGATGGCGCAACGCGACGGCGTGTGGGGCGCCGTGGTCGAGGAGTCGGCGCTGCGGCGCATGAACCTGGCGCTCGGCGATCGCGTGCGCCTCGGCGAGGCGACGGTCGAGGTGCGCGATGTCCTGACACGCGAGCCCGATCGGGGGCTGAACGCCTTCGCGAGCCTCGGCCCGCGGCTGATGATCCCGTTCGCGGCGGTGGCCGAGACCGGGCTGGTCCAGCCCGGCAGCCTGCTCAACTGGGAATACCGCCTGCGCCTGCCGCCGGGCACCTCGGACAAGGCCACGATAGACGCCTTGAAGAGCCGTTTTCCCGATGCCGGATGGCGGGTCAGGGGCCTCGCCGAGGCGGGCGGCGGTATCCGCTTCTGGCTCGACCGGCTGACCCAGTTCATCGGCCTGATCGGCCTGTCGTCGCTGCTGGTCGGCGGCGTCGGCGTCGGCAACGCGATCGGCAGCTTTCTCGCCGGCCGGCTGCGCACCATCGCAATCCTGAAGTGCCTCGGGGCGCCCGAGCGTCTCGTCTTCACGACCTACTTCGTGCAGCTGGCGGCGCTCGCCCTGCTCGGCGTGCTGGTGGGCGTCGCGATCGGCGGCGCGCTGCCGTTCCTCGCCCAGTCGCTGATCGCCGACGTGCTGCCGGTGCGGGCGCGGGTCGCGCTCTATGCCGAGCCGCTCGCCATCGCCGGGGCGTTCGGCCTGCTGGTGGCGCTGCTGTTCACCCTGGTGCCGCTCCTGCGGGCGCGTCGCATTCCCGCCGTGACCCTGATGCGCGGCGCGGTGGTCGGCGTCACAGGGCGCCTGCCGTGGCGCGATGCCCTGCCGATCCTCGGCGTGGCGCTGGCACTGGCAGCCTTCACCATCCTCACCGCCGACAGCCGGCGCATCGCCGTCTGGTTCGTGGTCGGCGCGGTCGGCGCCTTCATCGCCTTCCCGCTGCTGGCGCGTCTGTTGATGCTGGTGGCGGCGCGCGCCGGCAAGCCGAGGCTGGCCGGGCTCAGGCTGGCGCTGGCCAACCTGCACCGGCCGGGCGCACCGACGCCGATCGTCATGCTGTCGCTCGGGCTCGGCCTCACCGTGCTGGTGGCGACGGCGCTGATCGAAGGAAACCTTCGCGAGCAGCTGACGCGGCGCATCCCGAGCGACGCGCCGGCATTCTTCTTCGTCGACATCCAGTCGAACCAGATCGCCGAATTCGAGAAGGCGCTCGCCGCCATTCCCGGCGCCGGTCCCCTCGACAAGGTGCCGTCGCTGCGCGGCCGCATCGTCAAGGTCGGCGGCAAGCCGGTGAGCGAGGTCGCCGTGCCGTCGGAGGCGCGCTGGGCAGTCGAGGGCGATCGCGGCGTCACCTACTCGGCGACGCAGCCCGAAGGCTCGCGCATCATCGCCGGCCAATGGTGGCCGCCGGACTATCGCGGGCCGCAGCTCATCTCGTTCGACGAGGCGCTGGCGCGGGCGTTCGGTCTCGGGCTCGGCGACACCATCACGGTGAACGTGCTGGGCCGCGACATCGAGGCGACGATCGCCTCGCTCCGGCGCATCGAATGGACGACGCTCTCCATCAACTTCGTGTTCGTCTACTCGCCTGGCCTGCTCGACAAGGCGCCGCATACGTTCCTCGCGACGGTGAAGTCGACGCCGCAGGCCGAGGACGCGATCTTCACCGCCATCACCGACCAGTTCCCCAATGTCACCGTGGTGCGCATCCGCGACGCCATCGAGACGGCGGCGGGCGTGCTGGGCAACATCGGGCTGGCGAGCCGGGTCATCGGCTTCCTCAGCATCCTGGCCGGCGTGCTGGTGCTGGCCGGTGCCATGCTGGCGACCCAGCAGCGCCGCGTGCACGAGGCCGTCGTGATGAAGGTGCTGGGTGCCACGCGGGCGCGGATAGCCGGCATCTTCGCCTGGGAGTTCGCCGCCCTCGGCCTCGCCACCGCCCTGGCGGCCCTGGGCGTCGGCACGGCGGCCGCCTATTTCGTGATCAGCCGCCTGATGGGGCTGGACTGGACCTTCCTGCCGGCAGTCGCGGTGGCGGTCGCCCTGGGCGCCACCGCCCTCACGCTTGCCTTCGGGCTGGCCGGCACGCTCGGCGCCTTGCGCCAGAGGCCGCTCGCCTTGCTGCGCAACGAATGACCGGCAAAACTCTGTAGTTTGTGAACCATTTGCATCAGCGGATCGGTGCAGAAGCCTATTGATTCATACGGTCTGAGTGACCAAATTGGTGGCCAATGGGGTTCGACAACGAGGCCCCGTGGAGGCTTGGACCAGATGGCGAATACGAATTTCGGAATGTTCAATCGCGCCGGCACCGTTGCCGACCAGGCAGCGTTCGATGTCGGCCTGCGCGCCCATATGGTGCGCGTCTACAACTACATGGCCTCGGGGCTCGCGCTGTCGGGCATCGTGGCCATCGGTCTGTTCAGCTCGGCCGAGCTGGCTGGCCTGTTCTTCCAGGTGCAAGGCACCCGCGTCGTCGGCCTGAACATGCTCGGCTGGATCGCGATCTTCGCGCCGATCGGCCTGCTGCTGCTCGTGTCCTTCCGGGCAGCGTCGATGAGCCTGGGCGCGGTACAGGCGGTCTACTGGACCGTCACGGCATTGATGGGCGTCAGCCTGTCGCTGCTGCTGTTCCGCTACACCGGCGCGTCGGTGGCCCGCACCTTCTTCATCACGGCGGCGGCGTTCGGTGCGCTGAGCCTCTACGGCTACACCACCAAGCGCGACCTGTCGGCGATGGGCAAGTTCCTGTTCATGGGACTGATCGGCCTGATCCTGGCCGGTCTGGTGAACATGATCTGGCCGTCGGGCACGATGAGCTTCATCATCTCGGCCGTCGGCGTGCTGATCTTCTCGGGCCTGATCGCCTACGACACCCAGAGGATCAAGGAGCAGTATGCCGAGGCGTGGGGCACGGACACGCTGGAGAAGGTCGCGGTGTTCGGTGCGCTGAGCCTGTACCTCGACTTCGTGAACCTGTTCCAGTTCCTCATGGCCTTCCTCGGCCAGGAACGCGAGTAGCATCGGTCGACTGACCGTCGAGACGCCCGGGCCGCAAGGCCCGGGCGTTTTGCTGTGGGATTGCCAGGCGTGGGCTGCCTTCGATGCGTCGCCCCGCCGCCCACGCGGGGCAATTGCGCCCCGGGACCGGCGACCTGTAGTTTACCGCCATGCGGCGGACATCGTACGAACAGATGAACTGCTCGATCGCGTCGGCGCTCGACATCGTCGGCGAGCCGTGGACGCTGTTGATCGTGCGCGATGCCTTCTACGGCGTGCGCCGCTTCGACGATTTCCACGACAACCTCGGCATCGCCCGCAACGTGCTGACGGTCCGCCTCAAAAAGCTCGTCGAGGTCGGAATCTTCCGCAAGGTCGCCTATCAGACCCGGCCGCTGCGCCACGAGTACCGGCTGACCGACAAGGGCGCGGCGCTGTTCGGCGTGATCGTCGGCCTGAAGCAGTGGGGCGATCGCTACGGCGCGGCAGCACGCAGCGGCAAGCCCATGGATTTGGTGAACCGCACCGACGGCCGGCCGCTCGATCCGGTGCTGATCGACGCCGAGACCGGCCAGCGCATGGAGCTCACCAACGTGCGCGCCGTCGCCGGCCCCGGCGCCGACCAGGCGACACGCGCCTTCTTCGAGCGCCTCGCCGTCAACCGCGCCGGACGGTAGCGAGTCTCGGCTGACCTCCCATAGGCGTTGAAAAAAGGGACCTCACCCTGAGGAGCGGCCCGGAGGGCCGCGTCTCGAAGAGTCGGCAACAGTGAGGGTGCTGCGACAGCGCTTTTCCAACGATCTCCTGTGTGGCCCATCCTTCGAGACGCGCCCTGCGGGCGCTCCTCAGGATGAGGTTTTGCTCTGTTTTAGCGCCTATGGGAGCAGAAGTCTCATTCCTTCTCGATCAGCTTGCCGTCGAGGGTGCGGCGGGTGCGTTCCGTGTCCTGCTTCTCGGCAGCCTTCTGGGACTTGGTGCGGCCGAAGCGGCGCCGGTTGGCGTCGGCCTCGATCTCGCGGTCGCGTCGCGCCTTGTCCTTGCGGGCTCGCCGCAGGTTGACGATCTCCGCCATCGTTCCATCTCGCCTGTGGACTAACATCAGAAGTCTATGCCGCGCCGGACGTCGATACGCTACTGTTAGTGTGACTCCGGGGTACAGGAGCGGGTCATGGCCAGTTCGCTTCGCAAGAAAGTCCTGATCGGCAGCGGTAGCGTCATTGCCCTCCTGATCGTCGTGCTGGTCGCCCTTCCGTTCTTCATAGACGTCAATTCCTTCAAGCCGCAGATCGCCGCCGAGGTGAAGAAGGCGACCGGCCGCGAGCTGGTGATCGACGGGCCGATCGAGCTGTCGCTGCTGCCGACGCCGGTGGTCACGGTCAAGGGCGTGAAGTTCTTCAACGTGCCGGGCTCGAAGAACGCCAACATGGTCGAGGTCAAGTCGGTCACGGTGAAGCCGGCTATCCTGCCCCTGCTGAGCGGCGGCATCGAGGTCGACGAGGTCACCCTGGTCGAGCCCAAGATCGTCCTGGAGATCGATGCCGCAGGCAAGCCGAACTGGGAGTTCGCGCCATCGGTCGCCGAGGCCAAGCCGGCGGCGCCGAGGGCCGGGCCGGGCCGGCCGTTGTCGCTCGGCCGGCTCGCCATCGAGAACGGCACGCTGATCTTCAGCGACGCCAAGGCGGGCCTTTCGGTGGTTGCCGAGAAGGCCAACTTCACCGCCTCGGTCGGCTCGCTGGACGGACCTTATTCGCTGGCCGGCAACGCCACGGTGAACGGCTCGGCGCTGAAGCTCGACCTCGCGGTCGGCGCCAAGGGGCAGGCCGGGCACAATGCCGAGTTGTCGCTGCAGGTCGGCGGCGGCCGGCTGGGCTTCAAGGGGACGCTGAGCGACCTTGGGCCGGCGGCGCGCGTGGCCGGCAGCGCCTCGATCTCCGCTGACTCGCTCACGGCCTTCGTCGGCACCCTGTCGATGCTGGCCGGGCAGCCCGAGCCGGCGCTGCCGCCGCTGCTGGCCGGCAGGTTCAGCTTCGATGGCGGCATCGAGGCGTCGCAGACCGACTTCGCAGCCAAGGACTTCAAGATCGCGCTCGGGCAGGATGCGGGCTCGGGGTCGGTGTCGGTGGCGATGAAGTCCGGCCTGGCGATCGACGCCCGGCTGGCGCTGCCCAAGATCGATCTCGATCGCACCCTGGCGGCGCTGTCGCAACCTGCGGCAGCCGGCACGCCTGCCAAGCCCGCGACGGGCGCGGCGCCGGCACCGGCGGGGGCATCATCGGGGGGCGGCCTGCCGGCCAACCTCACGCTCAAGGCGGCGCTCGAGATCGGCGAGCTGATCTACAACAGGAAGGCGGTGCGCAACGTCGCGCTCGACCTCGACGCCAAGGGCGGTGCCGTCGCGGTCCCCAAGCTCACGGCGACGCTGCCGGGCGACATGATCCTGCAGGCACGGTCCACCCTGTCGGGCGATCCGGCGCGGCCCACCGTGTCGGGCGAGTTCAGCCTGGTCGGCCCCAGGCTGCGCGACACCCTGAACTGGCTCGAGGTCGATGTCGCGTCGGTGCCGCAGAGCAAGCTCAACCGCCTCAGCATCAAGGGGCGCATGGCATCGAGCGGCGGAAACGTGCAGGTGAGCGGCGTCTCCTTCGAGGTCGACGATCTCAAGGGGACGGGCGGCATCACCGTGAGCTTCACCGTTCCCCTGGCAATCGCCGTGGCCGTCGACATCGACACGATCGATCTCGATTCCTATCTGGCGCCTTCGGTGCAGAAGCCCGCTGCCGCGCAGCCGCTGCCGGCGGCCAAGCCGGCCGGTCCCGCCGTCGCCGGCCCGACGGTCGCGCTCAAGGCCAAGGTGGCCAAGCTGATCTACCGCAAGGACACGATTGGCGGCATCGACGTCGACATCGTCCTGCAGGGGACGACCCTGCGCTTGAACGACATCAAGGTCGGCAATCTCGTGGGCGCGCGTCTGGCGGTGCGTGGCTCCATTGCCAATTTCCAGTCGGCGATGCCGCGGCCCGACATCGCCTTCAATTTCGAGGCGCCCGACATGGGACGCGTCCTCAAGCTCGCCGGCACCACGGCGCCGGCCGGCCTCGGCCTGGTGGCCGCGAGCGGCGGCGTCTCGGGCACCATCGAGCAGCTCAGCCTGCGCGAGCTTTCCGTGAGCGCCATGGGCCAGAGCGTGCGGGCGAGCGGTACGCTATCGCTTCCCGGCGCCGCCCAGGGAGCCCCCAAGGCTGTTGGCTACAAGGGCAGCGTCACGCTGAACGGCCAGACGCTCACCGGTGCAGTCGACGTCGCCCTGGCGGGCGCCAGGCCCAACATCGTTGCCGACCTCAAGGCCGCAACCCTCGATCTCGACCGGATCGGCGGCGCGCCGGCGGCGCGGCCGGCGGGTCGCGGCCAGCCGGCCGCCGCGGCGGGGCCGATCGACACCGCACCGTTGCGCAGCGTCGACGGCAGCTTCAAGCTGCAGGTCGGGACCTTGGTCAGCGCGCCGCTGCGCATCGCCAACGCCGACCTGGCCGCCACCCTCAAGGATGGCGTCCTCACCATCGCCCA
>JALHMO010000086.1 GCA_022844015.1 Reyranella sp. | reverse complement strand
CGCCTCAGGCTCCCTCGACGAGCGCTTCGACCCTGCCCTGGCGCACCGCCCTCACGAAGGCGCGATGATCGCGCTGCGCCTGGTCGGCGTAGGCCACCGCGAAGTCGCGCATGGCATCGTCGAAGACCTCGCTCGACCCCAGGTATCCCGCGATCATCGCCGGATCGCCGGAGCGGGCATGGGCACGAGCCAGCGCCCAGCCGCAAACCCGCCCGTAGGCCCGCAGGTCGGCGGCGTCGAAATCCTCGATGATGGCGCTGGTCTTCATGTCGCGCAGCTGGCGGACATAGAAATGCCGCCCGTTCAGGCCGACGCCCCAACCGAGGAACATGTCGCTCGCCGACTGCATCAGCCGTTGTCCGACCACGACCCGCTGGCCGTGATTGGCATGCGCGCTTGCCCCCGCATGAGGCTCGAGAACCGAGGCGCTCGCCTCCTTGATCTGCAGGAAGATGGGATCGTTCTCCGCCGCCAGGAAGAGGGCGATCAGGCACATCGTGCCGACGCTGCCCACGCCCACGACCTTGACCGCCAGATCGCAGAAGTGGAAGCGATCGAACAGGACCCGCACGTGCTCGCCGAGCGAATCCCGATAGCGGCTGATGGCCTCCCTGTAGCCCGTGCTGATGCCGGGCAGCTGCTCGGCCGTCGGATGGAAGATGAGCGGCGAGTCCTCGATGATGCGAGGGGCCTGGCCGACATGCTCGACGAGCTTCGGGAAGAGGAACTCCGGCGTGTTCTTCGACCGAATCTTCACGAGGCGCTGCTCGATGCGTTCGCGAGACTCGTCGGTTTCCATCTCCCCGAGAAAACGATCCACGTCGACGGCATCGTACCACACATCGAGGGTCCGCATCCCCGAGTAGTCCGACATGCGCTCGCGGTAGGACCGCGCCGTGGCCGCGACGGCTCTGGCGCCGTCGGTCTCGGACAGGCCGATATGGCGGCCCGCCAGCACGATGCTGGCGACCAGCCGCTTGAGATCCCACTCCCACGGGCCCGGCAGCGTCTCGTCGAAGTCGTTGATGTCGAAGATCACCCGCCGTTCCGGCGTGGCGAAGCCCCCGAAGTTGGACAAGTGGGCATCGCCGCAGGCCTGCACCCGAATGCCGGAGCTCGGGGTCGTCGCCAGGTCCGCGGCCATCACCGCGGCCGACCCGCGATAGAACGCGAACGGCGACTGCATCATGCGGCCGAAGCGGATCGGCACGAGGTCGGCAAGCCGCCCCTGGTTGGACTCGTTCAGGATGTCGATCGGATCGCGTCTGTTCCTGTGCGGCTTCCACTCGTGATGCGCCGCGCGCGGAACCGCCTGCCGCAGTTCCTTGCCTTCGTCCCGGCGCTCGTCCGCCGACTTGTAGGGAATGGCCTCGACCGCCGATTCGTGAGCCTTTGCGTCCATTGAATATTCTCGCGCCCGCGAGTCTATTGCCCCGCCAGGGGGGCTGTTGTCGACACTCTTGCGCCAGCTGGAGCTGCGCTTCGAGCCCTGTGCACCAACCGATCCATCGATCGGAACATTCCCTGATGCCGCGATCAAGCAAAACCATGCTCTAGTCGTCGCAAAGCTCGAGGGACAGCAGGTCGACCGACGCCAGCGCCGTCTCGACGGCCGCTCTCTCGCCGCTCGTGATGGCAGCCCGCGCTTGGCCCACGACCTCGTCGAGATATCTTCGCTTCACTTGGCCTCGTCGGCGGCTCGTCGTCCCGGAGCGCAGTCGACAAACCGCGTCGAGGCGTCTTGTGAGCTGTTCGACCAGCGGCGGCGAAGCAAGCAGCGTGTCCACGTCTCGAACCTCAGTCCACCATCGCGCCAACCAATAGCCGGGCTGCCTCCATGACGCCTTGACCCAGGTCAACCTTCACCGACTCTCGACAGTCGTCTCGCTGGCGGGGGCGCCGACGATCGTGCGGCGACCCTCGATAGCGCGTTTGCGCCCCTTACGAGCCGCTCACGAACGTGGTCGGCTGGTACACGGCGGGCGGCAGCACACCGGTCGGGCCGGTCGGTTGACTGATGGCCGATGGAAACGCGGCAACGGGAGACGACGAGACGATATCGACGATCTGCTGAATGGTCTGCGGGTTCGCCTGCCCGTTCGCCAGGAGTTGCGCCACCAGCCGGTTGATTGCCGGGACATTGCCGCTGGCGAGCGTGGAGACTTGCTCCGGCGTGAGAGGAGGCGGCTGATAGTCGGAGGGCGCCAGGCTGACGAGTGGCCCGAACAGACCCGGAAATGTTCCGGGAAGATCGGGGATCGGCACTGGCCCCACGTCCTGCAGAGGCAAGGCAGAGATCAGAGGCCCCATGCCCTGCAAGGGTCCGGAGGCCTGCAAGGGTCCTGCCGTGTGCAACGGCCCGCTGTCTGTCAGCGGATCGCCACCCTGCAAGGGGCCCGAGGAGGCCAAGGGACTCGTGCTCTGGGTCGGGCCAGCCGCGGAAATCAGCCGGACGCCGATGCCGAACGACCATTGAGCCTGTTGCTGCGCGACCAGGCTGGCGATCGCGCGCTCGGGACTGATGCCGGAGTTCACCAAAGGCAGCCCGGAACTGGCCAGAGCGAGCGCGATGGCAGCGCCCTGCGCCGCAGCCTGGGCATCGCCAGCCGCGCCGGCCGACGACGGGGCGACCAGATCGAGGGCAGCCAGGACGATCGGGCCGGTCGGCGGGATTGGAACCGGGGGTGACGGCGGCTTTCCGGGCTCGACCGTGATCTGGAAGTTCGACGTGGCGGTCTGGGTGACGCCTTCGCTGGTCACCGTGAGCGACACGCCGAAGAGCAGGGCTGCGGTCGTCACGCCCGAGGGGCCGATGGTGACGATGGCGATGCCGCCTCGAATGCCCATTGTCGACGTCGCCGTCGTCACGGTGATCGTCGATGTCTTGCTGACGAGCCCACCGACGAGGCGCATGCTGCCTTTCAGGGTCGACAGGCCCATCTCACCCACGCCGCGGTTCGGATCGAACACGAACTTGTCGAGCACGACCACGCTGTTTGGTCCCACGGTGAGCGATGTCCCGTCGAGGAAGACGACGTGCGCCCGGTCCTTGGCCGTGGTCGTGACGCGTTCGTTCGCGCGCAGATCGTTGCCGATCTTCAGTATGCGCTCGGCCTGCTCGGGAGGCTTGCCTTTCGGCTCGCCATGGACGACCGAGGCCTTGCCGATGTCGGCCAAGGCTCGCGGCGTCTGGGTCGCTAACGCCACGGCGAGGGCGACGAGCCCCAGGCAGGCGGATGCCACGCGACCCGCCAACGCCAGCGAGGCGGCCGGCGTGCCGAGCTGCCGTGCGGCGGCGGATGTGGCGATCCTCACGACTTGCGCTTCGCCTTGAGGAAGCGATCCGCCCGTGCCTTCACCTGCGGCATCGCATTGGGCGACGCGATGGCGCTTCTCAGGTACATGTCGGCGGCCGCGAAGGCGCCCAGGCGGAAATAGAGAACGCCCAGCTCGAGCCTCACGTCGGGCAAATCGCCGTTGATCAGGAGCAGCCGCTCGAGCGCGGAAATCGCCCCCTCGATGTCGCCGATCTCGACGGAAATCGCCGCGAACGCCGTCAATACCTTGGGGTCCGCCGGGTTCAGCAGGGTCTGCTGAAAGGCGGCGTCGTAGGCGGCATACTTGTCGGAAAGCGACGGCTTCGCGCTCGATGTTGTCGACGGCGGGCGGTCCGGGGCAGCCTGGGCCGAGCAAATGTTTGCCCGGCCCGCCATCGCCAGGACGATGAAGAGCGCCGGAAGGAAGCTTGCGCGAAGGCGGAAACGAGAGATTCCGGCGTCATCACACGTGGCGACACGCTTGTTGAGGTTACGCAAACGCGCGAACGCACTGGCAATGAGAATGCCGCAGTGCAGTTGCGCCCGGCTCACGCTTTGTAGCAGCTCGAATCGAACGCGCGCGACAACCGGACGGTTGAACGCTGCCATGAAATCACCCCAACGACCGGCCGCCCGGCTCCCCAGCCCGGCGACCTCATCCCAATGGATAGCATGCAACAGGACGATCGTGGCCGCAATAAGCCCGACATGAGCCCGCCATTGGCTGGCGACGATCCCTCGCTCGCCGCTTCCCGCCGTCACACCATGTGCACACGTGGTTTCCGAAGCGTATCCCGTCGCGTCCCCGCGTTCAGCCGCCGATGCTGCGCCGGACCCACGCGACCGCCGCGGCGAACGCCGCCAGGATGCCGATGCCGGCGACGAAGGGCAGCCACGTCTGCGGCAGCGCGAGCGCGATCAGCGGCGCCAGGGCAGCGATGGCGAGGCCAATCCCGAGCGAGGTCGCCGCCCGGGCGATCCACAAGCCGATGTGACGGCGCCACAGGATGGGCGCCACCTCGGCGCCGTCGAAGCGGTCGCAAAGATGGGTCCCGTCGAGCAGCAGCACCAGAGCCGAGCCGAAGGCGACCAGCATGAAGACGTCGGTGGACGACGACGCGTCCGGCCGCGCCACGGCGAGCGACAGCAGGGCGAGCGCCGCCCCGGCGGTGGCCCACGACAGGCTGGCCCGCAACACGGCGAGGAGGCAGAGAACGCCGCCCGCTACCGCGGCGAGATCGATGGTCCACGAGGTTCCCATCGCGAGGGGCACGCCCACGAGAACGGGGATGGCGAGACCGGGCACGAGACGTCTCATCGCACGACCGCCCGCGCGGGCACGCGCCGGCTGAGCGACGCCAGGGCGACGTCGAGCGGTTCCTCGGGTCGCCATTCGGCCACCGCGATGCCGCTCTGCCTCAGATGCTGCAGGCGGTTGCCGAGCTCGAGCTGCCACAACGCGCACGCGACGTCGTCGAGCGGGGTGTCGGGCAGCACGCGGCGCGTCAGCTCGACGGCGGAAACGGCGAGCAGCACCACGTCGTAGCCGCGTCCCGACAGCTCGAGCAGGGCGTTGGCGAAGCGCTCGTCGATCACCGGGCTGATGGCGATCACGAGGGCCTGCCGGGGCAATGCCGTCGCCGGCACGTAGTCGAGATCGCGCACCGCATGGGTGAACACCTGGTCGGCCGAGACCGCGGCCTGCAGCAGCCTGGTCAGCTGGCGCTGGCCGGTCGCCGGCTTCAGCCAGCGCAGATAGCCGCCGAACTCGACCAGCCCGACCCTGTCTTTCTGGGCCAGATAGCCGGTGGACAGCGCGGTGACCACGCGCACGCAGGCATCGACGCTGGAATAGGGATGCGCGCCGGTTTCCGCCAGCGTGTCGAGCAGCAGGACGATGTCGGCGTTCTGCTCGCGATGGAACTGGGTGACGTGCAGCTTGCCCAGCCGCAGCGACACCGGCCAGTTGATGTGGCGCACGCGATCGCCCGGCACGAAGGCCCGGATGTCGCCCGGCTCGAGGCCCGTCCCCAGGCGGGTGGACGCGACGTTGCCGAACGAGGAGCGCGTACGCGCCGGCCGCGGCAGGTGCCGGATCTCGGGAACCCGCGGGTAGGTCTCGATCACCACCGGCGAGGCGACCATGGCCTCGTCGACCCAGAGGCCCGAATGGTCCGTCAGGCGCAGGGTGAAGGGCCCGACGACGCCCCGGCCGCGCGCCGTCGAGCGGACGACGAGCCTGCGCTCGACCGTGTCGCCGGCATTCAGGCTGGTCGCGAGATGGCGTGCGCCGTCGACGAAGACGAAGCTGTCCGGCAGGGCGAGGAAAATCTCGATCGACGGCGCCGCGGTCGCGGGGCTGGCGACGGTCAGGACGAGATCGACGCAGTCGTCCTCGACCAGGGTCGTCGCCGACGGGACCACGCTCACCGCGATGCCCGACGCCGCCCCCAGGCGCCGCGCCGACAGCAGGGCCACCACGAGCGGCACGGCCACGAGCACGAGCTCTGGTCGCCCGAGTGCGAGCCCCAGCCCCAGGGCCACGATCGTGAGGACGCACAGAGGCGCGAGCAGCGGCGAGGGGCGCATGCTCAGCCGGCTTCGACCTTGGGCGACGGCACCCGCTTCATCACGTCGGCGACGATCTCGACCGGCGACAGCCGGGCGACCCACAGCTCGGGGCGCAGCACGATGCGATGGGCCAGCACCGGCACGGCCATCGCCTTGACGTCGTCCGGCGTGACGTAGTCGCGGCCGCGCAAGGCGGCCTCGGCCCGCACGATGGCCTGCAAGGCCAGCGCGCCGCGCGGCGAGACCCCGAGCGCGACCCGGTTGTCGTCGCGGGTCGCCCGCACCAGGTCGACGATGTACTCGTCGAGGGTCGCGTCGACATGGATGTCCTCGAGCGCAGCCTGCATGGCGAGCAGGACGTCGTGCGGCACGACCCTCGGCACCTCCGCATGCTCCTGCCGTCGCTCGCGCCGGCGTCGCAGCATCTCGCGTTCCTCGTCGCGCCCCGGATAGCCGACGGCGATGCGCATCATGAAGCGGTCGAGCTGGGCTTCGGGCAAGGGATAGGTGCCTTCGAGCTCGATCGGGTTCTGGGTCGCGATCACCAGGAACGGCGGGTCGAGAACATAGGATTGCCCGTCGACCGTGACCTGACGCTCCTGCATCGCCTCGAGCAGGGCGGATTGCGTCTTGGGCGTGGCCCGGTTGATCTCGTCGGCCAGCACCAGATGGGTGAAGATCGGCCCGCGCCTGAACTCGAAGCGGCCCTCGCGCTGCTCGTAGATCGAGCTGCCCGTGATGTCGCCCGGCAGCAGGTCGGGCGTGAACTGGATGCGGCTGAAGCCGAGCTCGAGCGCCTGGCTGAACAGGCGGGCGATCAGCGTCTTGGCGAGGCCGGGATAGTCCTCGATCAGGATGTGGCCGTTGGCCAGGATGCCCGCCATGATCTGGCGCAGCACCTCGTCCTTGCCGACGACGACGCGCGACACGGCGTCGAGAACGCCCTGGCAGCGCTGCTGGATCTCGTCGACCTTCATCGTTCGCCCCCGACGCGCCGCACCAGCTCGGCGATGACCGCCAGCGAAGGTCCCCGCTTGCGCCAGCGGCCGCGCGGCGGGTCGTCGGGCAGCCGGTCTCGCGTGCCGCGCTCCTCGGCGAGCTGCACGAGCCGCGGCCACAGCACCTTCTCGAAGACACGCCCGCTGGCGACGCCGTGCTCCACCTGGCGCTGCAGGCGGACGAGGACGGGCGCCACCTTGGGCTCGGCGGGTTCCGCCCGCCGCGCCTGGTCGAAGGCCGAGGGCGGCGCCCACTCGAGCGCGCGTCGCCAATGGCTGTGGATGTGGATCAGGACGACCATGACGAAGGCGGCCACCGCGAGCCGCACGACGGCGGGCCTGTCCTCGGCATCGAAGGCCGCATAGGCCGACGTCGCGACCAGGCCCAGCACGACGACCAGCACGAAATAGCGGGCGAGCAGGCCGGGCCAGATGCGCTCACGGCCGGGTGGCATGAGCGTCCTCGCTTTCGAGTGCCGCCTTCACCGCCATCAGGGCGCGCCAGGCGCGCTCGCGATGCATGGGGCCGATCTCGTGCCGGCTGAATCGTGCAACCTCGAACAGCGAAGTCAGCTCGCGCACGCCATCGGCCGGCAGCCGGGGTTGCGCCAGCGCGATGCGCATGAACTCGGTTGCGGTCTGCCAGGGCGGGCGGCGGACGTCGGCGCCGGCGAGCACCCTCTCGAAGCGGTCGTAGCATCGGATGATCGCCAGGCGGGCGTCGGGCAAGGTGCGCAGGTCGTCGAGACTGTCCTCGACCGCGCCGTGCAGCTCGGCCGAGGTGGCAGGCGGCAGCGTCCCCTGGCCGCGCTCGGGCAGGAGGGCGAGATAGAGCCACGCCACGACGCCGAAGCCGATCAGCCCGAGGGCCAGCAGCAACGTCTCCAGGATGCCCTCGACCACGGCTGAACGAACGGCGGGCGGCGCGTCCACCTCCGGGCCAGCGAGCGGCGGCGGTTGAGTCCCGAAGCCGCTCAGCAGGCTGGCGAGATCGGCAGGAAGATGTTCGCTAACGCCGGCCCACAATGGCGCCAGGAGCAGCAGCAGCAGCGCCATGCGGGTGAGCGAGCGCTGCTCTTCCATCAACTTGCGCGGTCGCCGGTGCGTCCCCGGAAGCATCACCAGCAAGATGAAGAGCGCGACCAGGCACATCAGGACGAGGAACGGAATGCCGAGCCACGGCGGAAGCTCGACGACCAGCCTTGCGGGCACGCCTTCCAGGGCCGTCGCCGCCGGCATCGTCCCCACGACCGCCAGCAGCAGCCCACCCAGGGCCGTGGCCACGAGTATCGCCTTGAGTCGTGACCCCGAAGGCTCCGGTGGTGCTTTCTGCTGGTCTGCCATTCGACGTCCCCGCCTCCGGTCTATCGCCAGCGCGGGATCGCGAGCAAGATCGGCACCGCCGAGCATGACGCAAAGACCGCGGCGGCAAAACACCAACCGGACGGAATCCGGAGGTCAACGGATGAGGCCGCCTCTGCCGCGCGACGCCCGAAGACGGGCAGGGCATTCGCACTAAGGCGAAAACCGTCATCCCGACCGAAGCCGAGCGCAGCGAGGTGTAGTGGAGGGATCTCTCTTCTCGCGAGACCGCAAGAGAGGTCCCTCGACTGCGCCGCCCTATGGGCGGCTCCGCTCGGGATGACGGTACTTTATCTTGTCAACAGCCATAGGCCGGCGCTTGCGCGAGGTCCATGTCGGCGGCCGATCTGTCAGAGGGAGCATGCCAGGCTCCGTTTACTTGGCGTCGCGCCGCTCCGGCGCATCGGCGGCGATTCCGGCCACCCGGCGGGCGTAGAGAGCGATGCCGGGTTGCGCGCTCAGCCCGTGCGCAATGATACTGAGCAGCACGGTGGCGATGACGGCGAGCCGGATGGTCGACTCTCCCGGCAGCCCGATCTCACGCTCGAGATAGACCAGACCCAGCACGATGGACGCCAGCCCGCGCGGCCCGAACCATCCCATGAACAGCACCGTCGAGCGCGCGAGGCCGCTGCCGATCAGCGACACCGCAACCGGGACCATGCGGACGACGGTGAGGCTCAGCACGGCATAGAAGGCGATGCGCAGGTCGATGGCGTGCCAGTTGCGCGCGACCACCATGCCGAACAGGAAGAACACCGACAGGTTGATGATCTGGCCCCAGATTTCGCCGAATTCCAGGCTGTGGCGACTGGCATCGGCAAATCCCTTCTGAACCGCCATGCCGGCGACGAAGGCGGCAATGAACATGCTGGCGGCCACGGCCTCGGAGATCAGCAGGCAGAGCAGCGGCAGCGCGACCACGCCGCACTGCTTGAACGGATCGGTGATCCAGTCGCGGCGCGCCGCCCATCCCAGCAGCCAGCCGCCGGCCAGGCCGATCGCAACACCGACCGCCAAGCCATAGCCCAGCTGCTCGACGACGAACTGGGCGAAGCTCGCGCGCACGCCCTCCTCGGCGGCGGCCGCCAATGCGATGAAGAACAACATGAACGGCACCGACAAGCCGTCGTTCAGACCGGCCTCGACGTTCAAGGCCTGGCGTATGCGCGGCGGCGCGCGCGGGCTGGTCACGACGATCTGCCCGAGGCCGGCATCGGTCGGCGCCAGGATCGCGGCCAGGATCGCCGCCTCCCACAGGCTGAGACCGGGAAACACCAGATGCGCCGCCACGGCGCCCAGCAGGATGGTCAACGGCAGGCCGAGGGCGAGCAGGCGTCCCGGCAGGTCGCGAATGTTCCACAGCAGCGTCAGGTCGGTGCGGCCGGCATCTGTGAACAACAGCAGCACCAGGCCGACCTCTGCGAGGTGGAGAAAGAACTGGGAGCCGATGGCCGCGGCGAGCTGCCCGGGAGCCACGATCCCGGCAAGAATTCCCGCTACCGTGAACACGATCGGCCCGGTCAGAACTGTCCCTTCCAGCTTCCGCGACACCAGGCCATAGGCAAGAACGAGAACGATGAAGATCGCGAGTAGTGTCATGCCCCGACACGATACAGAATCCGCCGGGAACACGCGCCCGGCCGTCTCGGCCTGTCGGGTCACCTCGTGCCTTGTGGCTTTCGATTGTTCCGTATATGTTCCATCTGGTCCCGCGGCATTCCAATCTCGCCAACGACCCGACCATGGCCGACCAGATCGTCATCACCGAGAAGTCCAGCCAGGCGAAGGACGTCCGCGCCGCGATCGGCTCGCGCTATGGCGTCGTCCTTCCGGCCGAGGGGCATCTGATCGATCTCCTCGAGCCGGAGGAAGTGGTCCCCGAATGGAAGCGCTGGTCGCCGATCCTGCTGAAGCCGGACGGGCTCTATGGCACGCGCCCGGCGATGGGCGGCAACAAGGCCGCCAAGCTGAAAGCCATTCACGAAGCGCTGCGCAGCGCGACGTGCGTCTGGCTGGCGACCGACTGCGATCGTGAAGGCCAGCTGATCGGCCAGGAGATCCTCGAGCACTACGAATACCGCGGCAAGGTCATGCGGGTCCTCTTCACAGCCCAGGATTCCCAGACGATCCGCAATGCGTTCAGCCAGGCGAGGCCCAACGGCGAGTTTGCCCGCCTCTATGCCGCCGCCGTGGCGCGCCGGCAGGCCGACCAGATCTACAATCTCTCCCTCACCCGCACCGCCACCGTGATCCTGGGCCGCAGCGGCCGCGGCGTCATCGGCGTCGGCCGCGTCAAGACGCCGACGCTCGCCATTGTCTGCAAGCGCGAGCTGGAGATCAGGAATTTCGTTCCCGTCACATACTTCGAGGTCGTCGCGACGGCGAAGGTCGCTGGCGGCGAATTCAAGATGCGGCATGCGCCGCAGGAGCGAATTCTCCGCCGCGAGGTCGCCGAGACCGTCGCCGCTGCCGCCAAGGGCTTCGAAGGCCCGCTCGGCGTGCGCGTCGAGGACAAGCGGCAGGGCCCGCCCAGGCTGCACGATCTTCCGTCCCTGCAGAAGCTCTGCGCGGCGCGGTTCGGCTGGACCGCAGCAAGGACCCTGGAGGTTGCCCAGGAACTCTATGACGGGCAGGGCAAGAAGATCATCACCTATCCGCGCGCCGAGGTCCGCTACCTGCCGGAAAGCCTGATCGCGGACGTGCCCCGGATCGTGGCCGGCCTTCAGGTCGGTCAATCCTTCAGGGACATTCCGGTTCCCACCCCGCCCGTGATTCGCCGCGGCGCAAGCGGCACGTTCCATGACAAGGGGCTCGAGGGGGCGAGCCACCACGCGGTCATCCCGAACGTCAACACGGTCGACATGCTGCGCGAGGTCTGGCCGCGCTTGTCGCTCGACGAGAAGAAACTGTTCGACGTCATCGCCCGCGCCTACCTGGCCGCGCTCATGCCCGACTTCCGCTATCGGCAGACGACAGCGACACTCGACGTCAAAGGATTCGCGTTCAAGGCAACCGGCCGGCAGCCCATCGAGCTCGGCTGGCGTGCGGCCTTCCCGGAGTGGCAGCCGGCCGACGAGAAGGGCGACGGCGCGGCGCTGCTTCCGCCTATGCGCAACGGCGAGCCGGCCCGGCTGCACGACCCGACCGTCGAGACCAAGGAGACCAAGCCGCCGCCGCGCTACAACGAGGGCACCCTGATCGAGGCGATGCAGAACGCGTGGCGCTTCGTCGACGACGAGGTCCTGCGCGATCGCCTGAAGGAGGCCAAAGGGATCGGCACGCCGGCGACGCGCGCCGAGATCATCGGCGGCTTGAAGAAGCAGGAGTTCCTGACCCTCCAGGGCAAGACCATCGTGCCCACCGACACCGGGCTGAAGCTGTTCGGCGTGTTGAAGGAGGCCGACCCGACCCTGGTCGATCCCGGACAGACGGCGCAGATGGAGTGCCTGCTCGACGATGTGGTCGTCGGCAAGCAGGAGATGATGGCCGCCATCGATGCCGTCTGCGATGTCGCGCAGCGCATCATCGGCAAGCTGGCGCACAGCCCGTCGGCGGGCGACCTCGGTCCTCCCGGCGCCGCGCGCGGAAGCGACGGCAGCGCACGGCCGCCGACACCGGCGATGAAGCGCTATGCCGAGAGCCTGGCCCGGCAGAAGCAGATCACGCCGCCCGCGGGCTACGCCACGTCGGGCGCGATCTGCCGGGCGTTCCTGGATCAGCACGCGCCGGGCAGGTCGGCAAGCGGCCCGGCCATCGGCCGCACGGCGACAGTCGCGGACCAGCAACAGCCGTCGCCGGACCAACCCGGCTCACAGCGGAGGAAGCGACGACGCGGCACGGGCGCAAAGGCTGCCAAGCCCACCTCGCCCAAGCCGGCGGCGCGCCGCGGGAAGAGACGGATCGCCGGCGCTCCGGCCGAGGCTTCCTCCAGCGTTCCCGCGCAGGATGCCGGCGCAAAGACGCCGCTCAGGATTCCCTACGGCAACAAGGAAGTCGCCCAGAGGCTCGGCGCGCGCTACGGCAGCGACGGCTGGTTTGCACCGCCGGGCGTCGATCTTTCCGCTTTCAGGGAAAGAGGTTGGCTGTAACAGCTGATTGTCGTGGTGGCGCTCGGTGATGCCGTCGGCCTTTGGAGCAGGTGTCATGCAACAGTGACGCTCATGCCCTACCGGAACGAGGAAGAGGTGTCACCGTCGACCATTGGAGCGGATGGTCATGCAACGGCATTGTCACGTTGGCGCCGATTCACAGACGGGCCGCAGAGGTCACGCGCTGGCTGCGGCCGGCTTGTCCGTCGCCAAAGTATGCGCCTTGCGGCCGCCGCGTTCGATCGAGGTTGGCGCGTGATCTTGCGCAATCAAGTGAGAAGCCAGATCGATGCAGCGTTTTGCCAGCATCGCCGCGCCCTCGGCCAGCTCCGTGGAAGAGCGGACGATCTCGACATTACGCTCCATATCCTCTCTCGACCAGCCGCGCGAATGGGCTACGTAGGGAAACTGCGGGAAGATGAAGCCAAGCTCGGCGAAGAACCCCAGCATCTGGCCGGCGACGCCTTGGATATTGTCCTGGCCGCCGACGATGATGAAGCCAGCGACCTTGTTGCGGATCAGAACCTGGTCGCGGATGGTGATGGCGTTCTGCACGCAGTTCAGTCGTTCAGCCATCTTGAAATAGAGCGACGAAGCTGCGCCCCAGCGGATCGGCGACGCGACGATGACGGCGTCTGCCCAATGCACCAGAGCCTCGTAGACGCGTTCCATCTGGTCGCTATCGTCCATCTGCGTGATCGAGCACGGCCAGGTGCAGGCACGGGCAGACTTCGAATAGTAACCCTCGCAGGCACGGAAATTCAGCTCGCTCAGGCGGATCATCCTGCTTTCGGCGCCGTACGCGGCGCAGCTTTCGAGTGCGTGGTGCAGGAGATGCTCCGAGCCGGAGAAGCGCGGATGGACCTCGTCCATCACGGAGGTCGAGATGCCGGCAACGCGGATTGGCCCAGCAGCGCGCTCGATCTTTCGCGCCAACGGATGGGGAGCATGGGGCTTGCGCGTGCGCCTGGTCGCCGACGCCAGGTCGACGAGCACGCGGCCGTTCTCGACCTTCACCGCATAGGCCGGCACCGCGTCTTCCTCGAAGCCCGGCTCGCCCTTGCCGGTGCGGTGGTTGAATTTCCAGTTGTGCCAGGGGCAACTGATGTAGTCGCCGGAAAGCGAGCCCTCGCCCAGCGGCCCACCGGCGTGATTGCAGGCGTTGGCGACGACGCCGAACTGGTCGTCCTTGAACGAGAGAGCCAGCTTGTGGTTTGCGATGGCGATGCTGCGGAGGGGAACTCGAGACAGCTCGCTCGCTGCACCGATATCGATCCAGTTCTCGTTCGCCATGCTGTTCTCCCCAAGAGCCGATGCGGGAAGCTTGCATTCGGGGTCAAGTAGCGAGCTTGGTCAAGCAAGCGGATCGTCGGCGCTCCGGCCGAGGCTTCATCCAGCGTTCCCGCGCAGGATGCCGGCGGCAAGACGCCGCTCGGGATTCCCTACGGCAGCATGGAGGTCGCCCGGAAGCTCGGCGCGCGCTACGTCAGCGACGGCTGGTATGCCCCCCGGGCGTCGACCTTTCGGCTTTCAGGGAAAGAGGTTGGCTGTAAGGCTTGGTTACCGCCTCGGCGCAGGCGGTGACAATCCCTCTCCCAGGCTTTCCATTGACCGGCACCGGGCTGCCCGGAATAGTGGTGCTTGTCCCATGAGTCACACATATGGTGAGAACCATGATCTCACGTCGAAAGCTCTTTGGCGGCATGTCCGCCCTCGCGGCAATCTCCCCGACAGGCGCGCTCGCGGGGTCCAGGTGCCTGCAGCCCAACTTCGGGATTCGCACGTGCGAGGTATCGCTTCCGTATCAGGCCGGGGTGGCGGCAACGCAGAACTGCGACAGCTGGTGCTGGGCGGCGTGCATCCAGATGGTCTTCTCGACCCTCGGCAAAGGCGTGCCGCAAGAGGCCGCCGTTAAGCGGCTGTTCAACTCCTACAAATGCGAAGGGGCGAACGTCGTTCAGATCGTGCAGACCATCACCGGCGAATGGCGCGATTGGCGCGGCGTGCCGTTTCGCGCCTCTGCGCGCACCTTGCCCAAGGCCGGCATGGCGATCGCGATATCGTCGGGCAGCGACGCCAACCGGCCGCCCGGCTACATCGACCGGATGTGGGCAAGCTCCGGCGGCGCGCGCGAGCTCATTCACGAGCTCGAGAATGGCCGCCCCCTCATCAACCTGGCCGCCGGCCATGCCACCGTCATCGTCGGCGCGACCTATCAGCAGAACGAACTCTTCCAGAGCGGCCCGATCGGCCTCAACAAGATCGTCATCCTGGATCCCTGGCCGGAAAACCAGCGCCTGCGCGAGCTCACCGCGAGAGAGATATCGCAGCAGTTTCTCGCCGTCGCGGTTGCCGTCGGCTGACGGCGTTTGCTCGGAGGGCCATCAGGCAGCGCGCGGCGACGGCGCTTGGTGGCACCACAGAGTTGAAACCTCGACCCGTCACGAGCCCTGACCGTCCAACCCGAAACGGGCGGCAGCGTCGCGGAACGACTGGTTGGTTCTCGCCATGTCGAAGGGCTGCTCCCGCAAGGTCTCGGGGTCCCACTCGCTGCGCGGAGCGGCAAAGAAATCGCCGCCGTAGACCTGCAGCGCCGACGAAACCCTGCCGATGGGATTGGTGACCGTATGAATGATATCACGACCCAGCGGTGCGGCGTCGCCGACCCGCAGCGACTTGGCGCCGGCAGCCTCGATGACGTCGCCGTGCCGTCGCCAGAAAATATTGTCCTCGCAGCCGGAATAGACGCCGATGACGGCCCACATGCCGTGATTGTGCGGATACACGGTCATGAACGGCGGCCACGCGATGTTCAGGATCGTCAACGTCTCTGACCGGTAAAGCTGGTTGATGCCGCTCCGCTTCGGCTCGCCGAGTGCCTCGATGATGCTTGCCGGGTCGGAAACCGCCTCGGCGACGAGTTCGCGCACGGCGACATGACTGTCGCTTGCCTCGACAGCCTTCCGGCATTTCTCGACGAAACCTTCCAGGTCGAACCGCATCGGTGTCCTGCCTCGTACGGATATTCGCATCGAACGACAGCCCCGAGAGCTATCGCCGAAAGTTGGTGACGGCCTGATCTGTCATGCGGCGTGAATTCTAAGCCCAGCATGGGCCTTAACAAGAGGGCGTGGCCATCGAGGTCGCGCGCGCAATTCCGCAAATCAAACGCCCGCCTGACCCAAGCTCTGTCACCTGACGCATCACAATGCCAACGACGGAGGGCGCTGGCCGGGATCATGAGAACACTTGGCCGCCCATCAATCGGTGTCGGTGTCGCCCTCGTTCGGAATCGATGGCGCGCGTCATCGGAATCCGCAACCATGGTCCAGGGAGACCGGAATGGGCGCACAGGTGTATGAGTTTTGGGGTCGCGGTCCGCACGGCGGCCAGGTGATGGGGCATCTGGTCACCATCGGGGCGCATTCCCCGCACGGCCGCGGCATGCCGCCCTCGCTCCGGCCGATCCGCCCGACGGAGTCGAGCCAGGGCCGCAGCTGGTCCTCGCTCGACAGCCGCCTAGTCTATCAGGACGGCACGCCGGACGCCGAGGGCAACCCGCTGATCGGCATGATCTTCTTCCCGACCGCCGACGCGACGATCGACAACGCGTCCGACCGCCGGGCGCTCGATGGGTTGATCGGCGACGTTCTCGGCTATCTCCGCCTGACGGGCACGAAGAGCGTGAAGCTCGAGTTCATCGGCCATGCCGACGCGCGCGGCGCGGCCGCCTTCAACGAGAAGCTGGCGCTGAAGCGCGCCCAGCAGGTCGCGACCTATGTCGAGGGTGGCATTCGCCGCTACAGCGGCGAGGATCTCGTTCTGAACATGGTCCGCTACAGTGCCAAGGTCACCAGCATGGGCGAGACCGGCGCCTCCGGCCATCAGCGCTTCGACCGCCGGGTGGACATCGTGCTCCGGTCGACCGTCGCGACACAGCAGCAGGATTTCAGCGGCGAGCCGACCATGTTCACCCTGGAGTATGCCGGCCCGCTGACGCGCAAGCTGCAGTTCAAGGGCTGGGGCGGCGTGTCTTTCGGAATCAAGCTGTTGGGCGTGGAGGGCCAGGAACTCGAGATTCGCAATCCGGCCATGGGCAAGTCGGCTTTCTACTCCTATGTCGGCGGCAATGTCGGCGTGGCTCTGCCCATCCCGATCCCGGTCGGCGTCAGCCCGGCCGACAGCAGCTACACCGACGTGGAGATCCCGGCGGCGTTCGGCTATGTGGACATCGAGGACTTCGCCGGCCCGGGCGGATGCATCAGCGTGAACGGCGTAAAATCCGGCTCCACGTTGATATTCGAAGCGCCGAAGCTGCACCACAGCAAGAAGATCCTCCGCCAGCAGGGCTGGGAGGTCTTCATGGATGGCTGGGCAATCGCGGTACCGGGCGCCAGCGCCGGGGTCGGCCGGTGGATCCGCCTGCCCTACAGTTCCGCCGAGGAGCGCGCGCGCTACAAGGCCGCTCACGCCGAGGAGTTGCGGGACCGCCTCGACCGACATCGCTGAGATGCCACAGACATTGCTCGCCAGCGCTGACGAGATGATCGAATGAGACGGCGTGCCTTTCCGGCGATTGTCGGACAGGCTTCAGCCTGAGCCGACGGCGAGCCCCGCCCAATCTGTAGCGAGCCTTGGAATGTTCTGCCGTCTTCCGAGTCGCTGGCATTTTCCTGGATGACTGGCTGGGGCGGGAGGGATCGAACCTCCGAATGGTGGAATCAAAATCCACTGCCTTACCGCTTGGCTACGCCCCAGCAGGGCCCCGGTCGGGATGGGTCGCGAACATAATGGGTTGGCACGAACGCGCAACCCTGCTTCGCCCCTCTTCGCGGTCGCCGTCAGGCGGCTTGGCCCGCCGCCTTCTTCAGGTGCTCGCCGTGCACGAAGGTGCCGTCGGCATAGAGCAGCGGCATCGCCGCAGGGTCGAGGCAGACGTCGACGATCTCGCCGATGTAAATGGTGTGGGTGCCGGCGGCGACGCGGGTCACCAGCTTGCAGTCGAACGACACCGGGCAGCCCTTCAGCACCGGCGCGCCGGTGCTGAGCGTCGACCATTCGCCCATGTCGTGGAAGCGCTCGTCGCCCTCGACGCCGTCCATGCCGGCGAAGCGCTCGGCGAGCTTGCGATGGCACGGCGCCAGGATGTTGACGCAGAAGAATCCGGCCTCGCCGATCGGGTCGTGGGCGCTCGCCGTCTTGTTGACGCACACCAGGATCTGCGGCGGCTCGGCCGATACCGAGCAGACCGCGGTGGCGGTGAGGCCGCCGCGCAGCTCGCGATGGCGGGTCGTGATCAGGGTGACGCTCGCCGCGAGATGCCGCATGCCTTTCTTGAAGGCTGTCGGATCGATGCTCATGGGTGCGACTTTAGGGCAGGCTGGCCATCGGCCGCCACCGGAAACGATGGCTGAAGGCCATGGCCCAACCGGCCGGCCGGGCAGCGAAATCGGCCTTGAGGCCATCAATTCGCAGCCGGCATGACGACAGGGAGCTTTGCGGAACCGTCGCAGATTGCGGTTGCCCGGCCGCCACGGGGCGCTACCGTCTGGCGCTGCATGGCTTCGACTGACACCGGCCTCGCGCCGGACACCGCTCCCGATGTCGCGTTGCGCCATATCGTGGCCCGCTGCCGCGAGGACCTGCAGAAATACCGCGCCGTCGTGCTCGCCAGCCGCCGCCCGATCGGCATCCACCAGACCCGCGTGTCGCTGCGCCGGCTGCGCGCCGCCTTCGGCCTGTTCAAGAGCGCGGTCGATGGCCCGGTCGTGCGCGCCCTCTCGGCCGAGGCGAGGTGGCTGGCCGGCGAATGCGGGCCCGCCCGCGACCTTCACGTATTCATGACCGAATCGGTCGAGGACGTGCCGCCGACGATCAAGCGCATCGCCAACCGGCTGCTGCAGATCCATTTCGAGCGCGCCCGGGCAGCCCTGGCCGGCGCCCGCTTCGATGGCTTCGACGCCCAGCTCGGGGCGTTCATCGCCCTGCCGCCGGCCGACACCGGCAAGCGGCTCGACCGCTTCGCCCGCCGCGTGCTGCAAGACCGCCACGCCAAGGTCGAGCGGCGCGGCCGCAAGCTCCACGCGCTCGACGCCGAACGCCTGCACCGCCTGCGCATCGCCGTGAAGAAGCTGCGCTATGCCGCCGACTTCCTGAAGCCGGCTTTCGCGCCGTCGGCCTTGGCACGCCCCCGCGCAAAGGCCTATATCGAGGCGACGACGCGCCTGCAGGGCGCGCTCGGCGCCCTGAACGATCGCACGATGGCCGAGCACATGCTGGCCGACCTCGCCACCGCGGCGCGTCCCAGCGAGGACGTCGCAGCGGCCCTCGAGGCCCTCTCCCGGCAGGCATCCGGCGGCGACAAGCGCCGCCGCCGCAAGCTCGGCGAGGCGTGGACCTCGTTCAGCAAGGCCGAGCGCTTCTGGCAGGCGCCGGCACCGGCCGCCCCGCGGGTCCCGCCGCCGCCGTCGAGCGGCAGCGACGCGACCCCAGATGCACCAGGGGCGGCCAGGCTACGAAGGATCGAGGAATGAGCGACACGCAGAACGCCGCCGAGCAGCGCATCCCCGTCACCGTGCTGACGGGCTTCCTGGGCAGCGGCAAGACTACCTTGCTGAACAAGTTGCTGCGCCGGCCGGAACTCTCCGACACGGCGGTGATCATCAACGAGTTCGGCGAGATCGGCCTCGACCACCTGCTGGTCGAGAAGTCGGACGACGAGGGCATGGTGACGCTCAACTCGGGCTGCCTGTGCTGCACGGTGCGCGGCGACCTGGTGCGCACCATGAGCGAGCTGTTCCTCAAGCGCAGCAAGGGCGAGGTGACACCGTTCAAGCGCATGGTGGTCGAGACCACCGGGCTGGCCGACCCGGCGCCGATCCTGCACACCCTGATGACCGACCCGCTGCTCGCCTCGCGCTATCGCCTCGACGGCGTGGTCACCACGGTCGACGGCGTCAACGGCGCCAGCACGCTCGACAACCACGAGGAGGCGGTCAAGCAGGCCGCGGTCGCCGACCGGCTGCTGCTGACCAAGGCCGACATTGCCGATGCACCCAGGCTCGCCGAGCTCAAGGGCCGCCTGCACCAGCTCAATCCCGGCGCGCCGTTCCACTCGATCACCGGCGGCGAGATCGACCCCAACGAGATCCTGAACGCCGGCCTCTACAATCCCGAGACCAAGAGCGCCGACGTCAAGCGCTGGCTGCACGAGGAAGCCTACGGGCATGGGCACGGCGGCGGCCATCACCATCATCACGACCACGGCCATGAAGCTCACGCTCACGGCGACGACCATGGCCACGATCACGGCCCTGCCGAGCAGGATCCGCACAACGTCAACCGGCACGACGATCGCATCCGCGCCTTCTGCATGACCTTCGACGAGCCGATGAGCTGGTCGACGGTGGCGGCGGCGTTCGACGCGCTGGTGACCTATCGCGGCCCCGACCTCCTGCGCATGAAGGGCATCCTGAACGTGCGCGACACCGACAAGCCGGTGGTGATCCACGGCGTGCAGCATGTCTTCCATCCGCCGGCCACGCTCGATGCCTGGCCCGAGGGCGACGACCGCAAGAGCCGCGTCGTGTTCATCACCCGCGACATCGCCGAGAGCACGATCCGCAAGGTGTTCGCCTCCTTCCTCGACGCCGAGAAGAAGGGCTGGGGCCAGGACGAGCAGAAGAGCTGAGCACCGATCATTCTCCTCTGGACCGCGGGGCGCCTGCCATGAGCATGCCGAAGGGTCTCGCCCAGCTCATGCTGACGCGCGGACGAGGCCCTTCGGCATGCCCAGGGCGGGCGCCTGCGGTCCGCAAGACCGTGACCGCGAGACTGCATCAACAAAGGGAAGGAAAGACAATGGCGGAGTTCGAGAAGCGGTTGGCCTGCGTGATTGCGGCCGACGGGTCTATTGCCCGAGGCTTCATGATCGAGAGCTGCGAGCTGGTCGGCGCCAACGAATACGTCATCACCTGGAAGGTGCCGCTGCAGAAGGAGGCCAAGACCAACTTCTCCTGCGTCATCGGCAGCGTAGCCTACGAGGACGTCGAGCCCGGCCTGTGCACCGTCGGCCTGCTGGCCGATCCGATGAAGATGCGGGTGCGGACCTACGACGCCGCGGGCAAGCCGGCCAAGCGGCCCTTCCATCTCGCGGCGTTCCGCGACTAGGCCGGCATCGGCGTGATGGAACCGCTCTTGCGGTCCCATCACGGGAGATGGTCGTTGCGGGACGCAGTTATGGGATGCTGGAGCTACGGCTCTCTGAAGCTGCTGTTTCGATTGACCTATCGTACCGTATACGGTACAAGTCGACAGGATGAGTACCCTGAAGCGGGCGCCGGCGACTTTCTTTCGAACGGCGACAGGGCGCGAAGTAGTCAGAGAGTGGCTGAAGACGCTTCCGGTTCCAGACCGCAAAACCATCGGCGACAATATCAGGGCAGTCGAGTTCGGCTGGCCTCTCGGAATGCCCTTGGTCAGGCCACTGGGTGATGGCCTGCATGAGATCAGAACGCGGTTGCCAAGCCGACGAATTGCACGAGTGATCTTCTTCGTGAGCCCACGAGGGTTCCTCGTCTTGCTGCACGGCTTCATCAAGTCGACACAGAAATTGCCGGCGGCCGACCTTGCTTTGGCCAAAGCCCACCGCACCCGCTACCTGGAGGCAGAAAAATGAAGCGCAAGACGACCAAGCCCAATCCGCATCACGGGTCGAGCTTCGAATCGTTTCTCGAGGAAGAAGGCTATCTCGAGGAGGCAACCGCCAAGGCAATCAAGCGGGTCATGGCGTGGCAGCTCCAGCAGGCAATGAAGCAAAGGAAGGTCTCCAAGGTCGCACTCGCCAAGAGACTGAAGACCAGCCGTTCGCAACTCGATCGAATCCTCGACCCGACCAACGATCAGGTGTCCCTCGCCAACCTGGTGAAAGCAGCGCACGCCGTCGGCAAGCGCGTCCGCTTCGAGCTGGAGGAAGCCGCTTAGCGCGATTCCCTGTCCGACGGAACGGGCACGTAGTTTCATCGAGTTGGCGATGGGCTACCGGCACTGGCTGCGCACCGAGTTCGATGGCGGTAGCGCCCTCGGCCCTGCCATGCCATGACTCGGCCCAACCACGCGCCTGACGACGTGGAGCCAAGGGAGGAACCTCATGCGCAGGATATCGAGGCGCAGCCTGCTGATCGTCGGCGTCGCGGCGGCGGCGATGCCGGCCGCGGCACAGGCCTGGCCCGCCAAGCCGGTCAGGATCGTCGTGCCGTTCGGCCCGGGCGGCCCGGCCGACGTCTATGGCCGAATCCTCGGGCAGGCGCTGTCCGACGCGCTGAAGCAGCAGTTCGTCATCGACAACAAGCCGGGTGCCGGCGCGGTGATCGGCAGCGACATCGTCGCCAAGGCACCGCCCGACGGCTACACGCTGCTGGTGATGTCGAACACGCACACCACCAACGAGACGCTGCTCGCCAACAAGCCCTATGCGCTGATGCGCGACCTCGCGGCCGTCACGCCGGTGAACTCGTCGGACCTCGTGATGGTCGTGCATCCGTCGGTGCAGGCCAGGACGCTGGCGGAATTCATCGCGCTCGCCAAGGCCAGCCCCGGCAAGCTCTCCTATGCCTCGTCCGGGCCGGGCACGCCCTACCACATGGCCGGCGAGCTTTTCAAAGCCATGAGCGGCACCGACATCCTGCATGTGCCGCACAAGGGCAGCGGTGAGGCGCGCAACGCGGTCATGGGCGGCCACGTCCAGATGATGTTCGACGCCGTCACCGCGATGAAGGGCAATGTCGAGGCGGGCCAGGTGCGGGCGTTGGCGACCACCGGCGACGGACGCTCCGCCGTCCTGCCCGACGTGCCGACGGTGAGCGAAGCCGGCGTGCCGGGCTATCAGGCGACGATCTGGCTCGGCATCATGGCGCCCAAGGGCACGCCCGCCGAGGTCATCGGCCGCCTAAACGCCGAGGTCGGCAAGATCATCGCCATGCCGGTAGTTCGTGAAGCCTGGGCCAGGCAGGGCGCCGTCCCGATGGCCATGACGCCGGCCGAGTTCGACGCCTATCTGCGACGCGACATCGAGAAGTGGGCCAAGGTGATCCAGCAGGCCGGCATCAAGGTGCAATGAAGACCCTGCGGGTGCTGAGCGGCGGCGCCGCGCAGGGGCTGGTCGAGGCGCTGCGGCCGGAATTCGAGACGGCGAGCGGCTGCACGATCGACGGCGTGTTCGGGGCGGTCGGTGCGATGCGCGATCGCCTGCTGGCCGGCGAGCCGGCCGACCTGATGATCCTGAGCCGCGCCCTGATCGACGGGCTCGCTCGCGACGGCCATGTCGACGCGGCGTCGGCGCGCGACATCGGCGTGGTCGAGACCGCCGTCGCCGTGCGCACGGGCGATGCCGCGCCGCCGATCGGCTCGCCGGAGGAACTGCGCGCCGCTTTGCTCGCCGCCGACAGCATTCATTTTCCCGATCCCGAGCAGGCGACCGCCGGCATCCATTTCGCTCGCGTGCTGCACGATCTCGGTGTCAACGAGGTTCTTGCCGACCGCCTGCGGCCTGCGCCGAATGGCGCCGCCGCCATGCGTGCGCTCGCGGCATCGACGAGCGCTCATCCGGTTGGCTGCACGCAGGCGACGGAAATCCTGTCCACGCCCGGCATCGCGCTTGTCGGAACGCTGCCCGAAGGCTGCGCCTTGGCTACAACCTACACCTGCGGCATCACGACCAGGACGCTGTCGCCAGCCGATGCCGCGCGGCTCGTCACGTTGGTCGCCGCTGACAGGCATCGACCTCTCCGCCGACGACTCGGCTTTTCCTGAACGACGTACTCTCCTGCGTTTGTCGATCGCCTGTTGCGGGAAGGCGTTGTTCGGTTACCATTTTACTGTACAGTTGCCGCAATGGTCCCCTTGCGCGCAAACCTCACCGACGGGCTCGTATCGCTCACCTATCAGCAGTTCCTGGCCAATCGCGCCACACTGTCAATGGTGCCCCAGACCATCTCGCCCGGCCCGAGTGGGTTCCCGACGGGGATCAGCCCCACATACACCATCTCCGACGATCTTACCTTTGCGCAAGCGATCGACGTCATCTCCACGAACATCAGTGTCACCGGGCTGCATATCGTCGATTCGGCGGCACATTTCGACCGCGGCCTTGTCGATGCGGTGAGCTACAGGCAAGTCGGGGCCGGCATGTTCGGGTATGCGCCCGTGCTCTTCGCAACGATACCATTCGGCCGCATCGAGCTCACCGACGCGAACCCCACCGTTCACTTTTCCTCGTCAGACTTCCAGATGTGGGCCCATGGCGGCGCCACGCAGGCCGTATTGAACGCGATCGACCTCCCGTTCCATCTCGTGATCGACAACGTCACGGTCGCGGAGGCCGTAGGGTACGCAAACCAAGGCTCATCACTCCTGAACCTCGGCAGCACCGCACAGCTCGACATCGTCGACAAGGCGGCCAATATCCTGGCGAATCTCGACACGCTTACGCAGTACGCCGTCGGGAATCGCCTGGCCAGCATCACCGTCACCGACGCACCGCCGTCGAGCCTGTCCTTCACCGCCGCTCAATGGGCGGCCAACCATCCGGCAATCGTCAAGCTTTCGCCGAGCAGTCCGCCCACGGGAGCCGTGACGGTCAGCCTCCAGGATAGCGCCATCGGCACCGTCGACGCCCCCTACCACCATGTGCCCGGACTGGGCTTCGCCATCAACGGCCACACCTATGTGGTGACGCCCCTGAGCTACGCCTCGACCAGGGAATTCATGGGGGTACACCATACGTTTGGCGTCGAGCTCGCCAACATATTCGGCACCCATGCTCAGCTCGCCGATTGGCGCGACCTCGAGGCTGACCTCACGTCGCCCGAGCTGGTCCAGGCGTTCCTGAGCGGGACAGGGCTGCCGGTCGAAACGCCGTACGGCACCTACCCAAATCTCTTCGTCAGCAATTCGTCCCAGTACCTCCAGCCGGGTTCAGGGGGACTCAACTACTATTTCATCACCAACTTCACCGGCAGCACGCCCGCCGCCGTCGGATATGGCGCCCTGGATTCGATCGGCCCCCTGGTCCTCGGCGCCTATACCTGGCCCGGCCAGGCGCTGGTCCGCATCGATGGCAACGTCGCCGGCGCCGCCACATCGGGCCGTGTCCTGTCAGCCAGCAACACCCTTGTCGACCCGGACGGCATGGGCGCCGTCTCCTATCAATGGCAGGCCAACGGCGCCGACATCGACGGCGCCACCGGCGTGACCTTGACGCTTGGA
Source organism: Reyranella sp. (assembly GCA_022844015.1). Taxonomy (GTDB): domain Bacteria; phylum Pseudomonadota; class Alphaproteobacteria; order Reyranellales; family Reyranellaceae; genus Reyranella. Next base: position 5,990 of record JALHMO010000086.1, on the reverse strand, counting down.
CAAGAGCTGGTTGGCAAGGTCGTCACGGTCATTGCCCAATACCTCGACGGGTTGGCGACCCCGGAAAGCGTGAGCAGCACGGGCGTGCTCGTGATCGGTGAAACGACGAGCAGACCGGGCGCAGGACCGGCTATCACCGTCTTGCTTGCCAACGACACCGGCCTCTCCGGCACCGATCATGTGAGCAGCGACCCTACCCTCGCTCATGAGGTGGGCTCGAGCTTTGGCCCGGTCAGGCTGAAGGAGGGCGGTCAGTACATCCCGATCCCGGCGGGCACATCCTGGATGACGGCGCTTTCCGGCCTCGCGGATGGCGTGCACGTGATCACCGTCGAGCAGACCGACTCGTACGGCCGCACGGGATCGAGCGAATTCAGGTTTACGCTCGACCGCACGCCCCCGGCAGCGCCCCTGCTGCATGTGCCGGCGCGATCGGCCGACGGGCTCGTAACCGTCGCCGGCACGGCGGAGGCGGGCGGCAGCGTCACGCTCTACCAGGATGGCGTGCTGCTCGGTACGACCAGCACGGACTCCGCCGGTCAGTTCAGCTTCGATCTCACGGCGGCGCTCGGCGCCGGACGACATCTCCTCACCGCCTCGGCGGTCGACCTCGCCGGCAACGTCTCGGCACTCTCCGGCGCCGTCAGCACCTTCGCCGGTTCCTGCGCGGGACCCGGCAACGCCTACCACCTGGTCGCCGCGCCGCGCGTCACGTTCGATGCCGCGCTGGCGCAGGCTGCGGATTACGTGCTGGACGGGGTCGCGGGCCATCTCCTTGCCGTCGAGTCCGCCGTCGAGCAGGCCGCACTCATGACATGGCTCGGCGACGCTGGCGGCGACGCCGCGATCTGGCTCGGCATGACCGACGCCGCCGTCGAAGGCGTCTGGCGCTACGCCGCGGGCCCGCATACCGGCGCCCTCGTCGATTTCACGGCGTGGGCTCCCGGCGAGCCCAACGACTGGCAGGGCAGCGAGGACCAGGCGACCTTCAAGTCGGTCGGCTGGAACGACTATGACGGCACCGACCCTCATGGCGCGATCAAGGGCTTCGTCGTCGAGTTCGAGAATGCGTCGGGCGGCGCGGGCGACGAGTTCTTCGTCGGAACGCCGGGCGACAACCAGATCGACGGCGGTGGCGGCCATGACACCCTGCTGGTCGGTGACCTCAGCCGGCATTTCACGATTGCCGTGTCGGTCGATTCGGTGACCATCACCGACAAGGTGGGCGCGAGCGGCGTCGACACGCTGCACGGCATCGAGACGCTGCGCTTCGCCGACCAGGCCGTCGATATCGCATGGTTCACGGCGGCTGTCGGGCTGCCGCAATCCCAGTTCGTCCCCCTGATCGAGATGTACATCGCCTACTTCAATCGCGCGCCCGACGCGGTGGGTCTCGATTACTGGGCAGCCCAACTGGCCGGCGGCATGAGCCTGCCGCAGATTGCCGCCAGCTTCTTCGTGCAGCCCGAGACTGTGGCGCAGTATCCCGCCGACCAGCCGATCGAGACCTTCGTCGACGCGGTCTATCACAACGTTCTGGGCCGCGCGCCCGATACTGCCGGCAAGGCATACTGGGTCGACCAGCTTGCGCACGGCGCGAGCCAGCCGACCTTCCTGCTGGCGATCATCGACGGCGCCCGGGCCTCGACCGGGAGCCCGGCCGACGCCCAGTATCTCGCGAACAAAGAACTGGTCGGCGCACACTTCGCCCTGACCGCCGGCCTCAACAACGTGGATCACGCACGCGCGGTCATGAGCACGTTCGACGGCTCGGCCGCCAGCGTGACCGCCGCCAACCAGCTGACGGATGCTTTCCACGCCACGGCGCTCACGTCGGCAGGCTCCGACCTCGTGGTCCAGCTTGTCGGCCTCGCCACGTGACTGTTCAGGGCGCCTGAGGCCCTATTCCTTCGCGGCGATGTCCGGGGTGGCGTAGCGCAGGAAGGTCTCGGGCAGCGGCGCACCCCAGTAGGTGCCCGTACCACGCTCCTGCTCGTTCCAGATCACCGGCTGCCAGTCGGGCGCCAGCACGAGGTAGGAACCCGAGTAGATCTCGACCCGGTTGCCGCCCGGCTCGTAGGAATACAGATAGAAGCCCTGCGAGTTGTTGTGCTTGGACGGGCCGGCCTCGATGAAGATGCCGTTCTCGGTGAGGATGTCGGCGGCGCGCAGCACGTCGTCGCGGTTGTCGACCCACAGCGAGACGTGGTGCAGCCGGCCGTGGCCGCCCTCGCGGTCGACGACATAGGCGAGCTGATGATGGATGGCGTTGGGGCTCATCCACGAGCCGATCTCCCGTTGCCCGTCCTCGAAGATCACCTGCTCGCGCAGCTGGAAGCCCAGCAGCTCCTGCGCGAATCGCCGGTTGGCCGGCACGTCACCGGCCATCAGGGCGAGATGATCGGTGCGGCGCACGCCGACGCCGCGCCCGGTGTAGCGCTGCGGCTGGTTCTTGAGCGCCGAGCGCAGCTCGGGCGGCGCCACGTAGGCCAGCTCGTCGTAGTAGAGCTCCATCGCGTGGCCATCGGGATCGCGAAAGCGATAGGAACGGCCACGGCCGAAATCGCCGTTGCTCCAGCCGATCCCGAGGCTGGCCGCCTCCAGCGCAGCGGCACGTCGCTCGAGCGCCGCCTCGCTCGTCGCCCGCCACGAGACGCAGCCGACCCCGGGCGACGCGGCGTGGGTCAGCTTGAAGGTACTGGCGGCGCGGTCGCCGTAGCCGCGCAGCCAGACGCTGGGGCCTGCCACCTGCACCACTTCCATGCCGAGGAGATTGCGGAAATACCACAGGCTGCGCTCGGGCTCGGGCGTCAGCAGCTCGATGCCGCCGAGATGGGCAATGTCGTGGATCGGTTCAGTCTCGCTCATGCGCACCGCCATCTCCGCTGTCGCCACCAGGGTGCGCAGGCGACGGCCAAGGGCACCTTGATCGGGATCAAGGCTGGCGCCCATGAGCCGGACGCCGGCGGCACGACCTGCCGGGCCAACGAGTTGACACCGGGCGCGATTGCCGCAGCACCGCCATCAGAGCGCCGATCCGGAGCCGAAGGCTCCTGGAGATTCGCGGAGGCGGAACCGTCGTCATCGCCCTTGCCCCTCGCACGGGTCCGGCCGCAAACTCACCGAATCAACCCAAACGGTGAGAAGACAAATGGCCGTCGTCGAGACCGAACGTCATGGACAGGTGCTGGTGGTGCGCATGAACCGGCCGGACCGGCTGAACGCGCTCAACACCGAGATGCGGGCCGAGCTGGCGCAGGCCTGGACAGACTTCCGCCATTCGAAGGAGCTCGAGGTCGCGATCTTCACGGGTGCTGGGCGCGGCTTCTGCGCCGGCGAGGACATGAAGGAGTCCCTGCAGAAGGGCGCGCCGGGCGGCGAGCGGCCGAAGATGGAGGACCCGTTCATGACCGGCGCGCTCGAGAAGCCGGTGATCGCCGCGGTCAACGGCTTCGCCATGGGCGGCGGCTTCATGCTGGTCGAGCGCACCGATCTCCGGCTCGCCGTACGCGAGGCGGTGTTCGAGGTCTCCGAGGCCAAGCGCTGGCTGCTCGGCGGCTACAACCACGGCCACATCGCCAACCTGCCCTACCCGATCGCCATGGAGATGGCGCTGGGCTTCCGCTTCACGGCGCAGCGCTTCTACGAGATCGGCTTCCTCAACCGCCTGGTCGAGCCCGACCAGCTGATGCCCGAGGCCCTCAAGATGGCCGAGCACCTGCTCACCCTGCCGCCGGCGTCGCGCGTCAACACCGTGCACATGATGCGCCAGATGCGGCCGGCACCCGGTCCCGACATGCAGCGCCTCGCCGACGCCCTGCACGAGCATGGCGACAAGAGCGACCTGATGGAATCGCGCGCCGCCTTCGCCGAGAAGCGCAAGCCCAACTTCAAGGGCTGGAAGAACCCCGACGACCGCTACCGCCTGCCGACGCTCGAGTCGACGAAGGGGTGAACCCCATAGGCGTCGACCTTGGTTGGAGGCCCAACAAATTTCTCATCCTGAGAGCCTCTGACTCTTTCGATAGTCGTTTTTGGCGATGAGGTCGCCACGGCGAACTTTTCCGTCGTCCTGAGCAAGGCGCGGTTCACCGCGCCGTAAGCGAAGGACCTCATCACCGCTTGGTACGAGTGTACTTTGGAACTTCTGGCGATGAGATCCTTCGCTTACGGCGCTTGCTTCGCAAGCGCCTTGCTCAGGATGACAGGAGAGGGCGACAGAGTTCACTAAAGTCACACGCTCTGAGGGGGAGCGACTCGAGGGACGGGCCGCTCCTCAGGGTGAGGCCCCTCTGCGTCAGGTCACGCAAGACGCCTTCGCCTCAGTACAATTCCGAGCTCGACCTCGGCGGCATCGAACTCTGCGATCCGCTTGCGGCTGTAGATTTCGACCGGCGGCAACGTTGCCGACCGCAGCAACAGCCCTTCGAGTGTCGTCTCGGCAACCAGCCGATCGCCCGGCCGGATGCCGAGCCGGCTACGCAGCGCGGCCGGCAGCGTGATCGCCCCGCGCTTCCCGACAGTCAGCATCGTCTTCATGATTTCCTCGGTCGCAGAGGCGCCGTCCATAGCCTAAATTCAGCGAGGTTTCAGTCCCCGCGCCCGGCGGCGCATGGTAGGGCTTCAGCATGGCGAGAACGAAGGCAACGGCTGCCGCCCCGGCGGCCAACGACACCCCCACCGGCACGGCGGCTACGGCCGGCGACGACAAGCCGATCCGGCATCTCTACCTGGTCGACGGCTCGGGCTACCTGTTCCGCGCCTATCACGCGCTGCCGCCGATGACGCGACCGGACGGCACGCCGATCAACGCCGTCTACGGCTTCTGCCGCATGCTGGTGGCCGACCTGCTGGACAAGCCCGAGGTCGACCACATCGCCATGATCCTCGATTCCAGCGAGGTCACCTTCCGCAACCAAATCTACGACAAGTACAAGGCCAACCGGCCGCCGCCGCCCGAGGACCTGATCCCGCAGTTCCCGCTGATCCGCGAGGCCGCCAGGGCGTTCAACGTCACGGTCTGCGAGCTCGACGGCTTCGAGGCCGACGACCTGATCGCGACCTATGCCCGCCTCGCGATCGAGGCCGGCGCCACCTGCACCATCGTCTCGTCCGACAAGGACCTGATGCAGCTCGTCCGGCCCGGCGTCGAGATGATGGATCCGATCAAGAAGACGAAGATCGGGCCCGCGGAAGTGATGGAGAAGTTCGGCGTGACGCCCGACAAGGTCGTCGAGGTGCAGGCGCTGGCCGGCGATTCGACCGACAACGTGCCCGGCGTGCCGGGCATCGGCGTCAAGACCGCCGCCCAGCTGATCAACGAGTACGGCGATCTCGAGACGCTGCTGGCGCGCGCCGGCGAGATCAAGCAGCCCAAGCGCCGCGAGGCGCTGCTGCAGAACGCCGAGCTGGCGCGCCTCTCGCGCAAGCTGGTGCTGTTGCGCGACGATGCGCCCGCGCCGGCCGATCCCGATACCTTCGACAAGCGCAAGCCCGACCCGAACGTGCTGCTGCCGTGGCTCGAGCAGCAGGGCTTCAAGAGCCTGCTGCAGCGCTACCGCGGCGAGCTGGGCGAGGCCAGCGATCCGGTGGCGCCGGCCGCCGCACCGGTCCAGCCGGCCCTGCCGGCGCCGACCGCCGCCAGGCCGGCACCGGCCCGGGCCAGGAGCAACCGGCCCTTCACCCAGGCCGACTACGAGCTGATCCAGGACGTGACAGCGCTCGACGAGTGGGTCGCCGAGGCGACCAAGGCCGGCGTCGTCGCATTCGATTGCGAGACCGATGCGCTCGATTCGCACAACGCGGGCCTGGTCGGCGTCTCGCTCGCCCTGCTCGAGGGACCGTGGGGCAACGTCGACTCGACCCGCCGCCGCGCCGCCTACCTGCCGCTGCGCCATCGCGCGCCGGGCGGCGAGGCGCAGGGCACGCTCGATCTCGGCGGCGACGGCCCGGCCTCGGGCGACGGCAGGCTGCTGCCCCGCCAGCTCCCG
>JALHMO010000085.1 GCA_022844015.1 Reyranella sp. | reverse complement strand
GAAGCCTCGAAGCTCGGCCAGTTCAGCTGGGCGCTGTTCGACTGGGCCAACCAGCCCTTCTTCACCATCGTCACCACCTTCATCTTCGCGCCCTACTTCGCCAACGTCATGGTCGGCGACCCGGTGAAGGGCCAGGCGGCATGGGCCTTCACGCAATCGACCGCGGGCGTGCTGATCGCCCTGATGAGCCCCTTCCTCGGCGCCATGGCGGACGCCGGCGGGCGGCGCAAGCCCTACATCTTCGCCTTCCAGCTCCTGCTCGGGCTCGGCTGCGGCGCGCTGTGGTGGGCCTATCCCGGCCGGCCCGACCTGGTCGGGCCGATCAGCTGGGCGGTGGTCGTCGCCACCATCGGCGCCGAGATGTCGATCGTGTTCAACAATGCGCAGCTGCCCAGCATCGTGCGCCCCGAGCGCATGGGGCGGTTGAGCGGCTACGGCTGGGGCCTGGGCTATTGCGGCGGCCTGATCTCGCTGTTCGCCGTGCTGATGGTCAGCATGCCGTCGATGTTCGGCCTGGCCGCCAGCAACGACCAGCCGCTGTTCGGGCTCGACGCCGGGACCCACGAGCTCGAGCGCCTGATCGGCCCGGCCTCGGCGGTGTGGCTCGCGGTGTTCGTGATCCCGATGTTCCTGTTCACGCCCGATTCGGCCAGGCGCAGCGTCTCCCTGCTCGGCGCGGCGCGCGACGGCGGGCGGGCGCTCGTGCACACGGTGAAGCGGCTCGGCCATTTCAGGAATGCGCTGCTCTATCTCATCGCCTTCATGCTCTACAACGACGGGCTCGCGGCCATCATCGCCTTCGGCGGCGTCTATGCCGCCGCGACCTTCGGCTGGAGCACGGTGACGCTCGGCATCTTCGGCATCATCCTCACCGTGTTCGCGATCCCGGGCGCCTTCCTGGGCGGCCGGTTCGACGACTGGGTGGGCAGCAAGCGCACGGTGCAGCTCGCCATCCTGGGCGTCATCGTCGCCACCCTCGGCATCGTCGGCGTCAGCGCCGATCGCGTGCTGTTCGTCGTGCCGGCGGACGCGCTGGTGGCGGACCGCCCGCTGTTCGGCTCGCTGCAGGAGAAGGTGTTCATGGCCTTCGCCCTGGTGCTCGGCTTCTGCATGGGGCCGATGCAGGCGGCCAGCCGCACCCTGGTCGGCCGCCTCGCGCCGCCCAGCATGAGCGGCGAGTTCTTCGGCCTGTTCGCGCTGTCCGGCCGGGCGACCGCGTGGATGGCGCCGCTCGCCATCGGCATCATCACCGCGTCGACCGGTTCCAACCGGCTGGGCGTGGCGTGCGTGCTGTTCTTCCTGGTGCTAGGCTTCTGCCTGCTCTGGCGGGTCCGCGAGGAGCGCGCCGAAGCGTAGGGTGGCGCCCGGCACGTCGGCGCGCGCCCCGATCCTGGAAAGATCGGGGCGGCACCCGCTCTGATCTTCGAAGGAGGACCGCATGATCACCGCGATCGTCAACTTCAAGCTGCCGGACGGCATCGATGCCGGCAAGGCCGCCGAGCTGTTCAAGGAATCGGCGCCCAAGTACCGCGTCATGAAGGGCCTGGTCCGCAAGTACTACCTGTTCGACGGGCAGAGCCGGATCGGCGGCGGCGTCTATCTGTGGAAGAGCCGCGCTGACGCCGAGGCGGTCTACACGCCGCAATGGCAGGCCTACATCGCCGAGCGCTACGGTGCGCCGCCGGATATCCGGTACTTCGAGACGGCGGTCGTTGTCGACAACGAGAGCGACACGATCCTGGCTGACGCAGCGTGACGCCCGCATCGGGACAGGCAGGCCATGTCCAGGCGCATCGACAAGTCCTGGGTCGTGTTCGCCAGCGTGGAGAACGACGAGCACGATCGTTGCGTCGACTTCTTCTATCGGCCTGACGGGAGCTTCGGGTTCGAGGAGTTCCGGCGCGACGTCGAGGACGATGGCGCCTGGACGCCGCTCGCCTACCATTCGGGCGCGGCATCCCCGTCGTCACGGGCCGCCTATGCGGCCGCCGAGGCCGCGATTGCGTGGTTGGCCGACATCCTGCGCCGGAAGCCCGGCCTGCGGCGCGATCCTCCGAGGTCTTGACCGCAAGCCTTGACCTTGCGGCGCCCATCCCTAGTGTCGGCGCCAACAAGCGAACCGGGAGGATACGGCATTGAAGGCGGTACGACTTGACAGGCGCGGTTTCGCGGCCGGAGCGCTGGCGCTGGCCACGACAGCGACGGCACCCTCTGTCCTGCGGGCGCAGGACTTTCCCACCAAGCCGGTGCGGGTGGTCGTTCCCTATCCGGCGGGCGGCGGCACCGATCTCGTGGCACGCCTGATCATGCCGCGGCTGGCCGATCGCTGGAAGCAGACCGTCGTCATCGACAACAAGGGCGGGGCGAGCGGCATTCTCGGCAGCGACATCGTCGCCAAGGCGCCGCCCGATGGCCACACGCTCCTGGTGATGACCAGCGCCCACACCATCAATCCCTTCACGAACAAGACCCTGCCCTACGACACTGAGCGCGACTTCACGCCGGTGACGACCCTGGTGCTGGGCGTGATCGCGCTGGTCGGCTCGCCCAAGGCCGGCTTCGACACGGCCGAGAAGTTCATGACGGCCGCGCGCGCCAATCCCGGCAAGTACACGTTCGGCAGCACCGAGAACACGACGCGCCTGATCGGCGAGCTGTTCCGGCTGCGCAGCGGGCTCAAGATCGAGAACGTCGCCTACAAGGGCGCGGCGCCGATGATGCAGGAGCTGGCGGGCGGCCACATCCCGGTCGGCTTCACCAGCCCGCTCACGGTGATGGCGCACCATCGCGCCGGCACCCTGCGCATGCTCGCCGTGAGCAGCGGTAAGCGGCTGGGCGAGCTGCCGGACATCCCGACCATGGCCGAGATCGGGGCGCCGGGCGTCGATCAGTCCGCCTGGTTCTCGCTGTTCGCGCCGCGCGGCCTGCCGCCGGCGCTCGCCGAGCGCCTGCGCAGCGATGTCGTGGCTGTGCTGGCGGAGCCCGAGGTCAAGGCCAAGATCCGCGACCTCGCGAGCGAGGCGGGCGGCGAGCCGCCGGCGGACTTCGCCAGGCGCGTGTCGCGCGAGCTCGAGACCTGGCGCGAGATCGCCAAGGCGGCAGGCATCGAGCCGGAGTGACCTGTCGCCGGTTGCGGCGACAGAGTCGACTTGGGGGCGGCAGCCAGCGATACGGAGTCGGCTGCCGCGGGCATGAGCGCGCGACCCCGAGGCTACGGCACTTCCGGATGAATTATCTGCAGAGGCGCGCGGCCATGCTTTCGATACACCAGGAAATCGGAATCCAGGGTGAGGACGGCGTGCCGGTCATGGATCTCCGACATGCGGACGACGCATGCATCCGCCAGCGACATCGGCGTGTCCCGGTACTTCCGGAGCAAGCTGCGCAATATCCCGACATGCTCGTCTAGCCGGAATGCGACGCTCAGCGCTCCATTCTCGATGAGTTCCAGAACGGTCGCCTGAGCTCGTGGATGGCGCGCAAGCAGGTACATCGCTTCGGCGAGCACCGACTCGCAGACCAGAAGAGGCGCCTCGAGCTTGCCCAGGCGTTCCGAAATCTACTGATGGTGCCGTTCGGCCCGGTCGAAAAGGGCGACGAGCGGCCCCGTATCAACGATGGCGGCGGTCATCGCGTCCGAAGCCCGCGAGATGCCTGGGGTTCGACGCAAGATCGGAAACGCCGGAGTCGATCATGCCTCGTGCACGTTTGGTCAGTCCGGCAAGGCTGGATTGCCGCGCTTTTCTTGGCGGGGCTGCGAGAACGAGACGCAGGCCTTCCTCGACCAGGTCTCGCAGCTTGCGGCCGCGCAGCGCTGCCTCGGCCTTGGCGCGGCGGTAGAGCTCATCGGGCACTTCGACCGTGATCTTCATCGGCGTGTCACTCCGAAAAGCAATAAATGCATACTCATGGATGGGGTGTAAGCCCCCGAAATCAACGCGCGATCGGGGCCTGGATTGTCGGCTCCAACGGTCCGCGCAGACCGCCGGGTGTCCCCCATCCGGGCTCATGACGACCCCACTCGCCGTCGCCCGCCTTGCAGCAGGATGACGGCGCCGAGCGTCGTGGTGAACGCGGCCGCGCCGAGAACGACGGCATAGCCGTCGAACGCGTCGCGCAGCACGCCGAACAGGGCCGGCCCCAGCGCCGAGACGACCTGGATCACGGTGGCGGCGCTGCCGTAGGTGGCGCCGAAGGCGGCGGCGCCGAACTCGCGGCGCACGACGACCGGCCCGAGCGTCGTGACGTGGCCGATGCCGTAGCCGTAGACCAGGCTGGCGACGATCAGCACGGCAGCGGCAGGCGAGAAGGCGATCGCGGCGAGCGCCATCGTCTGCAGCACCATGATGCCGGCGGCGAGCCGCCTCGGATCGACCCGATCGACGATGCGCGCCAGCACGAGGCGCCCGGCGAAGGCCGTCACGCCGGTCGCGCTGACCAGCAGGCCGGCGCCGGCGGCGCCCAGTGCAGGCGCGGCCAGCGCGAGGTGATGGGTGATGAAGCCGATCTGCACGGTGAGGCCGAGCGCGAAGCCCGCCGCTGCGCTCCACAGCAGGACGCGCCGGCCGGCCGACGGGACGATCGCCGAGGGAAGGGGTTGGTTCGCCTCGCCCGGCGGCAGCGCTGCATCGCCGTCGCGCCGCAGGCCGAGATCCGCCGGCCCGCGGAAGCGCAACACCCGGCCGATGAGCGGCAGCAGCACGCAAACCGTCATCAGCCCCGCCACGGCCAGCCCCGTACCGAGGCCGAGCCGCCCGAGCGCGAGCAGCAGCAGCGGCACGCCGGCAATGGCGCCGACGCTCGCGCCCATGATGGCGAGCGTGATCGAGCGGCCCTGGTGGCGCTCGAACCACGGCGCCACGGTCGCGGCGAGGCCGGTCGTCGACAGCGTCGACCAGCCGATGCCGACCAGCACGAAGCAGGGATAGAGCTGCCAGGGCGCGCGCACCTGGCCGATCAGCGCCACGCCGGCGGCGATCGAGAGCGTGCCGAGCGCCAGCACCGGCCGCGGCCCCCAGCGGTCGATGCTGCGTCCGACGAGGCGCTGCGCGGCGGCGCTCACCAGGAAGAACAGCGTGATCGCCGAGGCGACCTCCGCCACCGGCCAGCCGTGCGCCGCGGTGACCGCCTGCAGGTAGACGCTCGAGCCGAACAGCCCGAGCCCCCAGGCGAAGGAAGCGACGACGAAGCAGACCGCGACAACCCTCCAGCCATGGAACAGGCCGCGGTCAGCCGTCATCGACGGTATCGCCGGGCGACCGCGGCGCCGCGCGGTCGGGCCGATGGCAGGGCAGGAACGGGCACGTGTGCATTGCGGATGGATGCCAAATGTGGACGCGGCGGACAATCAGGGCCTGGGTGAGGCGCGTAGCGCAGTCGCAGTCGCGCTCGGCCTGTCCTTGATCCACACAGGCGCGAGAGAGGCGCAGGCGCCCGCCGGTCGCTCCGGAAGTGAGCGATGGCTCATGGCCATGAGGGCCCAATCCGATTGCCGCTCGCGTTGGGCGATGGGCAGTGTAGTGTAATGTAAGGGTAGGACGGACAAGATCCGAGACAATTGCACGTGCTGAAGATCCAGGCCTTGAAGTTCGTGCCGACGGCGCCGGTATGGGACGCCGTCATGGACGTTTGGCGGCGCGCCGTGGATCGCGTCGGCCTGTCCATTGCGCCGGCCCCGGGCAGCGCATCCAGCCCGGAAGCCCTCTACGTGCGCGCCCACGAGAGCCTGCGGCTCGGGGCTCTCGATGACGCGGCGGAACTGTTCGGCGAGCTTTTGGCTGCCGATCCTGCCAGCTCGGCAGCAGCGCTCCAGGGGCTCGACGCGGTGCGGGATTTGCGCGGATGGGCGGATGCTCCGGCGGGCGCGCGTTCGCCCGTGACGGCAGCGCGACCTGCCGCACGACGCGGCCTGCCCGACCGCCACTTTGCCGTTCGCAATCGCGCAATGCCCGTGGCGGAGATCGTCGCCTACACCAAGCTCCTGCGCGCCGGCCGGGCGAAACGCCGGGCGCACGCCTATTTTGGCCGCGGCAACGCCTATCTGGCAAGCGGACGCCCCAGGCTCGCCCTGCTGGACTACGCTTTTGCGCTGAGGCTCGACCCAAACCTGGCCAACGTGCTGGCCCTGAGAGGCGAGGCCCTGGCAGCGCTCGGTCGGCACGAGCAGGCGCTCGCCGAGCTCGACAGGGCCGTGCAGATCGAGCCGGACAACGCCGAGATTGCCGGCAGCCGGGCCATCGTCCACCTTGCCCTCGGTCGCCTCGACGAGGCCGCCGTCGACTGGCGCCGGCAGCTGCAGCTGCTGCCGGCCGGCAATGCGCCCGCCCGCGCCTGCGTCCTGCTGCGCCTCGCCGACTACGCCGCGGCCGTCCCCGCCCTCGAAAGCGCCCGCCAGGGCGAACCTGCCGATCCATACTGGCGTCTCTACCACCAGGCGGCGCTCGCGAGGCTCGATCGAGCCGAGACGTCTCCGGGCGGCGAGGCGGCTCCCTCCGCCTGGCCGGGGCCGCTGCTGGCCCTGCACGCGGGCCAGGTGTCGCCCGCCGAGGTGCTGGCGCGCGCCGACAGCCCCGCCCGCCGTGCCGAGGCGCTGTTTCAGCTCGCTGTCCTGGCCTTCTCCGGCGCGCCCGGGCAGGCGCGGCAACACTGGGCCCAGGCGATCGAGATCGCGGCACCGGAGACGATAGAGCACGCCGCCGCGTGTCACGAGCTGCGCCGGCTGGGCAACTAGGCCGGGCCTGCGGCGCCATGTTCTCGGTGATCCTCTACGGCCGCAACGACAGCCATGGCTACAACCTGCACAAGCGGGCGGCGATCAGCTTCAACGCGCTCGCCGAGGTGATGTCCGATCCGGACGACGAGATCCTGTTCGTCGACTACAACACGCCGGACGACCATCCGACCTTTCCCGAAGCGATCCACGATACGCTGACCGAGAAGGCCAGGAAGGCGATGCGCATCCTGCGGGTCCGCCCCGAGCAGCATGCCCACCTGAAGTCGAGGACGCATCTGGTCGCCCTCGAGGCGCAGTCGCGTAACGTGGCGCTGCGGCGCTCCAATCCGCGCAACCGCTGGATCCTCTATACCAACACCGACATGCTGCTGGTGCCGCGCAACGAGGGCGAGACGCTCAGCACCATCCTGGATGCGACCGCCGACGGTTTCTACCAGCTGCCTCGCTTCGAGATTCCCGAGATGCTGTGGGAGGGTGCCTTCGATCGGCGCGATCCCGTAGGCAACCTGGCCAGGCTGCGGGAGTGGGCGATCGAGTTCCGGCTGAACCAGGTGGTTCACAACGCCCATCCGGTGAAGTACGACGCGCCGGGCGACTTCCAGGTCGCCCTGCGCCACGACCTGTTCGCCATCCATGGCTTCGACGAGGAGATGATCCGGGGCTGGCATTGCGATTCGAATCTGGCGGTCCGCCTGGCCCTCTACCGCGGCCGCGTCGACACCCTGATCGACAAGGTGTTCGGCTACCATTGCGACCACACGCGGGTCGCTGCGGCCAACAACAGGGGCCGCGCCACGCGGATGAACGACGAGCATCGCTTCGTCTGGGACGTGACCACGCCCTACCTGCCCGCCCAGGCCGACAGTTGGGGCTGGCCCGATTTCGCTCTCGAGGAGATCCGCCTCGATCGCGAGACGTCGTTCCAGCGCTACCAGGCCGGCGTGCGATCGGCGATCGAGCCGGCCACCGCGGCCTACACCGCCAGCACCCTCGACGGCAGCCACTACGCGGATCTGTCCTACGACCTGATGCATACGCTGCCCTTCGTCTGCGACCAGGTCCTGACCTATCCGCGGCAGACGACCGTGATGCTGATCGGCGCCCGGCCCGAGTTCCTGCGGCGCTTCGCGGCGGCGTGGCGGGCCATGGGGTTCACGTCGCCGATCCTCGTGCCGGCCGAGTGCCAGCATCCCGAGACGGCTGCGCTGCCCGGCATCGAGACCGCGCCGTTCGGCGATCTCGTCGGGCGTGCCGGCCTGTTCATCGTCGAGCTCGGCTTCGCCTCGCAGCAGACGCACGACCCGGTGCGAACCGGCCGGCGCGGCACCCCGCTCGACCATGCCCGCCTGAAGATCGTCGAGCAGCTGTTCCGCCTCGCCGCGGGCACCGAGGCCGAGACCCGGCCCGCCGGCCAGCACGTGCCGCGCCGCTTCATCGGCGTCAACGTCATCAACAATCCCAACTCGCGGCTGTTCACCGATTACGTCGCGGCGAACATCAACCCGTTCAGCACGCAGGTCCTGGCCGGGCCGCCGGTGGCCGCGACGACCGCGAAGGGGCGGCTGAGCCGGCTGCGCGATCGCTACACGTCGGTCGTCGGCCTCGGCGGCTTGCGCCAACCGAGGCCGAAGCCGATGGACACGCAATGAACGAGGCGTCTCGCAAGGCAGCGCGATCGATCGCGGCGCCGAGCTCGATCACGAGGCTCAACTCGACAACGGGGGAGGAACGAGCGTGACTGGCGCGATCTGGGCTGTGGCCGTGCTCGCTTTCCTGAGCTCGATCGTCGCGACGATCGGAAACTATGCCATGGCCCGCGATTTCCCCGACCTGGCGAAATCCGAGGCCGCCGAGGTGCTCTCCGACTTCCTCTTGGATTCGGCGGTGGCGCTTCGCTACATGCAGTACAAGGTGATGACCAACGTTTTCTACATCCAATCCCGGGTGCTATGGGCGGCGCTCGCGCTGCTGATCGCATACAAGTTCCTGCTCAGCCCGTCGGCCTGACATGTCCGCGAAACCAGAGCGCATGCTGACCGCGATCCCGGGGCGGCCGCCGATCGAGCTCGTGGCCTTCTACGAGGAGTTTCGCGACTACTACCCGCTGTGCGAGCAGGAGACCAAGCGCTGGTTCGTCGAGCATGTCCGGCCGGACTGGTGGATCTTCGATGTCGGCGCCAACGTCGGCTACTACACGATCCTGTTCTCCCAGCTCGCTCCCGCCGGCCGGGTGTTCGCCTTCGAGCCGACCACGACGGCCGACATGCTGCGCGCCAACCTCGCCCACAACAAGGTCGGCAACGCCGCCGTCCACGAGGTGGCGCTGGGCGCCAGGACGGGGCAGCTGCAAGAGCGGATCTTCCGCATCTGGGGAAGCGAGGGCGAGGTCAAGGACTACCCGTTCTACCGCTTCGACGACTTCGTGCGCGAGCAGGGAATCGAGCGCGTCGACTGCCTCAAGATCGATGTCGACAGCTTCGACTTCGAGGTCCTGCGCGGCGCCGAGCAGACCTTGCTGAAGCACGACCCGGTGATCGTCATCGAGCTAAACCATGCGCTCGCCAAGCGCGACCAGAGCCCGGCCGAGACGCTCGCCTGGCTGGCCCGGCGCGGCTACCGCAAGGCGCTGACGCTCGATCGTCACGACAACTACGTTCTGCAGCGCAGCGAGGCGGCCTTCGCCGGGCTGGCGCCCGTTGCCTCCATGGAGCTGCTCTTTCCGCCGCCTGCCCGGGTCGACGAGCGGATGGCGGCCGGCGGCACGCCGCTCGGCCGATCGTTCGTCAAGGGCGCCGACCTGCTGAACGGCGCGGCGTTGCGCCCGGGCTCGGCGCCCAGCCCGACGTTGTGGAACCGGCTCTTCAGATCGGGCGGCAAGCCGGACGCGCCGCGCCGCGTCGACCTGCGCGAGGTCCTCGATGTTCCGGTGGAAACCTCGGCCGACCGCTGGGGCTACGCCCTCTCGCTGGCGCTGGAACCGGGCAGCACCGACGACCTGCTCACCCTCGGCATCGCCGTCGAGGTCGTCGAGGGCGCCCTGGGCATCGTCGCCTGCGGCCAGGACTTCGCGAAATTCCTGGTGCCCGAGCGCGTGCTGGCGGCCATGCCCGGCCTGCAGCATGTGGTCGTCCAGGTGCGCCGCAAGGACCTCCAGGCTCTGATCTTCCGCAACATCGCGGACGACGGCACCAGGACGGTGTTCAAGCTCTCGGGCGTCGAGGCGAGGACGGGGGTTCCGGGATAGGGCTGCCGTGCCGTCGACGAGAAGCCCGGCACGGTCGACGCCGGAGAGGCCTCAGGCCACTCGGGCTGCCTGTCCCCGATCGCGGCCACCACGTTGCGGGGAAAGCACAATTGCGGCACACGGGGCAGTAGCGTCCGCTGGCGACTTTGGCGCGCCGTGCTCGCAGTCCGCTCGTCGGGAACCAGCCCGCTGGGGCGCAGGCGGACGCTCCACTGGTGTCGGCGACGCGCCGACGAGAGGCTGAACGGAACCAGTCGCGTGATGAACCAGATCCCCACGATCGATCGCCGCTCCCCGGTCGAGGCAAAGATCGGGCTGTTCCGTTCGCTGTTTCGCGGGCGGGAGGATGTCTACGCGCGGCGGTTCGAGAATCGCAGGACGGGCAGGCACGGCTATGCGGCGGCCTGCGCCAACGAATGGGTCCGCGGCGTCTGCGAGAAGCCGCGCGTCAAGTGCGCCGAATGCGTCAGCCGTCGCTTTCTTCCTCTCACCGACGATGTGATCCGCGAGCATCTGTCGGGTGTCGACGCCGGCGGCGATCCCTTCGTCGCCGGAGTCTATCCGCTTCTGCCGGACGAGACCTGCTGGTTCCTCGCGGTCGATTTCGACAAGAGCGGCTGGCGGGAGGATGCGGCGGCCTGTCTCGAGACCTGCAGGCATCTCGGCCTTCCGGCCGCGCTCGAGCGCTCGCGCTCGGGGCAGGGTGCCCATCTGTGGCTCTTCTTCGACGAGGCCTTACCGGCGGCGCTCGCCCGGCGGCTCGGGTCTCATGTGCTCACGGAGACCATGGAGCGGCGGCCCGAGCTGGGTCTCGACTCGTACGACCGGCTCTTCCCGAGCCAGGATACGATGCCGCAGGGAGGCTTCGGCAACCTGATCGCCCTGCCGTTGCAGAAAGCGCCGCGCGACCAGGGCAACAGCGTCTTTCTCGATGACGGACTCGAGCCCTGGGCGGATCAGTGGGCCTTCCTCTCGGGCGTCCGCAGGCTCGGTCGTGAGGCGATCGAAGGAACAGTGCAGGTGGCCGAGCGCGGCGGCCGCGTGCTCGGCGTGCGCTTGCCGCCGCAGGAGGACGAGGAGCGCGAGCCGTGGGGCGCGCCACCCTCGGGGCGCCCGCGGACGCCGCCGATCGTCGGGGCGCTGCCGAAGGCGATCGAGCTGGTGATCGGCAATCAGATCTACATCCCGAAGGACGGCTTGCCGCCGGGGCTGCGCAACAGGCTGCTGCGCCTCGCGGCGTTTCAGAACCCCGCCTTCTACCAGGCGCAGGCCCTGCGGCTCTCGACCTGGGGCACGCCGCGCATCGTGGCCTGCGCCGAGGATTTCCCGCAGCACATCGGCCTGCCGAGAGGCTGCCTCGAGGAGACCCTGCGCACGCTCGGCGCCCTCGGGATCGACGTGACGCTTCGCGACGAGCGCTGCGGCGGCAGACCGCTCGCCGCGACTTTCCGGGGAGAGTTGCGATCCGGGCAGCGGGCGGCTGCGCAGGCGATGGTGGCGCACGACTGCGGCGTGCTGGCGGCCACCACCGCGTTCGGCAAGACGGTGATCGGGGCGTGGCTGATCGCGGAACGACGCGTCGGCACGCTGGTGCTCGTTCATCGCCGGCAGCTTCTCGATCAGTGGGTCGAACGGCTCGCGATGTTTCTCGATCTGCCCCCGGACGCGATCGGCCGGATCGGCGGCGGCAAGCGCCGCCCGACCGGGCTGGTGGATGTCGCCGTCGTCCAGAGCCTGGTCCGCAAGGGCGTGGTCGACGATTGCGTGGCAGGCTACGGGCAGCTCATCGTCGACGAGTGCCACCACCTGTCCGCGCGCAGCTTCGAGCAGGTGGCGCGACAGGCCAAGGCGCGCTTCGTGGCGGGCCTGTCCGCCACGGTCACGCGCAAGGACGGTCACCATCCGATCGTCTTCATGCAGTGCGGGCCGGTCCGGCATCGCGTCGATGCGCGCGTGCAGGCCGCCGCCCGACCGTTCGAGCACAAGGTGATCGTGCGGCCGACGGCATTCCAATCCCTCGGGGCGCCGGATGCCGACAAGCGCCTGGAGTTCCAGGCGCTCTATCAGGGCTTGATCGAGGATCACGAGCGTACACGCCGCATCTGCGAGGATGTCGTGGCCTGTGTCCGGGCCGGTCGCTCGCCGCTGGTCCTCACCGAGCGCACCGGGCATCTCGACCTGCTGGCGCAGGCGCTCGAGCCGCACATCCGCCACGTCGTCGTCCTGCGCGCGGGAATGGGCGGCAAGCAGCGCAAGGACGTTGCCGCGCGGCTCGCGGCGATCCCGCCCGACGAGGAGCGGGTCGTGATCGCCACCGGCAAGCTCGTCGGCGAGGGATTCGACGATCCGCGTCTCGACACCTTGTTCCTGACGCTGCCGGTGTCGTGGCGCGGCACGGTCGCGCAGTACGCCGGCCGGCTCCACCGCCTGTGCGACGGCAAGAAGGAGGTGCGGATCTACGACTACGCCGACCTCGAGGCGCCCATGCTGGCGCGGATGTTCGACCGGCGCTGCCGGGGCTACGAGGCGATCGGCTACACGGTCGTGCTGCCGGCCAGCGCGATTCCCGGCTGGCCGGTCGATGTCGTCCTGCCGGCGGACCCGGTGTGGAAGCGGGACTACTCGGGAAGTGTCCGGCGGCTGGTGCGCGACGGCGTCGATGCGCCGCTCGCGAGCTTGTTCGTTCATACGACCCGGGCGGTGCAGGCGGACGCGGAGGGTGCCGCTCGCGCGCGCAGCGCGACCGAGGCGTTCCTGTTCCGGCGGCTGGAGACGCTGGCCGGGACGAAGGGACGGTTCCGCCTCAACGAGCGGCTGCCGATCGCCTTCGATGCGAGCGGCGCCCTCGAGGCCGATCTGCTCTGTGCAGACGCACGCCTCGTGGTCGAGCTGGATGGCGCCCAGCATCTCGGCGACGCGGAGGCCTATCGCCGCGACCGTCGCAAGGACCGGCTGCTGCAGGAGAGCGGCTACCTTGTCCTGCGCTTTCTCGCCGAGGATGTCGGCAGGAACCTCGACGACGTGCTCGACGCCATCCTGAGGGGGCTCGGCCGCCGGCGCCCGGCGTGACCCTGGCCCGCCCGTGCAAAAGCATCGCAAGATGAGCCATACGGTGCCGCAGCGGGGTGAGCAGAGAATGGTGACCATCGGAATTCCGGCCTACGAGGGGGTCGACCTGCTCGACATGACCGGGCCCTACGAGATGTTCCACTGGGCCGGCTTCGAGATCGACGTGCTGGCAACGTCGCCCGGCCTCGAGACCACCGGCAGCGGCTTCTCGTTCCTGGCGCACAAGGGATTCGCCGAGGCCCGGCCCTACGACGCGATCTGGGTGCCGGGCGGCGAGCCTGCCGCTCTCGCCGCGATGATCGGCGATCCGGCGCGCACCTATCTCGACTTCCTGACGGTGCAGGCTGCCCGCACGCGCATGATGTGCTCGGTATGCGACGGCGCCATGCTGTTGGCCGCGGCGGGGCTGTTGGACGGCTACCGGGCGACGACCCACTGGGCCTTTGTGTCCTGCTTTCCCCAGCGCTTTCCCAAGGTGCTCGTGGCGCCGGGCCATCCGCGCTTCGTCCACGACCGCGATCGCCTGACCGCTGGCGGCGTCGCCTCGGGGCTCGATGCGGCGCTGAAGCTGATCGAGTTGCTGGGCGGCACGAAGCTCGCGCAACGCGTCCAGCAGGACACGCAGTACTACCCCGATCCGCCGGTCAGCAGCGAGATCCCGCCGCCGCCGGCCCAGTGCCCGATTCCGGCAAGCCCGGCGTGAAAGCTCGCGCTCAGGCTCTTGCGAGCCTCGAAGGCTCGCTCAGGGCGAGTACCATGTCGCGCGCCCCTTGCCATGCCGGCGCACTCGCCCGCTCGCGATCAGCTCACGCAGGCGCACCTCGAGCGTGTTCCGGTTTGCCCCCGAGGTCAGGACCAGGGAGAACTCGGCTTCCCTCATGGCTGGCCCGCCTGGTCAAGTATCCGAACCCATACCCGATTATACCCGATTCTCCACCGTAGGAACGTCGCTGCTCGCCGTTGGCTGTGCCGCCACGCGTGGCCTGGCCGTCATGCTGGCGGCGCTGCCTTCGGCCCGGCGATCTGCATCGCCTTGACGTAAGCCGGGCGTTGCTCGATCCGGCGCACGTAGGCGGTGACGTTCGCCAGGTCGCATCAGCCAGACGACCCGGTCGGACTGGGACACCCCCAGATGATGAATGGTGATCATCGCCCTCTCCCTGTTCAGGCCGCCCGCAGCTGCGTCGGCCCTGCGCTCCGCACGAAGCGGCGAAGCCGATCCCTGCCGATGGTCAATCGTCGATCCGGGCCTGAGCCTCGCCGAGGCTGTTCAAGGGGGCGTCTGCTTGCCCTTGAACAGGCAGAGGTCGTTCACCACGCAGCGCGGGCACTCCGGCTTGCGCGCCTTGCAGGTGTAGCGGCCGTGCAGGATCAGCCAGTGATGGGCGTACAGGCGGTAAGGGTCGGGCACGCGCTTCAGCAGCCTGAGCTCCACCTCGAGCGGGTTCTTGCCGGGTGCCAGGCCGGTGCGGTTGCCGACGCGAAAGATGTGGGTGTCGACGGCGATCGTGGCCTCGCCGAACGCCACGTTCATCACCACGTTGGCGGTCTTGCGGCCGACGCCGGGCAGCTCCTGCAGCGCCGCGTGGTCGCGCGGCACCTCGCCGCCGTGCTTCTCGACCAGCAACCGGCTGAGCGCGATCACGTTCCTGGCCTTCATGCGGAACAGGCCGATGGTCTTGATATGGTCGATCAGCCTGGTCTCGCCGAGCTCGATCATCTGGGCCGGGGTCTTGATCTTCTCGAACAGGGGCGTCGTGGCACGGTTGACCCCGGCATCGGTCGCCTGGGCCGACAGGACGACGGCGACCAGAAGCTGGTAGACGTTGTCGTACTCGAGCTCGGTCTCGGGCTCCGGTATCGCCTTCTTCAGGCGGGCGAAGAATTCCGGGATGACGGCGAGCTTCATCAGGGCCATGGGAAGATCATACAATGTCGAAGGTCGCTGACGCAGGCTCTCACGCTACTTTCAATGTAGGAATGGAATTGATCCTGGTGCCGAGCTCATGCTCGCCTGCTGCAGATCGTAGCGCTTCTGCAGATTGAGTCACAGTTCCGGAGCTTCCTGGCCACCGGTCACTTCTCGATGACAACTGCCGAACAACAAGCGGCAAGACGATGGCTTGGCCAGTCGCGCGATCACGCTGCGCGGCCGCTTCAGGCGGCTACTCTGTTTCAATGTCCTCCAGCTTCACACCGTGTCCGGCACGCAAGCTGTTCCTCGCTTGCTCAACGCGCCGCAGGAACCGTGGATCGTGCTCGAGGCGGTAGTCGAACCAGTCCTCTTCCGACTCGAATCCAATCAATACGCCGGCTGGCTTGCCATGACGTGTAATGACGATCTCCCGCGTTTCCGCCTCGCGAAGGCAGCGAGACAGATCATCCTTCACTTCAGAGAGGGGAACTTCCTTCACTCTGGGTTTCCGAACTGTGCGAGCCATGACCCGGCCTCCGATTTGGACACGATCGCCAAGACTTCGACAACCGTGCCAGAAACATCATAGAACACCCGGACGTCATCGACACGGAGCCGCGGTGACCAGATTCTGTTAGACGTTGTCGTACTCGAGCCCGGTCTCGGGCTCCGGTATCGCCTTCTTCAGGCAGGCGAAGAATTCCAGGATGACGGCGGGCTTCATCAGGGCCATAGGGGTTCATAGCATGACTGAAACGCCCGTCCCGGCCGTCCATTTCGCGACCTCGCTGGTGCCCTATCGCAGCCTGTCGCCTACCGGCTTCAAGTGGCTGATCCGGGTCGCCGTGGCGGCGAATCTGGCGATCGGCCTGCCCATGCTGGTGCTCGGCGCCTGGCCGGTGCTGGGCTTCATGGGTCTCGATATCCTGCTGCTGTGGCTGCTGTTCAAGCGCAGCTACCTCGACGCCCGGCGCAGCGAGACTCTGGTCCTGACCGACCGCGACCTGATCGTCGAGCGGGTGGCGCCCGACGGCGAGCGCGAGCAGATCAGGCTGGCCGCCTACTGGCTGCGCGTCGACTGGGATGCCGAGGCGGAGCGGCTGGTCGTCAGCTCGCGCGGCAACCGGGTGGTGATCGGCCGCTTCCTCGACCCCGCCAGCCGGCTCGAGGTCGCCGAGCAGCTGAAGGCCGCCATCGCCGCCATGCGCGCACCGCGCTACGCCCACAGGTGGGAGTAGCCAATGGCGCGCCTCGGCGCCATCCCACGGGCAGCCTCGCTCCGTCTTTTGACGTCATCATGTCGCCCAGTACAGTACTGGTATGGACGTCACCATCCGGATCCCAGACGATATCGCCGGCCGTCTCGGGGCTGAGGGCGATCTGCCGCGTCGGGCGCTGGAAGCGTTGGCCGTGCAAGAGTTCCGTTTCGGCCGGTTGACCAAGGGCGAGTTGCGGGAGTTGCTTGGATTCGCAACGCGGCAAGCCTTGGATGGTTTTCTCAAGGCCCATGACGTCTACATCCCGTTCACGCTCGATGACCTCGAGCAGGATTGGAATGACCTTCACCGTCTCGGGCTTTGATCGGGCGTCTCGCTCGTCTCGACGAGCTGGGCGGTAATCGGCGGTAAGCGCTATCCAGTCCTTGCGAGTTGCAGCGACCGCGGTCGAAAATCCGCACGGATCGGAAGCTCGCGGCAGTTCCGATTCATGCTACTTCCAAAGTGGGAAGCGCGTCGATCCTGGCGCCGAGCTCTTGCTCGGCCCGCTGCAAGTCGTAGCGCTTCTGCAAGGCCGCCAGCGTCGCCATGCGCGCACCGCGCTATGACCACAAGTGTAGCGGCGGCCGCATCGTGAGAAAACTCTGCCGACTGGCTGCAGGAGAGATCCAACTCGGCTGGCTCCCCTGATCGCGGCTGCCGATGTCCGCTATCGCCTATTCCGCGCGCAACCGTGGGTGCGCAGGGTTTTCCGGTCGAGGCCGGGGTGCTCCCCTTGGACGGGCATCATGGTGTCGGGAGGACTGAAATGAGCGAACAGACGAAAGAACGGCCTAAGACGCTCCGTGACGCAAACGCGCTCGCGGCGCGCGACGCTATCCCATTGATTGCAAAGCGTTTGTGACGCAGTGACGCAAATGACGCAAAATATCGGCGAGGATTCCCTGCCGTGACATGCCGTTCGTGCAATCAATTGCATGGGTCAGAGACCCAGCACGTCCTTCATCCCGTACAGGCCGGGCTTCTTGCCGCCGAGCCACTGCGCGGCGCGCACGGCCCCTGCGGCGTAGGTCTCGCGGCTGAAGGCGCGATGGCTGAGCTCGAGCCGCTCGCCGGCGGCGGCGAACATCACGGTGTGGACGCCGACCTCCTCGCCGCCGCGCAGGGTGGCGAAGCCGATCTCGCCCGACGGCCGCGCGCCGGTGTGGCCGTCGCGGGCCTTGCGCCACACGTCCTCGAGCCTGACCTGCCGGCCGGCGGCGGCGGCGCGGCCGAGCGCAAGCGCGGTGCCGGAGGGTGCGTCGATCTTGTGGCGGTGATGCATCTCCATCACCTCGATGTCGTAGCTGGGATCGAGCATCGACGCCGTCTTCTCGACCAGCGCCAGCAGGATGTTGACGCCGAGCGCCATGTTGGCGGCCCACATGATCGGCACCGTCCTCGCCGCGTCGTGGATCAGCGCGGTTTGCGCCGGGTCGAGGCCGGTCGTGCCGATCACCATCGCCACACCCTTGTCGGCGGCGACCCTGGCATGCGCCACCGTGGCGGCGGGCACCGTGAAGTCGATCACGACGTTGGCGGCGGCGATGGCGGCGGCGCTGTCGCCGCCGATCTTCACCTTGTTGGCCTCCAGCCCCGCCACCTCGCCGGCATCGCGGCCGATGGCGTTGCTGTTGGGCGACTCGCTGGCGGCGACCAGGCTGACGCCCTCGGTATGCGCGATGCGGCGCACCAGCATCTGACCCATGCGCCCGGCGGCGCCGACGACGGCGATCTTCATGTCGCTCCCCTCGAGTTTGCCGGCCTACAGTAGCGGACTCGAAAGGGGTCGGACATGCTCTTCATGGTGGTCGAGAAGTTCCGCAATCAGGACGGCAAGGCGGTCTATCGCAAGCTGCGCGACGCCGGCCGCGGCCTGCCGGACGGCTTGAAGTTCGTGGCCAGCTACGTGTCGGCCGATCTCGGCCGCTGCTTCCAGCTCATGGAGGCCGACGACGTCACGCTGTTCCAGCGCTGGATCGCCGACTGGCAGGACGTCGTCGAGTTCGAGGTCGTGCCCGTGGTCGAAGGCAAGACGACGCGCGAGGCGCTGGCGCCGATGCTGTGAGCCTTGTTCTCGTGCAGGGCAGCGGGCACTCGAGGGCACGCGGCCGTGGCTGCAAAAGCGATCCAGGTCGGCTTGCTGTCCTGCCCGCTCGGGCGGCCGCGTGATAGCGGGACGGGCACACCTGCGTGCAGACCGAAGGACATGACCGTGATCGCCAACCCTGACGCAAGCCGGCCTGCTCCTGACGCAAGGTCCCTCCGGTGCGTCAGTCCCAAGTCCTTGATTTCAAAGGCCACTGACGCAACGGACGCAACGGACGCAAAATTCAGGGTCGTTCTTGCGCGGCCGCGTATCTTCTCCTCCCCAGCTTCGCTGGTACGGAGTGGACAGCTCTGGAACCCCGCCCCGTCCCACGCTGCCGAATTCACGCATCACGCTGTCCTCCCTGCGCGAAGCGCGGGGAGGACAACATGAGTGCAAGCTCGACAGCCCGTCCTACGGCGGAAGGATTCGAGATGTGTCCACTCCGTAGCAGCATCGCTGGGGAGACCCCCAGCACGCCGGCGCGCACCACGATGCTGAGAAGATCGGGGCGGTACCCGCCCCGATCTTCATAGGAGGAGAATGCGGGGCTCACGCCCACGGATCGGCGACCTTGGGCCAGAACGGCGTCTTGCGCTTGGTGTAAGGCCAGCGCGTCACATCGGGGTCGGCGGCGCCGGGCGAGGCAACGTAGAGGATCTCTTTCGCGACGCCCACGAAGCCGTTGTAGAAATGCTGCGCCGACTTGACCACGACGACGCGGTAGTCGGCCGGGTCGGCGCCGACCGCCTTGAAGGCATCGGCGTGGAAGGTCTGGGTGCGCAAGGTGCAGATCGCGACGTCGACGTGCTTCGAGGAGAGCAGCGCCATGTCGCCGAGCGGCACCATCACCGGGCCGTAGGGCTGGCGCACGCCGCGGGCGATCTTCTTCACCGTGACGTCGAGATCGACGGGATTGCCGCTCACCTCGCCGGATTTGCCGCCGAGCCGCATGCGCAGGCGGGCGCCCTCGCCGGCCTCCTCGGCGACGCGGAACGCCATGGGATCCCACATCACGCCGAACAGCGCCGGGCCGATCTCGCGTTCGACCAGCGCCTGCAGCAGGAAGGTCGAATCGCCGGGCGCGCCCGAGCCGGGATTGTCGGCGCGGTCGGCCAGCACCAGCGGGCCCTGGTTGTGCGAGGCCGCGCGCTCCATGCCCTCGGCGATCGTCAGGTACTTCGTGGCGTAGCGCTCGCGGTTGTCCCACAGCTCGCGGCCGAGCTGCTCGGCCAGCGCCTGCGCCTTGGCCCGATCGCGGTCGGCGACCACCAGGGTGCGCGTGCCGACATCCTCGACATCGGCGAAGGCGAAGCCGTGGCTCAGCGATACCGAGAGGATGCCGTCCTTGCCCTCGAGCGACTTCATGCGGGTGACGAGCTCGCTGATTGGCGGCACCGAGGTCCGGTACTGGGCGATCATGCGGCAGTCGTGGCGCGCCATCACCGGCCTCACCTTGCCCTCGATCGTGTCGGCGACGATGGCGAACAGCTCGGCGGCGCGCTCCATCGTGTCGGTGTGGGGATACTCCTTGTAGCCGATCAGAACGTCGGCGCTGTCGAGCATCAGGGCGCTGAGATGGCAGTGCAGGTCGAACTCGGCGCCGATCGCGACGCCGGGGCCGACGATCGCCCGCACGCGCGACAGGAGATCGCCTTCGCAATCGTCGTAGCCGTCGGCGACCATCGCGCCGTGCACGTTGATCAGCACGCCGTCGAGCGGCAGCGCCGCCTCGATGCCGTCGAGGATCTCGTCGCGAAATCCCTCGTAGACCGCGCGCACGGTGGTGCCCGAGGGCGCGGCAAAGGTGGCGAGGCCTTCGATCGCCGTCCAGCCGCGCGCCTCGATCGCCTTGCGCCAGACATGCAGCGGCGCGGTGAAGTTGGTCGGCTCGTGCCGCGTGGCGTCGCCGCGCCAGATGCCGTGCTCCTGGTAGCCGCGCAAGCCGGTGGGGAAGGGCACGAACTGGTTGGTCTCGGTGCCCAGCGCCGCGATGAAGACTCGCTTGGTCAAGCTTTACTCCCGGTAGCGATGGCAGCCCACGACATGGTCGTCGACCATGCCGGAGGCCTGCATGAAGGCGTAGCAGATGGTCGAGCCGACGAACTTGAAGCCGGCCTTCTGCAGTGCCTTGGACAGGGCGTCGCTCTCCGGCGTGCGCGCCGGCACGTCCCTCATGCTCTGGCGGTTGTTCCTCATCGGCTTGCCGCCGACGAAGCTCCACAGGTACTTCGAGAACGAGCCCTCGCGCTCGACCAGCGCGAGGTACGCCTTGGCGTTGCCGACGCTGGCGTCGATCTTGCCCTTGTGGCGGATGATGCCGGTATCGGCCAGCAGCTTCGCGAGCTTGGCCGGCGTGTAGCGCGCGATCCGGGCCGGGTCGAAGCCGTCGTAGACCTTGCGGTAGTGCTCGCGTTTGCGCAGCACGGTGATCCAGGAAAGGCCGGCCTGGCAGCCTTCGAGGGTCAGCAGCTCGAACAGGGCGTGATCGTCCCTGAGCGGCCGGCCCCATTCCTTGTCATGGTAGCGCTCGTACAGCGGATCGGCCGATGCCCAGCGGCAGCGCGGCTTGTTGTCGGTGCCAGTTATCGTGTCGGGCTTCACCGTGTCGGGCTTGTCGACCATGGCGCGACCCTACCCAAGCCGCTCGCGAGACGCCACACTGGAGCGACTTCCGGGTGGCGCGCGCCGGCGCGTGCCACCCGGAAATGCGCACACTGAAGCTGGTTGATGCGGCGTGCACATCCAGGGCAACGGAGGAAACATAGCCATGGCCAAATCTCTCGCCGACCTCGAGGTCTGCATCTTCGACGTCTTCGGCACCGTGGTCGACTGGCGCGGCAGCCTGATCGCGGACCTCCCCGCCCTGGGCAGGAAACACGGCCTCGACACCGACTGGACGAGCTTCGCCGACGACTGGCGCGGCCTCTACCAGCCGCAGATGCACCGCGTGCGCAAGGGCGAGCTGCCGTGGACCAACATCGACGAGCTGCACAAGGAAGCCTTCGAGATGCTTCTGAAGAAGCGCGGCCTGAAGCATCCCGGCGAGGCGGGGGCGTGGGAGTTCACCCGGCTCTGGCACAAGCTCAGGCCGTGGCCCGACTCGGTCGAGGGCATCGCCATGATGAAGAAGAAGTATGTCGTGGCGACGCTCAGCAACGGCAACGTGGCGTTGCTGATCAACATGGCCAAGAACGGCGGCATCCCGTGGGACCATTGCTTCTCGGGCGAGACCTTCCGCCACTACAAGCCCGACCCGGAGGCCTACCTCGGCGTGGTCAGGACGATGTACCTCGAGCCGCACCAGGTGATGCTGGTCGCCGCCCACAATGGCGACCTGAAGGCGGCGCAGAAATGCGGCCTGTCGACCGGCTTCGTGCATCGCCCGACCGAGCACGGCCCCGACCAGAAGACCGACCTGAAAGCCGACGGCGAATGGGACGCCGTCGGGAACTCGATGGTGGAGCTGGCCAAGAAGATCGGGTGCTGAGAAGGCCCTCAGATAGCAGGGCGAACAACGCAAGCCTCATCCTGAGGAGCCACGCGAAGCGTGGCGTCTCGAAGGATGGGCCTCGGACACCGTGCCTGTCGCCCATCCTTCGAGACGCTCGCTGCGCTCACTCCTCAGGATGAGGTTGTTGTTGGGGCGTCTTCAAAGCTTCGGCCGCCGTCCCCGCCACGACGTGGCGCGTTCGTAGGCGGCGCCGGCGGCGAGCACGCTCGCCTCGTCGAACGGCCGGCCGGCGAGCTGGAAGGCGAGCGGGAAGCCGTCGCCGCCGAAGCCGCAGCACACGGTGAGCGCCGGTTGGCCGGTGACGTTGAACGGCATGGTGAGCGAGGGCTTGCCGAGGAAGTGGAAGATCGGCTGCGGCTCCTCGAAGGTCTCCGGCGCGCCCCACTGGTTGGCGGTCATCACCAGGTCGTAGCCGCGCATCGCCGCGCGCGTGTCGACCTGCAGCTGGCGCCGGAAGCGCAGCGCCGAGAGATACTGCTCGGCGCTGAGGAAGGCGCCGAGCTGGAAGCGGCGGCGCGTCGTGTAGCCGAACTTCTCCGGCGTCTCGATCACCTCGCGGCGATGGATGGCGTGCGCCTCGGCGGTGATGATGACGCGGCCGCAGATGTGATAGTCGCGGATGTCGGGGAAGACGACCTCCTCGACGATGGCGCCGAGGTCGCGCAGCACGCGCACCGCCTCGTCGATGCCCTTGTCCATGTCGGGCGTGATGCCGTCGTACCAGTGGCGCGCCAGCGCGATGCGCATCCCCTCGATCGGCCGATGCGCCGACGCGCCGTAGTCCACCTTCGGCGCCCTGGCCGAGGCCTGGTCGTTGGGATCGTGGCCCGCCAGCACGTCGAGCATCAGCGCGCTGTCCTCGACCGTCCAGGTGAGCGGCCCGGCGGTGTCGAG
This sequence comes from Reyranella sp., assembly GCA_022844015.1. GTDB lineage: Bacteria > Pseudomonadota > Alphaproteobacteria > Reyranellales > Reyranellaceae > Reyranella. Next base: position 8,237 of record JALHMO010000085.1, on the reverse strand, counting down.
GCTGAACGACAGCGGATAGATGCCGCAGCGGCTCACCAGGCCATAGGTCGGCTTGAGGCCGGCGGTGCCGCAGAAGCCCGCCGGGTTGCGGATCGAGCCGCCGGTGTCGGAGCCCATGGCACCCATGCACAGCGCCGCGGCCACCGCGGCGCCCGAGCCGCTCGACGAGCCGCCGGGCTGGTAGTCGAGGTTCCACGGGTTGCGCGCCGCCGGGAACGGCTGGTCGGGCGTCATCGCGCCGTTGGCGAACTCGTGCGTCGCGAGCTTGCCCAGGATGACCGCGCCGCCGGCCTTGAGACGGCGCACCGTCTCGGCGTCGATTGCCGGCACGTAGTCGGCGAGCAGGTGCGAGTGACCTGTCGTGAGCACGCCCTCGGTCTCGTAGATGTCCTTCAGCGCGATGGGGATGCCGTGAAGCGGCCCGCGCGTGAAGCCGCGGCGTCGTTCAGTGTCGGCCTGCACCGCGGCGGCGCGGGCGCGCTCGGCGGTCACCGTGATGAAGCTCGAGAGCTTGCCATCGAGGCTGGCGATGCGCGCCAGGAAGGCGTCGGTGAGCGCGCTCGACGAGAGCGCGCCACGCGCCATCATGCGGCCTGCGTCGGCGATGCCGAGCGTCGTGAGGTCGGTCATGGCGGGCCTACTCGTCGGCACGGAAGACGTGCGGCGGCTCGGCGGCCCAGGCCCATTGGTCCGGGATGCGCTGCATCAGCGCGAGCAGGCCGGCGTATCCCTTGTGCAGGTGCCCGATATCCTCCTCGGTGAGCGGCAGGCCGGTCAGCGCGGCACGCGCGCGGAACTCCTCCAGGGTGATGGCAATCTCGGGCTCGGGCATTCGGTTCCTCCGTTGGGCGATCATGCAAGCGACATGCCGCCCGAGTCGCGGACGCGGCGCAAGTCTCTTGGCTTGGCGCTTGCATGAGTTTTGTTCGAGCGTCCGCGACCGGACGCCCGCCGGACAGGAGAGCCTCGTATGTTCAAGCACCTACGCTTTGCAGTTGCCGGCATGGGCCTGTGCGTCCTCGCAGTGGCACCTGCCCTGGCACAGGGCACTCTGCGCATCGGCATGACAGCCGCCGACATCCCGCAGACCACGGGCCAGCCCGATCAGGGCTTCGAGGGATTCCGCTTCGCCGGCTACACGATCTACGACGCGCTGGTGAACTGGGACCTGTCGAAGGCCGACACCATTGCCGACATCCGGCCCGGCCTCGCCACCGAATGGTCGGCGGTCGAAGGCGAGCCGACCAAGTGGGTGTTCAAGCTGCGCCAGGGCGTGAAGTTCCACGACGGCTCGGATTTCGACTCCGCCGCGGTGATCTGGAACCTCGACAAGCTGCTCGACGACAAGTCGCCGCAGTTCGATCGCAAGCAGATGGCGCAGGCACGCGCGCGCATCCCGACCCTGGTCGGCTACAAGGCGGTCGACAAGTACACGATCGAGCTCACGACCAAGGTCGTGAACTCGTTGTTCCCCTACGACATGTCCTACATCTTCTTCTCCAGCCCGGCGCAGTGGGAGAAGCTCGGCAAGGACTGGACCAAGGTGGCGATGCAGCCGTCGGGCACCGGCCCGTTCAAGGTCGAGCGCGTGGTGCCGCGCGAGCGGCTCGAGCTGGTGCGCAATGCCGGCTACTGGGAGAAGGCGCGCGTTCCCAAGCTCGACAAGGTGATCCTGTTCCCGATGCCGGAGGCGGCGACGCGCACCGCGGCGCTGCTGGCCGGCCAGATCGACTGGATCGAGGTGCCAGCGCCCGACGCGATCCCGCGCCTGCGGCAGGGCGGCATGTCGATCGTCACCAACAAGTATCCGCACAACTGGGGCTACCATCCCAGCATGGTCGAGAGCTCGCCGTGGGCCGACATCCGCGTGCGCAAGGCGGCCAACCTCGCCGTCGATCGCGCCGGCCTCAACAAGCTGCTGGGCGGCATGATGATCGAATCCAAGGGTGCGGTGTATCCCGGGCATCCGTGGTTCGGCTCGCCCGGCTTCGACATCAAGTACGATCCCGAGGCGGCGAAGAAGCTGCTGGCCGAGGCAGGCTACGGCCCGACCAAAAAGCCGAAGATCAAGATCGCGATCTCGACCTCGGGCTCGGGCCAGATGCTGCCCCTGCCGATGAACGAGTATGTCCAGGAGAACCTCAACGCGGTCGGCTTCGACACGCAGTTCGAGGTCATGGAATGGAATGCGCTGGTCAACTTCCAGTTCCAGCCGGCGACCAGCGAGACCGCCACCAAGGCCGGCGTCAACGCCATCAACGTGAGCCGCGCCACGGTCGATCCCTACTCGGCCTTCATGCGCCTCTATCATTCGGCTTTCGTGGCGCCGGCCGGCGCCAACTGGGGCATCCTGAAGGACCCCAAGCTCGACGAGCTGATCAACAAGGCGCACACCAGCTTCGATCGCGCGGCGCAGACCAAGGCACTGGCCGACGTGCACACCTACATCGTCGACCAGGCCTACTGGGTCTACATCGCGCACGACCTCAACCCGCGCGCCATGAGTCCCAAGGTGAAGGGCTTCGTGCAGGCCCAGAGCTGGTTCCAGGATCTGACGCCGGTCGAGATGGCCAAGTAGCCAGCCCAGTAGCCCCCCCAGCCCGTAGCAACCGAGGAAGACCGGCGATGCTGCTCTATGCCCTGCGCCGCTTTGTCTACCTGATCCCGGTCGCCTTCGGCGTCTCCCTGCTGGTGTTCGGGCTGGTGCACCTGGCGCCGGGCGACCCGATCTCGGCGATCGTGCCGCCCGACGCGCCCAAGGAGGTCGTCGACAAGCTCAAGGAGTATTACGGCTTCGACCAGCCGCTGCCGGTGCAGTACCTGCGCTGGCTCGGCGTCACCCTGACCGGCGATCTCGGCACCTCGATCGGCACCGGGCGGTCGGTCGCGACCGAGGTCGCCACGGCGTTCGGCAACACCATCATCCTCGCGATCGCCGCGACCACGCTCGCCTTCTCGCTCGCCGTCGTGCTCGGCACGGCGGCAGCCTACGCCAAGTCGCGCCTCGTCGATCGGCTGGTCACGCTGATCTCGCTGGTCGGGGTCAGCGTGCCGCACTTCTGGCTGGCGATCGTGCTGGTGATCATCTTCGCCGTCGAGCTCGGCGCCCTGCCGCCGATGGGCATCGGGCCGGAGAACTCGACCGGCTGGCGGCTCGACCGCGCCCATCTCGCCCACATGGTCCTGCCGACCATCGCGCTGTCGGTGATCCCGCTCGGCGTCGTCACCCGCACGGTGCGCTCGACGATCAAGGAAACGCTCAGCATGGAGTTCGTGACCGCGCTGCAGGCCAAGGGCATGAGCGACATCCGGATCCTGCGCCACGTGCTGAAGAACGCCGCGCCGACCTGCCTCGCCGTGATGGGCCTGCAGGCCGGCAACCTGATCGGCGGCTCGATCCTGATCGAGACGGTGTTCGCCTGGCCGGGCACCGGCTTCCTGCTGAACAGCGCCATCTTCCGGCGCGACCTGCCGATCCTGCAGGGCACCACCCTGGTGCTCGCCTTCTTCTTCATGATGCTCAATCTCACCGTGGACGTGATCCAGACCATGGTCGATCCGCGCATCAAGCGAGGCTGACGCCATGGCCATCCAAAGCCCGTCGATCGATCTCGGAGGCACCATCAGCGTTCTGCTGGGCCGGTCGGGCGTCTCACGCGGCTATTGGCAATCCGTCGGTCGTCGGCTGCGGCGCGACCCGGTGACCTTGATCTGCGCCGCTATCCTGATCCTGCTGGTTGCCGCCGCCCTGCTGGCGCCGTGGCTGGGACTCGCCGACCCCTACAAGACGTCGATGCTCCGCCGGCTCAATCCGATCGGATCGCCCAACAACCTTCTGGGCACCGACGAGCTCGGCCGCGACATGCTGGCCCGCCTGATCTACGGCGGCCGGCTCTCGCTGTTCATGGGCGTGACGCCGGTCGCCTGCGCGCTCCTGATCGGCGGCTTCCTCGGCATCGCGGCAGGCTTCCTGGGCGGCCGGGTGAACATGGCGATCATGCGCACGATGGACGTCTTCTATGCCTTCCCGTCGGTGCTGCTCGCCATCTCGCTGTCGGGCGCCATGGGTGCCGGCGCGGAGAACACCCTGCTCGCCTTGAGCCTGGTGTTCATCCCGCCGATCTGCCGCGTGTCGGAGAGCGTTACCACGCAGGTGCGCGGCTTCGACTTCGTCGATGCTGCCAAGGCGAGCGGCGCCAGCACGCTCGCGATCGTGCGGGTGCACGTGCTGGGCAACGTGCTGGGGCCGATCCTGGTCTACGCCACCTCGCTGATCAGCGTCGCCATCATCCTCGCCGCCGGGCTGAGCTTCCTCGGCCTCGGCGTCAAGCCGCCCGAGCCGGAATGGGGCCTGATGCTGAACACGCTGCGCCAGGCGATCTACGTCAACCCGGTGCTGGCGGCGCTGCCCGGCGTGATGATCTTCATCACCTCGATCTGCTTCAACCTGATGAGCGACGGCCTGCGCGCCGCCATGGACGTGAAGGCCTGACATGGACTCAGCTCTTCCCATCGCCGATCGCGGCGGCCCGGCGCAGCCGCTCTTGCTGGCCAAGGATCTGCGCAAGCACTTCCCGGTCGGCGGCGGCCTGCTCGGCCGCGGCCGCAAGGTCGTCCGCGCCGTCGACGATCTGACAATTTCGGTCGCCAAGGGCGAGACCCTGGGCGTGGTCGGCGAATCGGGCTGCGGCAAGTCGACGGTGGCGCGCCTGCTGATCCGCCTGCTCCGGCCCGATCGCGGCACCCTGGTGCTCGATGGCGATCCGGTCGACGAGCCGCACGGCATCACGGTGAACGAGCTGCGCCGCCAGGTGCAGATGGTGTTCCAGGATTCCTATGCCTCGCTCAACCCGCGCCTGACCATCGGCGAGACGCTCGCCTTCGCGCCCAAGGCGCATGGCCTGCCGGCCGCCGAGGCGCGCGCGCGGACGCGCGACCTGCTGGCCCAGGTCGGGCTCGATCCGGAGAGCTACGCCGAGCGCTATCCGCACGAGCTGTCGGGGGGCCAGCGCCAGCGCGTCAACATCGCCCGCGCTCTCGCGCTGCGGCCGCGCCTGGTGATTCTCGACGAGGCGGTGTCGGCGCTCGACAAGTCGGTCGAGGCGCAGGTGCTGAACATGCTGGTCGACCTCAAGAGCGAGCTCGGCCTGACCTACGTCTTCATCAGCCACGATCTCAACGTCGTGCAGTATCTCAGCGACCGCGTGCTGGTGATGTACCTCGGCAAGATCGTCGAGCTCGGGCCGGTCGAGGCGATCTACGGCAACCCGCTGCATCCCTACACGCGTGCGCTGCTGTCGGCGCGGCCGTCGATGGATCCGCGCAAGCGCACGCACGAGGCACCGATCCAGGGCGATCCGCCCAACCCGATCGACCCGCCCTCGGGCTGCCGCTTCCGCACGCGCTGCCCGTTCGCCGAGGACGTCTGCGCCGCCGGCGAGCCGCTGCTGACCGAGACCCCGGCGCAGTCGGTCGCCTGCCACATGCGCCGGCCCGGCTCGGGCCATTCCAAGGCGGCGGCGGCGTGACATGAGCGATCTCCTGCAGGTCCGCGACCTCCACGTCACCTTCGTCACACCCGACCGCACCGTGCACGCCGTCAATGGCGTGAGCTTCGACCTGAAGCGCGGCGAGACGCTGGGCATCCTGGGCGAGTCGGGGTCGGGCAAGAGCGTCACCCTGCGCTCGATCCTGCGCCTCCATCCGGAGCACCGCACGCGCTGGTCGGGCAGCATCAGGCTGGAAGGCGACGAGGTGCTCGACATGGCGCCGCGCGCGCTCGGCGACCTGCGCGGCGGGCGGGTCGCCATGATCTTCCAGGAGCCGGCGACCGCCTTCGATCCGGTCTTCACCATCGGCCAGCAGATTACCGAGACCATCCGCAAGCACACCGGCAAGAGCGAGACCGAGGCGTGGAAGCGCGCGCGCGAGCTCCTCGAGCTGGTGCGCATTCCCTCGCCGGCGCAGCGCCTCAAGGCCTATCCGCACGAGATGTCGGGCGGCATGCGCCAGCGCGCCATGATCGCGCTGGCGCTGTCGTGCAATCCCAGCCTGCTGCTGGCCGACGAGCCGACGACGGCGCTCGACGCGACTGTCCAGATCCAGGTCCTGCTGCTGATCCGCGAGCTGCAGCGCGAGTTCGATCTCGGCGTGATCTTCGTCACCCACGACATCGGCGTCGCGGTCGAGGTCTCCGACCGCATCGGGGTCATGTATGCCGGCAAGATCGTCGAGCTGGCGCCGGTCGAGCAGATGGTCGACGCGCCGCAGCATCCCTACAGCCGCGGCCTGCTCGCCTCGACGGTGCACGACGGCATGCGCGGCCAGCGGCTCGAGGCGATTCCGGGCGCCCCGCCCGATCTCGCCGAGATCCCGACCGCCTGCAGCTTCGCCCCGCGCTGCCGCTTCGTGCAATCGCCCTGCCTCGCTGCCCCGCCCGACCTGCGCGTGCGAAGCGACGGTCACCTGGTGAGATGCGTGCTGGCGGCGGCGTGAGCCGCGCCTTGTTCTTTTCGATCTGCGTCGAGAGAAACCAAACCTCATCCTGAGGAGCCGCGCCTTGCGCGGCGTCTCGAAGGATGAGGACAGGCACGGTGCTCGCTCCCACCCTTCGAGACGCGCGCTTCGCGCGCTCCTCAGGGTGAGGTCGTTGGGTTGGGGCCTGTCACGAAATAAATGCTGCAGTTGTGACAGCACTGCTGTCATCCCGAGCGCAGCGAGGACCTTTTGGGCAGCAACAAAGGTCCCCTCGCTGCGCTCGGGATGACAGCGATTCTGGAGCATTTATTTCGTGACAGGCCCTTGGAGGCGCCGGGGCTCGAGTTCTTCTGGACCGCGAGCGTCCGGCTCGCTCAGCTGCATGAGCGAGCGGGATGCCCGCGGTCCGGAAGACAATGAGCCGCTCTACCCGCCGAACATCTCCTTGACCTTGCTGAAGAAGCCCTCGGAGGTCGGGCTGGTCTTGCCGGCGTTCTCGAACTCCTTGAGCAATTCCTTCTGCCTGGCCGTGAGGTTGGTCGGCGTCTCGACGTTGATCTCGATGTACATGTCGCCGTGTTGGCTCGAGCGCATGATCGGCATGCCCTTGCCACGCAGGCGGAACTGGTGGCCGCCCTGGGCGCCGGCCGGGATGTTGACCCGGGCCATCTTGCCGTCGAGCGTCGGCACCTCGATGTTGCTGCCGAGCGTCGCCTGGACCATCGAGATCGGCACGCGGCAATGGATGTCGGCGCCCTCGCGCTCGAACAGCTGGTGGCGGCGCACCGACAGGAACACGTAGAGATCGCCCGCCGGGCCGCCGCGCGCGCCGGCCTCGCCCTCGCCGGTCAGGCGGATGCGCGTGCCGTCCTCGACGCCGGCCGGGATGTTCACCTTCAGGGTCTTCTCGCGCCGCACGCGACCCTGGCCGGCGCAGGTCCGGCACGGCTTGTCGATCACCTGGCCGGCGCCCTGGCAGGCGTGGCAAGGACGCTCGATGGTGAAGAAGCCCTGCTGGGCACGCAGCCGGCCGCGACCGTGGCAGGTCGGGCATTGCTGCGGCTTGGAGCCGGCCTCGGCGCCGCTGCCGCGGCACGACTCGCAGGCCACCGAGCTCGGCACGCGGACCGTCGCCTCGGTGCCGCCAAAGGCCTGCTCCAGCGTGATCTCGAGATTGAAGCGCAAATCCTGGCCGCGCTGGTCGCCGCGCCCGCCGCGCCCTCGGCCGGCACCGAACATCTCCTCGAAGACGTCGCCGAACACCGAGCCGAAGTCGAAGCCCTGGCCCTGGAACGGGCCGCCCGGCCCGCCCGGCCCGGCGCCACCCTCGAAGGCAGCCGGCCCGTAGCGGTCGTAGGCCGCCCGTTTCTCCGGATCCTTCAGGATGTCGTAGGCGTGGTTGATCTCCTTGAACTTCTTCTCGGCGTCCTTGTTGTCCCGGTTGCGATCCGGGTGATGCTGCATGGCGAGCTTGCGGAACGCCTTCTTGAGGTCGTCGGCGCTCGCCGTGCGGCCGACTCCGAGCAGCTCATAATAGTCTTGCGACATAAAGCCTAACGCAGCCCCCACTTGCCCGCTTACTCATCGGCCCCCCGCTTGCGCGGGAGGCCGGGTTGCTCAGTTCCTGCGTCGGGTTCAGCCCGAGCCTGTCTTCTTGTTCTTGTCGGTCACGTCCTCGAAATCGGCGTCGACCACCTTCTCGCCGCCCGGCTGGTTCGCCGCGCCGCCGGCCGCGCCAGCGCCGCCCGCGCTGCCCGCGG
>JALHMO010000084.1 GCA_022844015.1 Reyranella sp. | reverse complement strand
AATCTGTCGATCGACCCCAAGCTGATCGAGCGGGCGCTGGAGGTCAGCGGCGAGAAGACAAAGAAGGCGGCGGTCACGATGGCGCTGCAGGAGTTCATTGCGAGGCGCCAGCAGAAGCGCCTGCTCGACCTGTTCGGCAAGCTCGAATGGGATGCTTCGTATGACTACAAGGCCGGACGGAGTCGCGATTGAGCCTCTTCGTCGACACCAGCGTCTGGTCCCTGGCGCTGAGGCGCGATGCACCCGACCCGGCGAGAGAGGTCGGCGCGCTTGTCAGGGCAATCGAGGCCGGCGAAACGATCGTGACGACCGGCCTCGTCCTTCAGGAGCTTCTCCAAGGGCTATCCGGACCGAAGGCCCGCGACCAGATCGTCGACCGGTTTTCCGCCGTTCCGGTACTGGTGCCGGATCGCAACGATCACATCGATGCAGCCGAGTTGCGAAATCGCTGCCGCCGGAGCGGCGCGCAGATCGGCACGATCGATGCTCTTCTCGCTCAGCTCTGTATTCGCCATGAATTGACGATGCTGACAGCCGACAGCGATTTCAGTCGGATTGCCGATCGGTCAGCGCTGCGGCTCTGGAAGCCCGCATAGTCGCCGTGCGACGGTGGGCTTTCCGAATCATCGCTTCGAGATCGATGTCGGTCCCGTATTCCGCTGATAGTCGTGCGTAGAACGAGGAGGCTGGCTCGCGTCGTGCTTCCTGGATTTCGTAGGCTTCCAGGGCACGCTCGACGACGTCGGCGATAGATGTCTTTTCGCGGCGTGCGAGACGATGGGCGAGAGCGCGCGCTTTGGCACTTCGGATGACAAGTCGAGGCTCGGCCATTGGAGGTCTCCATGATCCGACACGAACTCGGGATCATAGCCATGGACAGCCTCGTCCGCCTGGTATTATGAATACCACATAAAGAATTCGTCGCCGTCCGGAGGGAATGCCATTCGATGAGCGAAGTGCGCTTGGTGGTGGCGCCGATCGACGATCGCGAGACGTTCAAGGACAAGGCCTACGCCGCCTTGCGGAGCGTCATTGTGTCGTCGGGCATCTACCGCACCCGCACCGAGATCAGGCTCGACGAGCGCCAGCTGGCGCTGGATTTCGGCGTCTCGCGCACGCCGGTCCGCGAGGCGATGGCGCAGCTCGAGCGCGAGGGCTTCGTGCGCTCCGTGCCGCGGCGCGGCGTCTATGTCGTGCGCAAGACCAAGCGCGAGGTGATCGAGCTGATCCAGGCCTGGGCAGCGCTGGAGAGCATGGCGGCGCGGCTGATCACCCAGCGCGCGAGCGACGCCGATATCGCGGGGCTGCGGCGCATGTTCACGACCTTCGAGGGCAACAAGCTGCACGCCAAGCTCGACGAGTATTCCGAGGTCAACATCGCCTTTCACCAGGCCATCATCGAGCTCAGCGGCAACCAGGCGCTGATCCGGCTGGCCGAGAACCTGTTCACCCACATGCGCATGATCCGCGGCCGCACGATCGGCGAGGACGATCGCGTCGACCGCTCGATCCGCGACCACATGAACATCATCCGTGCGCTGGAGGCACGCGACACCGAGCGCGCCGAGGATCTGGTGCGCCAGCACGCGCTCGGCCTCGCCGAGCATGTCGACAGGCACGCCGATTATCTCGATTGATCGAACGCAATGGGAATTGACCCGGGAGGGAACGATGGCTGATGCAGCAGTGAAGGCGCCCGCGGCGGCGGAAGAGGTGCAGGACCTGACCGACGGGTTCCACCTCGTCATCGACGCCATGAAGCTGAACGGCATCCACACGATCTACGGCGTGCCCGGCATCCCGATCACCGATCTCGGCCGCATGGCGCAGGCCGCCGGCATCCGCGTGCTGTCGTTCCGCCACGAGCAGAACGCCGGCTACGCCGCGGCGATCGCGGGCTTCCTGACCAAGAAGCCCGGCGTCTGCCTCACCGTGTCGGCGCCCGGCTTCCTGAACGGCCTGACGGCGCTCGCCCATGCCACCACCAACTGCTTCCCGATGATCCTGATCTCGGGCTCGTCGGAGCGGGAGATCGTCGACCTTCAGCAGGGCGACTACGAGGAGATGGACCAGCTCGCCATCGCCAAGCCCTTGTGCAAGGCGGCCTACCGCGTGCTGCACGCCGCCGACATCGGCATCGGCTTCGCCCGCGCCATCCGCGCCGCCGTGTCGGGCCGCCCGGGCGGGGTCTATCTCGACCTGCCGGCCAAGCTGTTCGGCCAGGTCATGAACGCCGAGGCCGGCCGCAAGTCCCTGGTCCAGGTGATCGACCCGGCACCGGCACAGATCCCCGCCCCGGCCGCGGTCAAGCGCGCGCTCGACGTGCTGAAGGCTGCCAAGCGGCCGCTGATCATCCTCGGCAAGGGCGCTGCCTACGCCCAGGCGGACGACGCCATCCGCAGCTTCGTCGAGAAGAGCGGCGTTCCCTTCCTGCCGATGAGCATGGCCAAGGGCCTGCTGCCCGACACCCATCCGCAATGCGCCGGCGCGGCGCGCTCGACGGTGCTGAAGGATTCCGATGTCGTGATGATGATCGGCGCCCGCCTCAACTGGCTCCTGTCGCACGGCAAGGGCCGGACCTGGGGCGACTCGCCGAAGAAGTTCGTGCAGATCGACATCGAGCCCAGGGAGATGGACAGCAACGTCGAGATCGCCGCCCCCGTGGTCGGCGACATCGGCTCCTGCGTGGAGGCGCTGATCCAGGGCATGGGCGGCACCTGGGCTCACCCGCCGGCCGAGTGGACCGGCTCGATCAGGGCCAAGCGCGACGAGAATGTCGCCAAGATGGCGCCGCGGCTGATGAACAACAAATCGCCGATGGACTATCACGGCGCGCTCGGCGCCTTGCGCACCATCATCGCCGATCGTCCCGACGCCATCCTGGTCAACGAGGGCGCGAACACGCTCGACCTGACACGCGGCGTCATCGACATCTACCAGCCGCGCAAGCGGCTCGACGTCGGCACCTGGGGCGTCATGGGCATCGGCATGGGCTCGGCGATCGCCGCTGCGGTCGAGACCGGCAAGCCGGTGCTGTGCATCGAGGGCGACAGCGCCTTCGGCTTCTCCGGCATGGAGGTCGAGACGATCTGCCGCTACGACCTGCCGATCTGCGTCGTCATCTTCAACAACGACGGCATCTATCGCGGAGTCGATGTAAATTCCGCCGGGTCCGATCCGGCGACCACGGTGTTCGTCAAGGGCGCGCGCTACGACAAGATGATCGAGGCGTTCGGCGGCCACGGCGTCAACGCGACGACGCCCGACGAGCTGAAGCGCGCGGTCAACGCCGCGATGGATTCCGGCAAGCCCACGCTCATCAATGCGGTGATCGATCCGGCGGCCGGCAGCGAAAGCGGCCGCATCGGCAATCTCAATCCGCAAAGCGCACTGCGCAAGAAATAGACCCTATCCGCTGATCTGGAGGACCGACGATGGCCACGAAGAAAAGGAAACCCGCAGCCCGGCCCAAGGCCAAGGCAGCACCGCGCAAGGTGGTGAAGCTCGCCTCGCGCAAGCCCGCTGCAAAGGCGAAAGCGCCCGCCAAGGCGAAGGCCAACGGCAGCACCATCAAGATGCCCAGGCGCTCGCTGAAGCCGTGGGGCCAGGACGGCAAGGCACTCGACGGCGTGCGTATCCTCGACTTCACGCACGTCCAGTCGGGCCCGACCTGCACCCAGCTGCTGGCCTGGTTCGGCGCCGACGTGATCAAGGTCGAGCGCCCCAGCGTCGGCGACATCACGCGCGGCCAGCTGATGGACGTGCCCAACGCCGACAGCCTCTATTTCACCATGCTCAACCACAACAAGCGATCGATCACGCTCGATTCCAAGAGCAAGGAAGGCATGCGGGTGCTCGAGCGGCTGGTGAAGACCTGCGACGTGCTGGTCGAGAACTTCGCCCCCGGCGCGCTCGACCGCATGGGGCTGACCTGGGAGCGAATCCACACCTGGAACCCGCGCATGATCGTGGCCTCGGTCAAGGGCTTCGGCCCCGGCCCCTACGAGGACTGCAAGGTCTACGAGAACGTGGCGCAATGCGCCGGCGGCTCGGCCTCGACCACCGGCTTCCGCGACGGCCCGCCGCTGGTCACCGGTGCGCAGATCGGCGACTCGGGCACCGGCCTGCACCTGGCGCTCGGCATTGCCTGCGCGCTGTTCCAGCGCAACCGCACCGGCCGCGGCCAGCGAGTCCTGGCATCGATGCAGGACGGCGTGCTGAACCTCTGCCGCGTCAAGCTGCGCGACCAGCAGCGCCTCGCCCACGGGCCGCTCAAGGAATACAGCCAGTACGGCGAAGGCATCCCGTTCGGCGACGCCACGCCACGCGCCGGCAACGATTCGGGCGGCGGCCAGCCCGGCTGGATCCTGAAGTGCAAGGGCTGGGAGACCGACCCCAACGCCTACATCTACTTCATCACCCAGGCGCCGGTGTGGGAGAAGATCTGCGACCTGATCGGCAAGCCGGAGTGGAAGACCGATCCGGACTACGCCAAGCCGCCGGCCCGCCTGCCTCGTCTCAGGCACGTGTTCGATACGATCGAGCAGTGGACCATGACGATGACCAAGTTCGAGGTCATGAACGCCTGCAATGCGGTCGATATCCCCGTGGGCCCGATCCTGTCGATGAAGGAATTGGCCGAGGAGCAGTCGCTGCGCGAATCGGGCACCATCGTCGAGGTCGACCATCCGACGCGCGGCAAGTACCTGTCGGTCGGCAACCCGATCAAGCTCTCCGACAGCATCACTGAGGTGAAGCGCTCGCCGCTCCTGGGCGAGCACACCGACGAGATCCTGTCCAGGGTGCTGAAGTTCACGGCCGCCGAGATCGCCGAGATCAAGGCGTCGGGCGCGACCGGCGAGGCGCCGAAAACCAAGATGGCCGCGGAGTAATACCATGCGCATCGTCGTCCATGGCCAGCAGGCCTTCGGCAAGGCCGTGCTGGAAGCGCTCATCAAGCGCGGCGAGAACGTCGTCGGCGTCTACGTGGCGCCGGAGAAGCCCGGCCAGCGGCCCGATCCGCTGAAGGAGGCGGCGCTGGCGGCCAAGCTGCCCGTGTTCCAGCCAGCGTCCTACCGCAAGCCCGAGGTATGGGAGGAGTTCAAGACGCTGAAGCCCGACCTTCAGGTCATGGCCTTCGTCACCCTGTTCGTGCCCGAGGAATTCCTGAACATCCCGACACACGGCACGATCCAGTACCACCCCTCGCTGCTGCCGGCCTATCGCGGCGCCAGCGCCATCAACTGGCCGATCATCCTGGGCGAGAAGGAGACCGGCCTGTCGATCTTCTGGCCCGACAACGGGCTCGATACCGGCGACGTGCTGGTGCAGAAGAAGACGCCGATCGGCCCCAAGGACACGCTGGGCACGGTGTACTTCGACCGCCTGTTCCCGATGGGAGTCGATGCCATACTTGAATCGGTCGACCTGGTGAAGGCGGGCAAGGCGCCGCGGATCAAGCAGGACCACGCGCTCGCCACCTACGAGGGCCGCTGCAACGCCGAGAATGCCCGCATCGACTGGGGCAAGTCGTGGCGCCAGATCGATCCGTTGATCCGCGGCTGCAATCCCGCCCCGGGCGCCTGGACGACGCTCGACGGCAAGACCCTGCAGGTGTTCGACATCGAGCCGCTGCCGGCGCGCGATCCCAAGGGCATCGGCGGTAAGCTCGGCGAGATCGTCGAGGTCTCGGCCGACGGCTTCACCGTCGTTTGCGCCGACGGCCGCATCAAGGTGCTACGGGTGAAGCCCGCCGACGGCCCCAAGGTGGGCGCCGGCGAGTTCGCGGCGGCGACCAAGCTGGCGACTGGAACTCGATTGGGGTGAGGAATTCCCCACCCTAGCGGCACGCACCAAAACCTCACCCTGAGGAGCGCCCGTAGGGCGCGTCTCGAAGGGTGGGCAACGAACAAGACTGCAGCCCACCCTTCGAGACGCCGCGCTTCGCGCGGCTCCTCAGGGTGAGGTGATTCTGTAACCAGAGGAAACGTCGATGCCCGCGTCACAGCATGTAAACCCGAAGTCAGACATCCAGATCGCCCAGGAGGCGACCAAGCGGCCGATCATGGAGCTGGCGCGCGAGAAGCTCGGCATCGCGCCGGAGAATCTCGAGCCCTACGGCCACTACAAGGCCAAGGTGTCGATGGACTACATCAAGTCGCTGCAGGGCCGGCCGAACGGCAAGCTTATCCTGGTGTCGGCGATCTCGCCGACGCCGGCCGGCGAGGGCAAGACGACGACGACGGTGGGCCTCACCGATGCGCTGAACCACATCGGCAAGAAGGCGATGCTCTGCCTGCGCGAGCCCTCGCTGGGACCGAGCTTCGGCATGAAGGGCGGTGCGGCCGGCGGCGGCTATGCCCAGGTCGTGCCAATGGAAGACATCAACCTGCACTTCACCGGCGACTTCCATGCCATCGGCGCCGCGCACAACCTCCTGTCGGCCCTGATCGACAACCACATCTACTGGGGCAATGCGCTGGGCATCGACGGCCGCCGCGTCGCCTGGCGCCGCGCCATCGACATGAACGACCGCAGCCTGCGCCAGATCGTGTCGTCGCTGGGCGGCGTCGCCAACGGCTTTCCGCGCGAGGACGGCTTCGACATCACCGTCGCCTCCGAGGTCATGGCGATCTTCTGCCTGGCCAAGGATCTCGAGGACCTGAAGACTCGGCTCGGCAATATCATCGTGGCCTACACCCGCGACCGCAAGCCGGTGCGCGCCGCTGACCTCAAGGCGCACGGGCCCATGGCGGTGCTGCTGAAGGACGCGCTGTCGCCCAACCTGGCGCAGACGCTCGAGGGCACGCCGGCCTTCATCCATGGCGGGCCGTTCGCCAACATCGCGCACGGCTGCAACTCGGTGCTGGCGACCACGACGGCGCTCAAGCTCGCCGACTACGTCGTGACCGAGGCAGGATTCGGTGCCGACCTGGGCGGCGAGAAGTTCATCGACATCAAGTGCCGCAAGACCGGCCTCACCCCCGACGCGGTCGTGCTGGTGACGACCATCCGCGCGCTCAAGATGCATGGCGGCATGAAGCGCGAGGATCTCAAGACCGAGAACCTGAAGGCGCTCGAGGCCGGCATGGCCAACCTGCAGCGCCATGTCGAGAACGTGCGCAAGTTCGGCCTGGTCCCGGTGATCTCGATCAACCGCTTCAGTGCCGACACCGACGCCGAGATTGCGCTGGTAAAGTCGGCCTGCGCCAGGCTCGGCGTCGAGGCGGTGATGGCCGACCATTGGGCCGAAGGCGGCAAGGGTGCCGCCGACGTGGCGCGCGCCGTCGTGAAGGCGGCCGAGAGCGGCGAGAGCAAGATGAAGCTACTCTATCCCGACGACATGCCGCTCGCCGAGAAGATCCGCACCATCGCCAAGGAGATCTACCGCGCGCGCGACATCGCCATCGCCAAGCCGGTGCAGGACCAGCTCGCCCAGTTCGAGGCGATGGGTTTCGGCAAGGTCCCGGTCTGCATCGCCAAGACGCAGTACAGCTTCTCGACCAACCCCGACGCCAAGGGCGCCCCGACCGATCACGTCGTCACGGTGCGCGAGGTGAGGCTATCGGCCGGCGCCGAGTTCGTCGTCGCCGTGTGCGGCGACATCATGACCATGCCCGGCCTGCCCAAGGTTCCCGCCGCCAACAGCATCGACCTCGCGCCGGATGGCAAGATCGTCGGGCTGTTTTAGGGCACGATTTTCGTAGGTCGAAGCACCAAAGTTTACCCCACCCTGAGGAGCGGCCGCAGGCCCGCGTCTCGAAGGGTGGGCCACAGACGTCCTCTTGCCCACCCTTCGAGACGCGGGCCTGTGGCCGCTCCTCAAGGGTGAGGTCTCCGCTTGAACCGACCACGCTCTACGGGAAGAGGCTGGGTGAGGCGCCGACAGCCGTCGTATCCCCCTCAACCTCTCCTCCTGCCGCAGGAGAGGAACCCGGGTCGTTGGTGTTCACAGCCTCGACCCTCGGCTCAGCCGCCACGATCCGCTCGTACGCCGGCAGGGTCAGAAACTCCTCGAAGGTCGGGCTCTCCACCAGCCCGAGCATGAGTTGGGCGGCGTCCTCGTAGCGGCCTGCCGCGTAGGCTTCCTCGCCCATAGCCGCCCGCACCTTGCCGGTCTCCTCGCGAACGATCTCGCGCACGAGCTCAGCCGTGATGGCGCGGCCATCCTCCAGCGCCTGGCCATGCCGCATCCATTGCCAGACCTGGGCCCGGCTGATCTCCGCCGTCGCGGCGTCCTCCATCAGGTTGAAGAGGGGCACGCAGCCGATGCCGCGCAACCAGGCCTCGATGTAGCCGATGCCGACCGCCACGTTCTGGCGCAGGCCGGCCTCGGTCTTGCTGCCTTCGGGCACCGCGATCAGGTCGGCTGCGCCGACATGCACGTCCTGGCGCTTGCGGGCGATCTGGTTCGGCCCCTTCATGATGGCGTCGAACTCGGCGCACGCGATCGCCACCAGGCCGGGATGGGCAACCCAGGTGCCGTCGTGGCCGTCGCCCGCCTCGCGCTTCTTGTCGGCGCGCACCCGCTCCATGGCGGCCTCGTTGGCCGAAGCGTCGTTCTTGATCGGGATCTGCGCCGCCATACCGCCCATCGCATGGACCTCGCGGCGGTGGCAGGTCTTGATCAGCAGCTGGCTGTAGCAGCGCAGGAAATGCGCCGTCATCGTCACCTGGCCGCGGTCGGGCAAAACCGACCACGGCTGCTCGCGGAATTTCTTGATGAAGCTGAAGATGTAGTCCCAGCGGCCGCAATTCAGGCCGGCCGAATGCTCGCGCAGCTCCCACAGGATCTCGTCCATCTCGAAGGTGGCGAGGATGGTCTCGATCAGCACGGTGGCCTTGATCGAGCCCTGCGGCACGCCGAGCGCTTCCTGGGCGTGGACGAACACCTCGTTCCACAGCCGCGCCTCGAGATGGCTCTCGATCTTGGGCAGGTAGAAGTACGGTCCGGTGCCGCGCGCCAGCGCCTCCTTGGCGTTGTGGAAAAAGTAGAGGCCGAAATCGAACAGCGAGCCCGACATCGGCTGATCGTCGACCGTCATGTGCTTCTCGGGCAAGTGCCAGCCGCGCGGCCGCACGAACAGCACGCCGGTCTTGTCGTTCAGCCTGTACTCGCGACCCGTCTCGGGGTCGACGAACGCGATCGTCCGGCGCACCGCGTCGGCGAGATTGCCCTGGCCCTCGACCATGTTGGCCCAGGTCGGCGTGCTGGCGTCCTCGAAATCGGCCATGAAGACGTTGGCGCCGCAGTTCAGGGCGTTGATGATCATCTTGCGGTCGACCGGCCCGGTGATCTCGACGCGGCGATCCAGGATGTCGGCCGGCAGCGGCGCCACCGTCCAATCGCTGTCACGGATGCTGGCCGTCTCGGCAAAGAATTCGGGCCTCTCGCCGTCATCCAGCCGCTTCTGGCGCTCGACCCGCGCGGCCAGCAGCTCCTCGCGTCGCGGATTGAACCGGCGCTGCAGGTCGGCCAGGAACGCCAACGCCTGCGGCGTCAGGACCTTGTCGTAGCCGGGCTCGACCGCGCCATGGATCACGACGCCCGCGGGAAGGTCCAACGCCATCTCGTTCCTCTTGCTTTCCAGGTGGGACGGGCGATTTACTGCCTGGGGCAGCGCCGGGCCAGCCTCGAGTAGCGAGACGTCAGAAAGCCGCACCCTGGCACGGCGGTTGCTGCGAGGGATGAGGAATGGACGCGGCTTTCGTCGTCGAATGGCTCAATCTGGTGCTGCGCTGGGCCCACATGATCGTGGGCATCGCCTGGATCGGCGCGTCGTTCTACTTCATCTGGCTGGACAATCATCTGCACAAGCCACTCGATCCGGCCGACGAGGCCAAGGGCATCGGCGGCGAGGTGTGGGCCGTCCATGGCGGCGGGTTCTACACCGCCAAGAAGTTCGTCCTGGCGCCCGAGAAGCTGCCGCCCGAGCTGCATTGGTTCAAATGGGAAGCCTACACGACCCTGATCACCGGCTTCTTCCTGCTGTGCCTCGTCTACTACTACGGCGCCGAGGTCGCGCTCATCGATCCGTCGGTGATGGCGCTCGACAAATGGGAAGCGATCGCCCTCGGCCTCGGCTTCCTGGTGCTGGGCTGGCTGGTCTACGACGGGCTATGCCGCTCGGCGTTCGGCGAGGACGACCTGCTGCTGGGCGGCCTGCTGTTCATCTATTGCGTGATTGCTGCCTGGGCGCTCTGCCACCTCTTCTCGGGGCGCGGCGCCTACATCCATTTCGGCGCCATGCTCGGCACTATCATGGTGCTGAACGTCTACTTCGTGATCATTCCCGGCCAGCGCGAGCTGGTGCGCGCCAAGGAGGAGGGCCGCACGCCCGACCCGAAGTTCGGCGTCATGGGCCGGCAGCGCTCGGTGCACAACACCTACTTCACGCTGCCGGTGCTGTTCACCATGATCAGCAACCACTACGCCGGCCTCTACGGTCACGAATGGAACTGGGCGCTGCTGATCCTGATCTCGGTGGCCGGCGCCCTCGTCCGCGTCTGGTTCGTGCAGCGCCACAAGGGCAACCAGGATCCGCTGGTGATGGCGGCGGGCCTCGTCATCCTGGCGATCACCGCGATCCTTTCCCTGCCGCGCCCGGCCGAAAGCCTCGGCCCGCCCGCCGCCTTCGCCGAGGTGCAGCCGATCTTCCAGGCACGCTGCCAGTCCTGCCACGCGATCAAGCCGACGCAGGAGGGCTTCGCCGCACCGCCCAAGGGCGTGGTGCTGGAAACGCCGGAGGAGTTCCGTGCCCGCGCCGGCATGATCTTCCAGCAGGTCTGGGTGACCAAGGTGATGCCGCCCGGCAATCTCACCCACATGACCGATGCCGAGCGGCGCCTGATTGCGCGATGGATCAAGGGCGGCGCACAATAGGATCATGAACGTCCGCCCTGGTAGGCTGCCCTGGCGCCGTCTGCTGACGGCGGCGCTGGCGGCGCTGGCGATCTTCGCCTACTGGACCAACGCCACCGATCGCGGGGCGCGCGACGCAATGCGCGACTTGAAGTCCGCGGAGGCGCGCGGGCCTCTGAGCGCGGAGGCGCGCGACCCGTCGAGCGCGCGTGCCTGGGGATCGGCGGTCGGCTTCGCCGACCAGCGCCGCCTCGACGAGCACTACGCCAAGCATGGAGCGGAGTTCGGCCGCATCACCAAGCAGGACTACTTGCGGCAGGCGCAGCTCCTCCGCGATGCCAGGCCGCTCGATCCCGTCCTCGAAGCCGTGCGACGCGACGGCGTGATCACGCGCTACGATCGCCAGACCGGGGCATTCATCGCCTTCAACCCCAACGGCGTCATACGGACGTTCTTCAAACCCAACGACGGCGAGCGCTACTGGCGCCGCCAAGCGGAGCGAGGAGAATGAAGCCACCCCCACCGCCCGGCCCACCCAAGGTCGCCGATCTGTGCGAGCTGATCGACCAGTGGGCCGAGTTCACCGGCGATCTCGACAAGGGCTACAGCTTCGACCTCGACAACTGGCTGAATGACGTCGACGTGCGCGAGCTGATCCTCGAGGCCCTGACGATGTTCAGCCGCGAGGAGATGGGCGAGCATGCGCTGAAGCTCGACCAGGCCGACGCCACCTTCCGAGCCGCCACGCGCGACTTCAAGAAGTGCGTCTGGGGCAAGGGCACCGCGCGCAAGGAAAGATGGACCGCGGAAAAGAACTGGTGGTACTTCCGCACCCCGCTCAGCTCCAACGCCCAGCTCGAGGACGAGCTCGCGACGGTGCGGTGACCCCCTCTTGTCATCCTGAGCGCAGCGAAGGATCTCATCGCCGGTTGATGACAGGCGACTTGCTTGCGTATCCACGATATTCACTCGTTGCCGACGGAATGAGATCCTTCGCTGCGCTCAGGACGACAGAGAAATGACTCCACCCAAGATCCTCGTCGAGACCGCGGGACCGGTCACGACCATCGTCATCAACCGGCCGCAGGCGCGCAATGCGCTCGACAACGAGGCGGCGCACGCGCTGGCGGCGGCGTTCCGCAGCTTCGAGGCGAACGCCGACGCCAAGGTCGCCGTGCTGACCGGCGCCGGCGGCGCCTTCTGCGCCGGCGCCGACCTCAAGGAGCTGGGTTCCGGCACCGACTACTTCCCGTGGGCTGGCAGCAGCGAAGGCCCGCTGCGTGCGCCGCTCGCCAAGCCGCTGATCGGCGCCATCGAGGGCCATGCCTGCGCCGGCGGGCTGGGGGTGGCGCTGCTCTGCGACATCCGGATCGTCGACGACACGGCGGTGTTCGGCGTGTTCTCGCGGCGATGGGGCGTGCCGATGAGCGACGGCACGACGGTGCGCCTGCCACGCATCGTCGGTCAGGGACGGGCGCTCGACATGCTGCTGACCGGACGCGCCGTCGGCGCCGACGAGGCGATCGCGATCGGCCTCGCCACGCGCAAGGTCGCGCGCGGCGCTGCGCGACAGGAGGCCGAGACTCTGGCGCGCCAGATCGCGGGCTTCCCGCCGATCGCCATGATCTCCGACCGTCAATCCACCTACGAGAGCTTCGACCGCGACCAGGCCGCCGCCGTGCAGCGCGAGATGGAGCTGTCGCTCGCCGCGCGCCGCCGCGAATCGCAGAAGGGCGCCGCGCGCTTCGCGGCCGGCGAGGGCCGCGGCGGCAAATTCGCCATATAGCTGGCGCCTCGCCGGCGCCGATCCGATGACGACGCCCAACGACCGGCGCATGCGGTGGCTCTACGCCGCACTGGTCACGGCGCTTGCCTTCATCTGGCAATTCGTCTGGTATCGCAACGGAGGGCCGGTGTGGGCGTTGTTCCTGCTCTCGCCGCTGGTGCCGTTGCTCGACGGGTTGCGACCGGGAGCAAGGCATCAATGGCGACCGCCAGTGGCACCCGCAACGGCCCGCTCTGCGTCTGTCCTCACGGAAGCTCCATGCGCGCCCTCGTCTGTCACGCTTACGGTTCCGTCGACACCCTGAAGCTCGAGGACATACCGGTGCCCGAGCCGGGGCCGGGCGAGATCCAGGTGCGCGTCGGGGCGGCGGGCGTGAGCTTCGCCGCCATGCTGGGGGTCCAGGGCAAGCATCAGAACAAGCCGCCCCTGCCCTACGTGCCGGGCAACGAGCTTGCCGGGCACGTGACGAAGCTCGGCCCCGGCGTCGCCAACGTCCATGTCGGCCAGCGCATCTGCACCGGCGTCAGCCAGGGTGCCTTCGCCGAGTACGCGGTGGCGACCGCGGAGAATGTGATCCCGATTCCGGAGATCATGCCGTACGCCCAGGCCACGAACTTTCCCACCCTTTATCCCACTGCCTACGGCGCGCTGAAGTGGAAGGCCGACATGCAGCCCGGCGAGGTGCTGCTGGTGCACGGCGCCGGCGGCGGCTCAGGGCTGACCGCGATCGAGGTCGGCAAGGCGATGGGCGCGACCGTCATCGCCTCGGCGGCCGGAAGCGACAAGCTCGCCGCGGCACAGGCGGCCGGCGCCGATCACTTGATCGACTACCGCAAGGAGGATCTGCGGGCACGGGTCCTCGCGCTGACCGGCGGTCGCGGCGCCGACGTGATCTACGATCCGGTCGGCGGCTCGGCCTTCGATGCGTCGCTGCGCTGCGTCGCGCCGGAGGGCCGGCTCATCCCCATGGGCTTCGCCAGCGGCACCATCCCGCAAATTCCCGCCAATATCCTGCTGGTCAAGAACGTGACGGTGATCGGCTTCTACTATGGCTACTACAACGGCTGGGGCGGCAAGGCGCCGCCGACGCCGAAGGAAGCGGAAGGGCTCGCACGACGGCGCACCATGGTCGCCGACGCGCAGCGCGAGTTGATGCGCTGGTTCACCGAGGACAAGCTCAGGGCGACGATCGCCGCAACCTACGATCTTGCCGATTGGGTCGACGCCTTCCGCCTGATCGAGCAACGCACCGTCGTCGGCAAGGCCGTGCTCGTGGCGTAGCTCCTTCGCTTCACTTGATGTGAAGCGGCAGTGGCACGCCGCGTCCGCAGGCGATAACGAACTTTTTATCGTTGCAGGCACAGCCTCGGCGCTCCAATCGCCGTCATCGTATTGTCGACGGCGATCAACCCGGCCACATAGTCGGCCATGCCGGTCACCTGGTCGACTTCGCATCCTGATCGCCTGATTGTCGTCGTCGCCGAGGGCGCGGTCACCCTGCAGGAGATCGAGCAGTACCTCGACGCCGTCATCACGTCGAACACACTGTGCTACCGCAAGATCTTCGACGTGACCCAGGCGCTGGAGCACCCCGCCGACGAAGACATGATGTCACTCGCGGCGCGTATTCGCGCGTATCCTGCCTTCGGTCGTTTCGGCGCCTTGGCGATCGTGGTGGGAAGCGATCGATCGCGCTGGATGGCCCGTCTCTACACGGAGCTCGCGGCTGTCGATCGTCCGATCAGGACCTTCCGCAATCGGGAGGCTGCGCACAAATGGCTGGACACCCAGCCCCGGATCGATCCGTCGGGCGATCCCTAGGGCGCTTCTCGATCTGATGGAACCGCTCGCGGTTCCATCAGATCGAGAGCTCGCGCGCCGGGGTTGGTCGCTGCGAGAGGCACATTCCGTTCGGCTGTCCCCCCCCCGACCGGAATGTGCTCTAGCCGAGCACCTTCGGGAACATCGCGCAGGCCAGCCGATCGCCCGGCACCAGCCCATGCCCCTCGAGCGGTGGCGAAATCTGGCCGACCCGCGCCACATAGCGCGCATCGTCGCCGCACCACCGCGTCGCCCAGGCACGGCGCCGCCGCGCCATCGACAGATTGCCCGAGGCGCCGTGCAGGGTGAGCGCATGGAAGGCGATGACATCGCCGGGCTCCATATCCCAGGCGAGGAACTCGTGCCGCTCGCGTTCGGCATCGAGATCCGGCAACGGCTCGAAGCGGGCATCCTGGACGGCGAGATCGACGCCGCCCTGGCGGAAGAACTTGGGCTGGAACCAGCGGCCCCAGCGGTGCGAGCCCTTGACGTACTCGACGCAGGTCGCGCGATCGACCGGATCGAGCGGCAGCCACAGCGAGACGATCTGCTCGCCGTCGATCGGATAGTAGGGCTGGTCGTGATGCCACGGCGTGCGCTCGCGCGTGCCCGGTTCCTTCACCAGCAGATGGTCGTGGTAGTAGACGACCTCTCGCGAGCCCATCAATCGCGCGGCGATGTCCCGCGCCGGCGACTCGAAGACGAAGTCGCGCGCGCCGGCGTGTCGCTGCCAGAGCTGGAAATCGACGAAGAATAGGCCGGGCGCGCCGGCCGGCGTATTGAGCCGCACCATCGGTCCGGGATTGGCCATGTCGTCGTCGACGGCCGCTCGCAGCCGCTCGATCCAGTCGAGAGAAAAGGCACCGCGCAGGCACACCGCACCGTCGGCGCGATAGCGTGCGACCTCGTCGTCGGTCGGCAATTGGGTCATCAGATGTTCCCGAAGTTTCCGCCGCGGCCCTTGCCGGCGGTGAAGCGCGCAGCGCCCGAGCGTGCCTCGGCCTGCAAGGCCGGGACGCCGCGGCGGCCTTCATTGACCAGCGCCCGGGCGACATCGAGGCCCCATTGCTCGTAGGACGACTGGCGATCCGAACGCAGGCAGGTTTGCGGGAACCTGGCGAGCTGCTCGGCCAGGGCAATCGCCTCATCGAGCGCATGGCCCTCCGGCACGACGCGGTTGGCGAGGCCCCAGTCGTGGGCCTCGCGGGCGCCGACCTCGCGACCCGTCATGATCATGTCGAGCGCCCGGCTGTGGCCGATCAGGCGCGGCAGGCGCACCGTGCCGCCGTCGATCAGCGGCACGCCCCAGCGCCGGCAGAACACGCCGAACTTCGCAGTCTCGGAGGCCACGCGCATGTCGCACCACAGGGCCAGCTCCAGCCCGCCCGCCACGGCATAGCCCTCGACCGCCGCGATCACCGGCTTGGACAAAAGGTGCCGCGTCGGCCCCATCGGGCCAGGACCTTCCGGATCGTGCAAGCCAGCCCCCTCGCGAGCCGCCGCAACCTTGAGATCGTAGCCGGCGCAGAACGTGCCGCCGCGACCGGTGAGGATCGCGACGGACTGGGCGGCGTCGGCATCGAAGGCGAGAAAGGCCTCGCGCAGCAGCAGCGCCGTCTCGGGGTCGACCGCGTTGCGCGCCTCGGCGAAGCGATCGATCGCGACGACCGTTATCGGACCCTGCTGCTCGACCGCTACCTTTGCCATGTCGGTAATTCCCCTTCCGCCAGCCCGATCAGCGGCCCTGCATCATGCGCAGCGGCGTGTAGACCAGCACCGTCTCGCCCTTCTGGTTCTTCACCTCATTGGTCGTGCGCACCAGTGCTCGCGACGGATCCTTGGACGTCGGCCTGATCTCGCTGACCTCGATCTCGACGTGGATCGTGTCGCCGACGTAGGTCGGCCCCTTGATGTCGAAGCCCATCGAGAGGAAGGCGAGCCCGGACCCTTGCAGGGTCGTCGGGATCACCAGGCCCTCGGCCATCGAGAAGACCAGCGCGCCGGGCACGGGATGGCCGCCGCGCATCGGCGCGTGGTGGGCGATGTACTCCTTGTTGGTGAACAGCTCCTCGGAAAAGCCACAGAGTGTCACGAAATTGAGCAGGTCGGCCTCGAACAGCGTGCGGCCGAAAGTCTTGAAGCGATTGCCGATCGCGAGGTCGCGCCAGTTCCAGCCCTCTCCCAGCTGCTTCACCGTCACCTCCTCAGTGGGCGTGCGCGCCGGCGCCATGGCCGGAGCGGGCGCCTTCGCGCAAGACGTAGGTCCGGCAGCAGTAGGGGCATTCGACTCGCCCCTCCGTGCCCAGGTTGAGATAGACTTTGGGATGACCGAGAGGACCGCCCCCGCCGTCGCAGGCGACCCGGTCGGTATCGACAGAGATGAGCTCGAGAGGTTCCGTCACGACTTCCTTCCTTTCACGCCGGCGGATGATAGCGGCCGCGACCGCCGCGGTCATGCTTCCCGCCTGCGCCCCGACCGTCACGCCCGCCGGTACCGCGATGCACGCCCCGAGGCTGACCGACAAGCGCTATGTCGCGGCCGACGGCACGTCCCTGCCGATCGCCACCTGGCCTGCGGCAAGTGGCACCCCCACCGCCGTGGTCCTGGGCCTGCACGGCTTCGGCGACTATCGCATGGCGTGGGACGAGCCGGCGACGATCTGGGCCAGACAGGGCATCACGACCTACGCCTACGACCAGCGCGGGTTCGGCGAAAGCCCGACCCGGGGACGCTGGCCCGGCACCGATGCGCTGGTCGACGACGCCCGGGCCATGCTGCTGCTGGTCGAGGCGAGGCATCCCGGCGTGCCGGTCTACCTCGCCGGCGAGAGCATGGGCGGCGCCGTGGCGCTGGTCGCGGCCGACCGCGGCGCCGAGACCGAGGGGCTGATCCTGTCGGCGCCGGCCCTGCGCTCGCGCGATACGTTCGGCCCGGTCGCCAGCGCCGGCCTCTGGTTCTTCGCCCATACCATTCCCTGGATGCCGTCCGGCCCGACCTCGATCGACTACATGCCGACCGACAATCCCAGGACCATGGAGAAGCTGCGCAAGGACCCGAAGATGCTGCGCCAGGTCCGGCTGGACATGGGCTACGGGCTGGTCGGGCTGATGGACAACGCCCGTGCCTCGGCCGAGCGCATCAAGGTGCCCTACCTGATGCTGCACGGGTTGGGCGATCGCATCGTGCCGCAGGATCCCGTGCGGGCCGCCATCGAGGTGATGCCGCCGCGCCCTGATTCGAAGCTCGCCTTCTACAAGAACGGCTACCACCTGCTGCTGCGCGACAAGGCGGGCGACAAGGTCGCCGAGGACGTCGTCGTGTGGATCGCCGACCACCAGGCGGTGCTGCCCTCCGGCGCGGACGTCACGCGCTCGCATCCCGAGATTGCCGCCTTGTGGGGCTCCCGGCGCACAAGCCGCCAGGAGCCGCTGATCACCGAAGGCCAGGGCGAGAACTGAATTCATGTGCCTGCCCAGTTCCGCTGCTACGGAGTGGACAGATCTCGGATGGTCACAGCGTCATCTCGGTCATCTCGCACCCTCTGGGACCAAGCGTGAAGATTCGGCCCGGAAATTTGCGTCATTTGCGTCACAGCGTCATTAGCCTCTGAAATCAACGACTTGTCCGTGACGCAACAGAGCGCGCTGCGTCATCGGGAATGGATTTGTGCCGGCGCTGACAGTCACGGGGGTGTCCTTCATGTCGTACGGAGCCTTACCCCCACGCATTATCACAGCACCGCAGGAATCGGTCGGCTGGGTAACCGGGCTGGTTCGCTCCTGCGGCCACGACCGCGTGCCATCAAGGGCACTTGTCCCCGATCGGCGCAGAAGTGCCTCGACCCGAGATGTGTCCCCGCCATAGCAGCGAAGCTGAGAGGAGCGCTTGAAGCGTTTCGGCGGGCGGGTCTAAAGCGTGATTGCTTCACTGGAATCCTCACCCTGAGGAGCGGCCGGAGGCCGCATCTCGAAGCGTTGGCCAAGTACGTCTGCTGCCGACCAAGGGGCGAAGGTTACTTCGCCCTAATCGAGACGCGGCCTCCGGCCGCTCCTCAGGGTGAGGTCTTGTTTGGTGCTTCGACCAAACAGGATCATGCTCTAGAATCAGCACACTGTTAGAATTTCCGTTTACAAGCAAATCGTACTGATCTTTACTATCTCCCACAGCCCTGCGAAGAGACCGGGCTTCAAGGGAGGTGGCGATGCTGTCGAACAAGTGGGTGCTGCTGGCTGCCGGGCTCTTCCTGGCGACCAGCGCCGAGGCGCAGGACAAGGTGCCCGGCGTAACCAACACCGAGATCTCGATCGGCCAGAGCGCGCCGCTCAGCGGCCCGGCCTCGGCCTTCGGCATCTACAGCCGCGTCTACGAGGCCTACTTCAAGATGCTGAACGACAAGGGCGGCATCAATGGCCGCAAGATCGTCTTCCATCTGCTCGACAACGGCTTCAGCCCGCCCAAGGCGCTCGAGATGTCGCGCAAGCTGGTCGAGGATATCGGCGTGCTGGCGGAGGTCGGCACGGTCGGCACGCCGACCAACTCCGCGACCCAGCGCTATCTCAACGGCAAGAAGGTGCCGCAGCTCCTGATCTCGGCCGGCGGCAGCAAGTTCAACGATCCCAGGCAGTATCCGTGGACGGTGCCGTTCTATCCGCAGTTCGAGACCGAGGCCGCCGGCTACGCCAAGTACGTGCTGAAGACCCAACCCAACGCAAAGATCGCCGTGCTCTACCAGAACGACGACTACGGCAAGGACTTCCTCAAGGGCCTGAAGAAGGGCCTGGGCGAGGCCAACCAGAAAATGATCGTGGCCGAGGCGAGCTACGAGCTCACCGACCCGACGGTCGATTCCCAGATCATCAGCCTCAAGGCATCGGGTGCCACGGTGTTCATGAACTTCACCACGCCCAAGTTCGCCGCCCAGGCGATTCGCAAGGCCCACGAGCTCGGCTGGACGCCGCTGCAATTCGTCTGCAGCCCGTCGAACTCGCTGCCGGCCGTGCTGGTTCCGGTCGGGCTCGACAAGTCGGCGGGCCTGATGTCGGCGCAGTTCTACAAGCAACCCGGAGACCCGGCCTGGGACAAGGACCAGGGCGTGATCGACTACATGGCATTCATGAAGAAGTACGCGCCCGGCGACTCGCCCACCGATTCGATCGGTATATCGGGCTACATCAACGTGTCGATGGCCGAGCACGTCTTCAAGGCCGCCGGCAAGGACCTGTCACGCGACAACCTGATCAGGACGGCGACGACCCTGAAGGACGTGACCCTGCCGATGCTGCTGCCCGGCATTGTCCTCGGCAACGCGCCGACCAACTATAGTGCCTACCACAATTTCCGGCTGTCGCGCTTCGACGGCAAGGGATGGATCGCTGTCGAGACCATTCGCGCGGAGTAGCCGAGTACAGCCCAGTCACCGCACTCAGGGGAGAAACCGATGCGTGGATTGATGATGGACGAGCCGCTCATGATCTCGTCCCTGCTCGAGCATGCGGCAGCGGCACACGGCTCGACCGAGATCGTCGCCCGCACGCCGGAGGGCGGCATCCATCGCACGACCTACGGCGCGGCACTGCGGCGCAGCAAGCAGCTCGCCCAGGCCATGATCGATCTCGGCATGAGGCCGGGCGATCGCGTCGGCTCGCTGGCCTGGAACACGCATCATCATCTCGAGCTGTTCTACGGCATCTCCGGCACCGGCGCCGTGCTGCACACGATCAACCCGCGCCTGTTCGACGAGCACCTCGTCTACATCGTCAATCACGCCGAGGACCGCTGGATCTGCGTCGATGCGGCGACACTGCCGATCGCCGAGCGCCTGGCGCCGCAACTGCCCGGCGTGCAGGGCTGGATCTACATGAGCGTCGATCCCGAGGTGCCGAGATCGTCGCTGCCCGGCCTGACGAGCTACGAGCGCCTGCTCGCCGCCCAGGACGGCGCCTACGAGTGGCCGAGCTTCGACGAGCGCCAGGCGTCGGTGATCTGCTACACCTCGGGCACCACCGGGCAGCCCAAGGGCGTGGTTAACACGCATCGCTCGACGCTGCTCAGCGCCCTGGTCATGAGCACGGCCGACATGATCGGCGGCTACCGCTCGGGCGCGCGCGAGACCTACATGCCGATCGCCCCGCTGTTCCATGGCAACGGCTGGCAGATGGTCTACACGGCGCCGCTCAGCGGCCACAAGCTGGTCATGCCGGGGCGCAACTTCGAGCCCGACAAGCTCCACGAGATTCTCTCGCAGGAGGGCGTGACGGTCGCCGCCGGGGTGCCGACGATCTGGCTGACCCTGGTCGACTACATGGACCAGAAGGGTCTCGCGCTGCCGAGCCTGCGCGCGGCACTGGTCGCCGGCACCAAGCCGCCGCGCAGCCTGATCGAGGCCATGGAAGGCCGCTACGGCATCGAGGTGGCGCAGTGCTGGGGCATGACCGAGGCGCTCGGCGTCACCCGCTGCACCATGCCGCCGGGCGCCGCCGACGCACCGTTCGACGAGCGCGTCGGCCACAAGCTGCGCCAGGGACGCGTCGCCTTCACGACGAAGCTCAGAATCGTCGACGACGAGGGCAAGGTCCTGCCGCGCGACGGCGAGGCGTTCGGCCATCTGCAGGCGCGCGGGCCGATGATCGCGGGCGGGTACCTCAAGCAGGACGCGCCCACCATGGACGGCTGGCTGCAGACCGGCGACGTCGCCCGGCTGTTCCCCGACGGCACGGTCGAGATCGTCGACCGCTCCAAGGACGTGATCAAGTCGGGCGGCGAATGGATCAGCAGCGCCGCGGTCGAGAACGCCGCCATGGGACATCCCGCGGTCGCCCAAGCCGCCGTGATCGGCATCGCCCATCCGCGCTGGCAGGAGCGCCCTCTTCTGGTCGTCGTGCGACGGCCGGGCAAGGACGTGACCGCTGAGGAGCTGATCGAGTTCCTGCGCCCGCAGATGGCCTCCTGGTGGCTGCCCGACGATGTCGCCTTCATCGACCAGCTGCCGATGACGGCGACGGGCAAGATTCACAAGGTCTCGCTGCGGGAACGCTTCAAGGATATGGTCTCGGTCGCGGCGGAATGATCTTTCCTCCTCCTCAGCGAAGCTGCTGCGGAGGGGATACACCTCATGTTCCTCTCCGCCCGCGTAGCGGGGGGAGAGGCCAGGAGAGGTGGGTCATAGGGCCGGTGCTGGCGAGGCGATCAATCTCCATCCAGGCATCGATGGTGTCGCAACCACCCACCTCTCCTCCCCCACGCTTCGCGCGGGGCCCCTTCCTCTCCCCCCGCCTACGCGGGCGGAGAGGACTCATGAGCGCTCCGAGCGATATAATGGCACTGTCGATCAAGAGGAGAGCGAGACCATGCGCCGGGCCCAGAAGGTCATCGTCACCTGCGCGGTGACCGGATCGATCCACACGCCGACCATGTCGGATCACCTGCCGATCACGGGCGACCAGATCGCCGCGGAAGCGGTGGCCGCGGCCGAGGCCGGGGCGGCGGTCCTTCACCTGCACGCGCGCGAGGAGAAGGACGGCAAGCCGACCCAGAAGCCTGAAGCCTTCCAGCGTTTCCTGCCGCGCATCAAGCAGCAGTGCGACGCGGTGGTGAACGTCACCACCGGAGGCGGTCTCGGCATGACCCTCGACGAGCGGCTGGCAGCGGCCAAATGGGCCAAGCCCGAGGTCGCCTCGATGAACATGGGATCGCTCAATTTCGGCATCTTCGGCGCCGCCGAGAAGATCCCGAGCTTCAAGCACGAGTGGGAGAAGCCCTATCTGGAAATGACGCGCGACTTCATCCTGAGCAATACCTTCGCCCAGATCGAGCGCGGCCTCAAGGAGCTCGGCGCCAACGGCACGCGCTTCGAGTTCGAATGCTACGACATCGGCCATCTCTACAACCTGGCGCACTTCCTGGAGCGCGGCCTGGTCGAGCCGCCGCTGTTCGTGCAAGGGGTATTCGGCATCCTGGGCGGCATCGCCGCCGAGCCCGAGAACCTGATGCACATGCGGGCAACCGCCGACCGGCTGTTCGGCGACCAGTACTATTTCTCGGTGCTGGGCGCCGGCCGCCACCAGATGCCGATCGCCACCATGAACGCGGTGATGGGCGGCCACGTCCGTGTCGGCATGGAGGACAGCCTCTACATCGGCCGCGGCAAGCTCGCCGCGAGCAACGCCGAGCAGGTCGCCAAGATCGTCCGCATCCTCGCCGAGCTCTCGCTCGAGCCGGCGACACCGGCGGAAGCGCGCGCGATGCTGAAGCTCAAGGGCGGTGACAACGTCGGGTTCTAGTCCAAGGCACCGAACAACAACACCTCATCCTGAGGAGCCGCGCGCAGCGCGGCGTCTCGAAGGATGGCAACAAAGTCGGTCGTTGGTGCCCATTCTTCGAGACGCGCCCTTCGGGCGCTCCTCAGGATGAGGTGTGCCTTGGTTGCCTGCACAGGACGACCTCACGCCGCCTGGCGGCGCGGCCGCGCCGCCGGCGGGGCCTCTTCCGACATCGACAGCAGCCGCCGCTTCATCGCCAGCAGCGTGTCGGCCGCCTTGGCCAGGTCGGCGCGGTCCATGCCCTCGACGATACGGCCATTGAACTTGTCGGTCTCCTTGCGCACCTGCTTGAGGAAGCTCAGCGCCTGCTTGGTGAGATAGACGCGCTTCACTCGCCGATCGACGGGATCGGCCTGGCGCATCACGAAGCCGGACGATTCCAGGCGATCGATCAGGCCGCCGAGGGCGACCTTGCCGAGATCGAGCTCGTTGGCGAGCTCGGTCTGCGGCGAGCCGTTGCGCCGCGACACGAAGGCGAGCACCCACCATTGCGAGCGGGTGATGCCGAGCGGCGCCAGGGCGCGGTCGAACATCATACGGCGCAGGCGCGAAACGTCGTGGATCAGGTAACCCAGGCGAAGATCCCAGTCCGGCTGGTCGCTCGGGCCGTCGGAATTTGTCTTTTGCGTCATTGCAAGGCCGCCGTGCTGATTCTCGAGAGGGGTGGCCATCTCATATCATATGCCTGCGTACGATACCAACGCGACCCGTCGCAGCTGACCGGGATAATGCCGAAACAGGGGATGGTTTATGGCACATGTGTAGTGTATACATGTTTACGACTTTCGATGCCTAGGCTAGTCGATGGCCCTCATAGGACCTGTGGTCGCGAGGAAGAGCGCCATCGGAGTGGTGCGCTCCCAGCGAAGACATCGACCCCTCCGCCCCGTAGGACGGGGCACCTCCCCAACCTCGCCGAGGAAGAAGGGCTTTGAGGAGCGAACCATGAACGAGACTTATCGCACCATCCTCGTCGAGCGCGCGGCCGCCGGCTACGCGGTGGTGACGCTAAACCGGCCTGAGAAGCTGAACGCCCTCTCGATCGAGCTGCGCACCGAGCTGATCGCCGCGATCGATGCCTTGCAAGCCGACCCGGCAATACGGGTGTTGATCCTGACCGGCGCCGGGCGGGCTTTCACGGCCGGTCTCGACCTGCACGAATGGGGCGAGAGCCGGAACTCGGCAGGCGGCTTCGAGCTCGACGTGACGGGCGCCCTCGCCCGCTTCGATGGCCCGGTCATTGGCGCCATCAACGGCCCCGCCGTGACCGGTGGCTTCGAGATCTCGATGGCGTGCGATGTGCTGATCGCCTCGACGGCAGCAAGCTTCTGCGACACCCATGTCAAGATGGGCCTGCTGCCGGGGTGGGGTATCTCGGTCCGCCTGGCGCGTCGCATCGGCCTGTCGCGCGCCAAGGAGCTGGCTCTCACCGCGCGCTTCGTCTCCGCCAGCGAGGCGGCAGCCTGGGGCATCGTCAACACGGTGGTGCCGCCGGAGGAGCTGATGCCGCACGCCCGCGCCCTTGCCGGGCAGATGCTGGCCGGCGTGCCGGAGACGCTGGTTTCCTACAAGCGCTTGATCGATGCAGGCTACGATCTGCCCCTGAGCGAGGCCCTCGTCCGCGAGCGAGAGACGGCGCGCGCCAACAACGGCCG
Organism: Reyranella sp.; assembly: GCA_022844015.1. Taxonomy (GTDB): domain Bacteria; phylum Pseudomonadota; class Alphaproteobacteria; order Reyranellales; family Reyranellaceae; genus Reyranella. The sequence continues at coordinate 6,561 of JALHMO010000084.1, read as the reverse complement.
GGTCGGCCATGACGCCATCGCCGGCCGCTGGACGGGGGGCTGCCCGAGCCGGGAGACCTGAGATGGCCAGAAGCTCGCGGAACGTCGCGCTGACCGCCTTGCGCGTCGGCGGGCGGCTGCTCTACGAGCGCGCCGTTCGTCCCTTGGCGCGCACTCTCGACGATGTGCCGTGCTCGCCCAACGCCATCACCCCGGAATGGCTGACCTTGGCGATCTGTGGTGCGGTGCCGGGGGCGGCCGTGGCCAGGGTCGCTGTCGAGGCCGTCAGCGCCGGGACGCAGGAGCGCCACAGGCTTCGTGTCGAGTACAACGAGGCGGGACAGCGTGCCGGTCTGCCCGCCTCTATCTTCACCAAATCGTTGCCGAGCTTCGTCACGCGCATGGTCGCGGGCTTCGGCGGCCATGCCCGCGTCGAGGGCGGCTTCTACAGCCATATCCGCCCCCTGCTGCAGATCGAGGCGCCGACCTGCTACTACTCGACCTACGACCGCCAGACCTTCACGGCGATCCACCTCCTGGAGGATCTCGTCGCCACCAAGCAGGCGACCTTCTGCGGGCACGAGACCCGGGTCACCCGCGCCATGGCCGAGGACCAGATCGACCTGCTGGCCGCCCTGCACGGCCGCTACTACGGCGATACGACGATCGGCGAACGCTTCCGCTGGCTCGCCGACTATCCGAGATGGTTCACGATAGGCGCGCAGAAGATGCAGACCGAGCACTACACCCAGAAGGCGCTCGACGCCGCGGTGCATTCGATGCCGGCCCGGCTGATGCAGCGCCGCCACGAGGTGTGGCCCGCGACCATGAAGGCGCTCGCCGTCCACCAGCACGAGCCCTCGACCCTGCTGCACTCCGACGTGCATATCGGCAACTGGTACCAGACCGGCGCCGGCCGCATGGGGCTGTGCGACTGGCAATGCCCCTCGCGCGGCCACTGGTCACGCGACGTCGCCTATGCCCTGAGCTCGGGGCTGGCGCCGGACGACCGCCGCGCCTGGGAGCGCGACCTGCTGGCGCGCTACCTCGACCGGCTGGCCGGGCACGGCGCCCCGCGGCTCGATTTCGACCGGGCCTTCACCTGGTACCGCCAGCAGCTCCTGCACGCCTTCGCGATGTGGACGATCACGCTCCGGCATTCGCTGATGCTGCCGTCGATGCAGAGCGAAGCCATGACGCTCGCCATGATGGAACGCATCGCCACCGCCATCGACGATCTCGACGCGCTGGACAGCGTGTGAGGAAGGCAATGGCGTACGGCGAATGCAGCCTGCCGGTGGGTGCGACCCAAGGGAGCTGACTTTGCCGAAGGAGCGCACCATGCGCTGGGAGCGCGCCACTCCCTTGGTGCTCTTCGTCGGTCACATACCCCATGAGCGCCACAGGAGTGGCCCGCTCCCGGCGCAGCGAAGAACCCTTCCTTTGGTCGACTTGTGGCGACCGCGCCCTAATCCGCCGCCGCTCGTTCTCCCCGGTGCCCGGCGAGCCGCCGTCGCGCGATGATACGCCGAAGATGCTCATGCGGCGGGTCCCTACCCGGCGAACTTGTGGAAGTCGGGCGCGCGCTTCTCGTTGAAGGCATTGACGCCTTCCCTCGACTCGTCGGTCGCGTAGAACAGCTTCACGGCGTGCAACGCCATGTTGCTGATGCCGCGGATCGCGTCCGAGTCGGCGTTGAACGAGCGCTTGAGGAAGGCCAGCGCCGTCGGCGAGCGTTGCGCAATCTTGTCGGTCCAGTCCTGGACAGCTGCATCGAGCTCGGCCGCCGGCACGACCTTGTTGACCAGGCCCATCTCGAGCGCTTCGCGGGCGCTGTAGCGGTCGTTGATGAACCACATCTCGCGCGCCCGCTTGTCGCCGATATGGCGCGCCAGGAAGGCGGTGCCCCAGCCGGCGTCGAACGACCCGACCTTGGGGCCGACCTGGCCGAACTGGGCCGTGTCGGCGGCGATGGTGAGATCGCACAGCGTCGCCAGCACGTTGCCGCCGCCGATGGCAAAGCCGTTGACGCGGGCGATCACCGGCTTGGGGATGTCGCGGATGATGGCCTGCAGCTCATCGATCGGCAGGCCGACGACGCCCCGGCCGTCGTAGTTGCCGTCGTGTGCCGACTGGTCGCCGCCGGTGCAGAAGGCGCGATCACCGGCGCCGGTCAGCACGACGCTGGCGACGTTCCTGTCGTTGGTGGCCTGCTGGAAGGCCTGGATCAGCTCCTCGACGGTGCGGCCGCGGAAGGCGTTGTAGACCTTGGGCCGGTTGATGGTGATCCAGGCGGCGCGGCCGCGCACCTCGTAGAGAAGGTCCTGGTAGGCGACTGGTGCCGTCATGGTTCGTTCCTCCTTCAGATCATGTTCATGCCGCCGGAGACCGAGATGGTCTGGCCGGTGATGTAGCTGCCGTCCTCCGACGCCAGGAACGCGACGATGCCGGCATAATCCTGCGGTTCCCCCATGCGCCTCAACGGGATGCCGCGCACCATGGCTTCCTGCCATTTGCGCGCCCGCTCGCCCGAGCCCATCACCTCCTGCATCATCGGCGTGTTCGTCGGGCCAGGACAGATGGCGTTCAGCAGCACGCCGCTGCGCGCCAGCTCGCGCGCCATCGACTTGGTGAAGGCCACCATGCCGCCCTTGCAGGCCGAGTAGACCGCCTCGCCGCTGGTGCCGACGCGAGCGGCGTCCGAGGCGATGGTGACGACGCGGCCCGCGCCGCGCGCCGCCATGCCGGCGCACACCGCCTGGTGCATGTTGAGCGGGCCGTAGAGGTTGATGCGGATGATGCGGTCCCACAATGCCCGGTCGGTCTCGAGGAACGGCATCGGCTGGTCCCAGCCGGCGTTGTTGACCAGCAGCCAGATCGGCCCGCAGTGGCGCTCGACCTCGGCGACGGCGGCATCCACCGCCGGCCGATCGCCGATGTCGACGGCGTAGGCCCGGGATTGCGGACCGGCTTCCGCCGCAGTCTGCCGGGCCAATTCGGGCTTGAGATCGAAGATCGCGACCTTGCAGCCTTCGGCCGCCAGGCGAAGCGTGATGGCGCGGCCGATGCCCTGCGCCCCGCCCGTCACGATCGCCGTTCTGCCTGACAATCCGCGCATCTCCGCCTCCCGAGCGATCGACGGCCTCGTGAGAATATAATATGCTTGTGTACTATATGTATGCAAGCTAGTTCGGATATGGCACTGGAAAAGGGTCACACCCGACCTCATCCTGAGGAGCACGCCGTAGGCGTGCGTCTCGAAGGATGAGATACAGCAAAGGGCCGCCCACCAAGGGGCGAAGGTTACTTCGCCCTAATCGAGACGCCACGCTCGCGTGGCTCCTCGGGGTGAGGTGGTGTTCGAGCAAAGGAGGAACGCTTGCCAGGATTGTATTTCGAGGAATTCTACGTCGGCCAGAAGTTCGTGCACGCCGTGCGGCGCACGGTGACCGACATGGACAACATCCTGTTCACGGCGCTGACCCACAACCCGGCGGCAGTGCATCTCGACCACGAGTACGCCAAGACGACCGAGTTCGGGAAGCCGCTGGTCAACAGCGGGTTCACCCTGGGGCTGGTCACCGGCCTGTCGGTCGGCGACACCACCCTCGGCACCACGGTCGGCAATCTCGGCTGGGACGAGGTTCGCTTTCCCCGGCCGGTCTTCGCCGGCGACACGATCCGCGCCGAGACGACGGTGATCGAGGTGCGGGCCAGCAAGTCGCGTCCCGGCCAGGGCATCGTGACGTTCCAGCACCGCGGCCTGAACCAGCGCGACGAGGAGATCTGCATCTGCAAGCGCGCCGGCCTGATGCTGGGGAAGCCGAAATGAGGTTGCGGTCCCTGCTGTTCGTGCCCGGCGACAGCGAGCGCAAGTTCGAGCGCGCCCGGGCAGTTGGCGCCGATGGCCTGATCCTCGATCTCGAGGATGCCGTCGCACCGTCGCGCAAGCCCGAGGCCCGCAAGATGCTGGCCGGCATGATCGCGCCAACCGACGGCCGTGCCTGGAGTTGCTGGGTGCGCATCAATCCCTTCGAATCGGGCATGACGCTCGAGGACCTGGCGGCCGTGGTCATGCCGGGTCTCGACGGCATCGTCCTGCCCAAGGCCAACGGCGCTGGCGACGTGGTGCGGCTCGGCCACTGCCTCGATGCTCTGGAAGCCAAGGCCGGCATGACCGCCGGCCATGTCAGGATCCTGGTCGTGGCGACCGAGACGCCCATGGCGATGTTCCATCTCGGCTCGTACGCGCCGGCGCACCCGCGTCTCGCCGCCCTGACCTGGGGCGCCGAGGATTTGTCGAGCGCGATCGGCGCCACCACCAGCAAGGCGCCCGACGGCAGCTTCAGCTTCCCCTACCAGGTGGCCCGCGCGCAGTGCCTGTTCGCGGCCTGCGCCGCCGACGTGGCGCCGCTCGAGACAGTCTACACCGACTTTCGCGACGGCAAGGGGCTTGCGGAGAGCTCGCTGACGGCGCGGCGCGATGGCTTCACCGGGCGCATCGCCATCCATCCCGACCAGGTGGCGACGATCAATCGCTGCTTCACGCCGAGCGACGAGGACGTGGCCCATGCGCGCCGGGTCGTCGAGACCTTCGCGGCGCAACCCGATGCCGGCACGATCGGCATCGACGGCAAGATGTACGACATCCCCCATCTCAAGCAGGCCCAGCGAGTGCTCGCCGCGCTGGACCAATCCTGACCGTCGAGGGAACTCGCCATGACCCACTCTCCCGCAATCGGTGACAACAGCCAGGCCGCCGACCACGCGGCGCTGCGCGACGGCGTGCGGGCCGTGGTTACCCGCTTCGGCGACGGCTACTGGCTCGAGCGTGACGAGGACGGGCACTTCCCGCGCGAGTTCCATCGCGCCATGGCAGAGGCGGGCTGGCTCGGCATCACCATGCCGGAGGAGTATGGCGGCACCGGCCTCGGCGTAACCGAGGCGGCGATCATGATGCACGAGGTGTCGAGCCACGGCGGCGGCATGGCCGCCGCCTCGTCCGTGCACATCAACCTGTTCGGCCCGCATCCCATCGTGGTGCATGGACGGCCCGAGCAGAAGGCGGAATGGATCCCGCGGCTGGTCGCCGGCACCGACCAGTGCTGCTTCGGCTTCACCGAGCCCGATGCCGGCCTCAACACCACCCGTATCAAGACCTTCGCCGAGAAAGTGCCGGGCGGCTATCGCGTGCGCGGCCAGAAGGTCTGAACCTCGACGGCCCAGGTCGCCAACAAGATCATGCTGCTGACACGCACGACGCCTTTCGAAAGTGCGCGCCGGCCGACCGACGGCATCACGATCTTCTACACCGACCTCGATCGCTCGAAGATCGAGGTCCAGCGCATTCCCAAGATGGGCCGCAAGGCGGTCGATTCGAACGCCATCTTCATCGACGATCTGTTCGTGCCCGAGGAGCATCGCATCGGCGAGGAAGGGCGCGGCTTCTCCTACATCCTGGACAGCCTCAATCCGGAGCGCGTGCTGGTCGCCATGGAGGCGATCGGCATCGGCCAGGATGCGCTCCGACGCGCCGCCAGGTACGCCCGCGAGCGCGTCGTGTTCGATCGCCCGATCGGCCAGAACCAGGGCATCCAGCATCCGCTGGCGGAGCGATGGATGTACCTCGAATCGGCCTACCTGATGGCGAGCCGCGCCGCCCAGCTCTACGATTCGGGCCAGCCCTGCGGTGCCGAGGCCAACGCCGCCAAGTTCCTGGGCGCCCGCGCCGGCCACGATGCCTGCCTCCAGGCGGTGATGACCCACGGCGGCTTCGGCTACGCCAAGGAGTACCATGTCGAGCGCCTGCTGCGCGAAGTCACGGTCACGCGGATCGCTCCCATCACCGAGCAGCTGATCCTGTGCTACATCGCCGAAAAGGTGCTCGACCTGCCGAGATCGTATTGACGCTCATGTCTTCCGGACCGCGAGCATGCTCGCTCATGAGCATGAGCGAGCAGGATGCTCGCGGTCCGGAAAACCATGAATCCCAGTGCCAGCAGGGTTGACAACCATGACCGCACCGCCCGCGCTGACCCAGTTCCGGACCGAGCTCACGGCGGACCGCATCCTGCACCTCGTGTTCGACGCGCCGGGCCGCTCGATGAACGTGTTCTCGAACGCGGCGATCCACGAGATGCTGGCGGTCGCGACCTGGCTCGGGACCAGCGAAGTGCGCGGCATGGTGGTGCGCTCGGGCAAGCCGAGCGCGTTCTGCGCCGGTGCCGACCTCGCCGAGCTCGGCACCGCCTACGACATGATCATGGCGGCACCCCGCGACCGGCGGCACGCCCTCGCCGTCCAGCACTTCGCGCCGATCGGCCGCGCCTTTCGCGTGCTCGAGACGGCCGGCAAGCCGGTCGCCGCCGCCATTCAGGGCCTGGCCCTGGGCGGCGGCTGCGAGCTCGCCCTCGGCTGCCACTATCGCGTCATGGCCGATGCGCCGCAGACCGCGCTCGGACTGCCCGAGTCGCTGGTCGGCCTGCTGCCGGGCGGCGGCGGCACCCAGCGCCTGCCGCGCCTGGTGGGGCTCGCGGCGGCGATGCCGATCCTGCTCGACGGCGCGCGCCTTTCCGCCCAGGC
>JALHMO010000083.1 GCA_022844015.1 Reyranella sp. | reverse complement strand
CCGACCGACAGGCGCTGCAGGGCGCGCTCGATGTCGGGCGTGCGGCGCAGCGCCTCGCGCACGCGCTCGCGCACCGCAGGCCGCTCGACGAACAGCTGCACCAGATCGAGCCGGCGCTCGATCGCCGCGCGGTCGGTCAGCGGGGCGGCGATGCGCTCGGCGAGCAAGCGGGCGCCCGGGCCCGTCAGGGTGCGATCGATGGTGGCGAGCAGGCTGCCGTCGCGCCGTCCGTCGAGGCCGCGCACCAGCTCGAGGTTGCGCCTGGTCGCCGGGTCGATCTCCATCGTGCCGTCGGCGCGCTCGCGGCGCGGCGGCGACAGGGCGGGCAGCTTGCCGGCCTGGGTGAGCGCCACGTAGTCGAGCAGCGCGCCGCAGGCGGCGGTCTCGGCGCGCGAGAAGGCGCCGAAGCTGTCGAGGGCCGCCACCTTGAAGGTCGCCTGCAGGCGCTTGCGGGCATTGTCGCTGTCGAAGCGCGCCGAGGGCAGTGGCGTCAACACGCTGTTCCAGTCCTCGAGCGTGGCCTTGAGCGGCTCGCGCGCCAGCAGGCGGTCGGGCAGCAGCAATTCGCCGGGCGCGAGGCGGGCCAGCGCCGCGGCCAGCTGCCCGGGCAACACCGGCTGGGCGGCGAAGTCGGCGGTCGACAGGTCGAGCCAGGCCAGCGCCAGCTCGCCCTGCGCCTCGGCGATCGCTGCGAGATAGTTGTGGCTGCGCGCGTCGAGCAGCGAATCCTCGGTCAGCGTACCGGGCGTGATGACCCGCACCACGGCGCGCTCGACCACCGACTTGGCGCCGCGCTTCCTGGCCTCGGCCGGATCCTCGACCTGCTCGCAGACGGCGACCTTGAAGCCCTGCCGGATCAGCCGCGACAGGTAGGCCTCGTGGCTGTGCACCGGCACGCCGCACATCCGGATGTCCTCGCCGAGATGCTGGCCGCGCTTGGTCAGCGCGATGTCGAGCGCCGCCGATGCCGCCACGGCGTCGTCGAAGAACAGCTCGTAGAAATCGCCCATCCGGTAGAACACCAGATGCCCGGGATGCGCCGCCTTGATCGCCAGATACTGGCGCATCATCGGCGTCACGTCGGCGGGGATGGCTGCGGAAGGAGGAGCGCTGTCGGGCACGGAGCCGGTTTAGCATGCCGGCGCCGCCGGTGACTGGGGGCCGATTGGGGAAATGCAATGACAGCGGGCGGCGGCCTCGCAAGCCGCCCCTGAGGGTGCTATGTAATGCGAGGGAATCACACTGCCTTACCGGAGGCCCGCGTGAGCGCGACAGTTACCAGCAAGGGTCAGATCACCATCCCCAAGGCCGTTCGAGAGCAGCTGGGAATCGGGCCTGGAAGTGTGGTCGATTTCGAGCGCGCCGAGGACGGTCGGATTGTCCTGGTAAAGGCCGGGAAAAAGTCGCGCCCTACTCGTTTCGCCCGCCTGCGGGGGAGTGCCGGCAAGGGAATGAGCACTGACGAGATCATGGCCTTGACGCGAGGCGAGAGCTGACGTGACGCTGGTCGACACCAACGTCCTGCTCGATCTCGTGACCAACGATCGCGATTGGGCCGACTGGTCGCTGGCCCGCCTCGAGGACGCCGCGCTGGCGGGTTCCCTCCTGATCAACGATATCGTCTATGCCGAAACCTCGATTCGCTTCGAACGAATCGAGGACCTCGACGCCACGCTTGCCACGGCGAGGATCAAGATCGCACCAGTCTCGCGTCAGGCGCTGTTCCTCGCCGGAAAGACCTTTCGACGATACCGAGCGGCTGGCGGAACGCGAACCGGTGTCCTTCCCGACTTCTTCATCGGCGCGCACGCGGCGGTCGAAGGCTGGCGCCTGCTCACGCGCGACACAAGCCGCTATCGCACTTATTTCCCGAAGGTCACGCTTATCGCGCCGGCGACTTGAAAATGGTCACCGTCCAGGCAATTCGACTGAGACCGCGAGCGCTACGTTGCGGCGCGGTATGGCTCACTGGCCCCGGCGGTCGATTGCCGCCAATATGGCCCTTCAACCCGGGAGAGAGACGCGATGGCGAGCAAGGGCTCGGAAGCAATGGTCAGCAACGAGATGGGCGATCTCGACGGCGATTCGCTGATCATGCACCGCACCGGGCGGCCGGGGAAGATCGAGATCATCGCCACCAAGCCCCTGGTCACCCAGCGTGACCTGGCGCTCGCCTACTCTCCCGGCGTCGCCGCCCCCTGCCTGGAGATCGCCAAGGATCCCGACACCGCCTACGACTACACGGCGCGCGGCAACCTGGTCGCGGTGATCTCCAACGGCACCGCGGTGCTCGGCCTGGGCGACATCGGCGCGCTCGCCAGCAAGCCGGTGATGGAGGGCAAGGCCGTCCTGTTCAAGCGCTTCGCCGATGTCGACTGCATGGACATCGAGGTCGGCACCAAGGACGTCGACGAGTTCATCAACTGCGTGCGGTTCCTCGGGCCGACCTTCGGCGGCATCAACCTCGAGGACATCAAGGCGCCGGAATGCTTCATCATCGAGCAGCGCCTGCGCGAGCTGATGGACATCCCGATCTTCCACGACGACCAGCATGGCACCGCCATCGTCTCGGCCGCCGGCCTGATCAATGCGCTGCACCTCACCGGCCGCAACATCAAGGACATCAGGATGGTGGTGAACGGCGCCGGCGCGGCGTCGATCGCCTGCATCGAGCTGGTCAAGGCGATGGGCATGCCGCACGAGAACGCCATCCTGTGCGACACCAAGGGCGTGCTCTACCAGGGCCGCACCGAGGGCATGAACCAGTGGAAGAGTGCCCACGCCGTGCGCACCAAGGCGCGCACGCTCAAGGAGGCGATGAAGGGCGCCGACGTGTTCTTCGGCCTGTCGGTCAAGGGTGCGGTGACCAAGGAGATGGTTCTGTCGATGGCCGACAAGCCGATCATCTTCGCCATGGCCAACCCCGACCCGGAGATCACGCCGGAGGATGTCCGATCGGTGCGCGGCGACGCCATCATAGCCACCGGGCGCAGCGACTACGCCAACCAGATCAACAACGTGCTGGGCTTCCCCTACATCTTCCGCGGCGCGCTCGACGTGCGCGCCCGCACCATCAACGAGGAGATGAAGGTCGCCGCCGCCGAGGCGCTGGCCAAGCTCGCGCGCGAGGACGTGCCCGACGAGGTCGACCGTGCCTACTCCGGCCGCCGGCTGCGCTACGGGCCGGAGTATGTCGTGCCCGTGCCGTTCGATCCGCGTCTGATCTCGGCGGTGTCGTCGGCCGTGGCTCAGGCCGCCATGGATTCGGGCGTGGCGCGCCGGCCGATCCCCGACATGGCGGAATACAAGCGCGCCCTCTCCGGTCGTCTCGATCCGACCAGCCACTGGCTGCAGAGCCTGTTCGAGCAGGTCAAGGCCAACCCGCAGCGCATCGTGTTCGCCGAGGGCGAGGAGGAGCGCATCATCCGCGCCGCCGTGGTGTTCCGCGACAACGGCTACGGCACGCCGATCCTGATCGGCCGCGAGGAGCTGGTGCGCGACACCATGAAGTCGCTCGGCATCAACGATGCATCCGGTATGGAGATCCACAATGCGCGGCTCAGCACGCGCAACGCGCCCTATACCGACCTGGTCTACAAGCGCCTGCAGCGCGACGGCTACCTGCGCCGCGACGTGCAGCGCATGGTCAACCAGGGGCGCAACGTGTTCGGTGCCTGCATGGTGGCGATGGGCGACGCCGACGGCATGGTGACCGGCATCACCCGCCGCTTTCCCGAGTGCTACGGCGACGTCGAGCGGGTGATCGACGCCCGCCCCGACCGCGTGCCGATGGGCTATTCTATCGTCGTGGCGCGGCACGGCACTGTGTTCCTGGGCGACACCTCGATCAACGAGACGCCGACGCCCGAGCAGCTCGCCACCATCGCCAAGCAGATGGTCGCCAACGCCCGCACGATGGGTCACGAGCCGCGCGTCGCCTTCCTCTCCTTTTCCAATTTCGGCAGCCGCGAGATCGACCGCATCGAGCGCATCCGCAAGGCGATCCGCCTGCTCGACGCCGAGAAAGTCGATTTCGAGTATGACGGCGAGATGCAGGCCGACATGGCGCTCGACTACGAGCTCCTGCGCGAGACCTATCCGTTCTGCCGCCTGACCGGGCCGGCGAACGTGCTGGTGATGCCGGGCCTGCACTCGGCGCATATTTCCTCGCGCCTGCTGCAGCGGCTGGGCGGCGCCACTGTCATCGGCCCGGTGATCGACGGCCTGCAGAAGCCTGTCCAGATCGTGCAGATGGGCGCCACGGTGAGCGACCTCGTCAATCACGCCGCGCTGGCCGCCTATGGCGCGCTGGCACAACGGAGGAAGTCATGACCGATCTCGTCATCCGCGGCGCCACCCTCGTCGACGGCCTGGGCAGCGAGCCGCGGCGCGCCGACCTCGCGGTCGAGAACGGCCGCATCGTCGATATCGGCAGCATCCGAGGCGGGAGCACCGAGACAATCGATGCCGACGGGCTGGTGCTGGCGCCCGGCATCGTCGACGTGCACACGCATTACGACGCCCAGGTGACCTGGGATGCGACGCTCTCGCCCTCGCCGTCGCTCGGCGTTACCACGGCGGTGATCGGCAATTGCGGCTTCGGCATCGTGCCGGCGCCGCCCGCAGTGCGCGACCTGGTGATCCGCAACCTTTCGGTCGTCGAGGGCATGGATCTCGACGCGCTGCGCGCCGGCATCACCTGGGATTTCGAGAGCTTCGGCGATTACATGGGGATGCTGCGCCGGCGCGGCGCCTACGCCAACCTCGCCGTGCTGGCCGGCCATTCGACCATCCGCACCGCGGTGATGGGCGAGGACGCCTCGCAGCGCGTGGAGGCGACGCCCGAGGAGATCGCGCGCATGACGGTGCTGGTCGCCGACGCCATGGCCAACGGCGCAATCGGCCTCGGCGCGTCCTATTCGCTCAATCACTCCGGCTATGGCGGCGTCCCCATGCCATCGACCATCGCCCCGCTGTCGGAGCTCGACGCGCTGGTCGCCGCCATGGGCCCGCGCGGCAAGGGCGTGATCGCCATCGCCTCGGGGGCGCGGGAGCCGCAGGAGCTCGAGCCGATGGCCGCCAGGTACGGCCGGCCGTTTTTCCAGGGTACCGGCATGGCGATGCATAACGAGCAGGCACCGGAGCGCGCGCCGCGCCTGTTCGACCAGTGCGCCGCCGCCCTCCGTCGCGGCAACGGTCTTTATTTCCAGATCCCCTGCCAACCATTGTCGTTCGACTTCACGATGGCCAACGCCTATCCGTTCTACAGCCACGCCGCGTTCGACCCGATCAAGGCCTACTCGCCGGAGCAGCTGAAGGCGGTGTTCCGCGACCCGTCGTGGCGCGCGAGGTTCCGCGAGAATCTCGGGAACCCGCGCCCCGGCATGATCTTCCAGGGCAACTGGGACCGTGTCATGGTCGCGGTCGCGCACAAGCAGTCGAACGCGCGCTACGTCAACCGCTACGCCGCCGAGATCGCGACGACCGAGCATCGCGATCCGCTAGACGTCGTGCTCGATCTCAGCCTCGACGAGAATCTCGAGACGGCCTTCCTCGGTCGCTTCCTCAATGTCGGCGACGACGGTGTCGCCAAGTTGCTCAAGCACGAGGCCGGCGTGGTGGCCCTAAGCGATGCCGGGGCGCATCTCATCTACATGTGCGACGCGGGCTTCGGCCTGCATTTCCTGGCGCACTGGGTGCGCGAGCGCGGCGATTTCGACATCGCCGAGGGCATGCGCCGCCTGACCAGCCATCCCGCCGACCTCTACGGCATCAAGGACCGCGGCCGGCTCACGGTCGGCGCCCACGCCGACCTGCTGCTGTTCGATCCGGCGACGGTCGGCATCAGCCCGGCCGAGCGGATCGCCGACCTGCCCGGCGGCGGTCGCCGCACCATCCGCCGCCCGACCGGCGTGCATGGCGTGTTTTGCAACGGCGTGAAGACATTCGACGGCAAGGACTACGTGAAGCACGCCAGGGGACCGGGCCACGTGCTCGACAAGTTCAATCCGTCGCAGGGCCGGCACGTGACGGCGATCGCTGCGCAGTAGCCGCGCGATCCTTCCGGATCACGCGCCAGGAAAAGACCGTCGCTGCGCCAAGGACGAACGTACTATTCGCTGGGGGCGCGCCACTCCAGTGGCGCGCCCATAGGCGCTAACTTGCAAAGGGACCTCACCCTGAGGAGCGGCCCGGAGGGCCGCGTCTCGAAGGGTCGGCCAAAGAGGGTGTTGCGACACCGCTGTTTCGGCGGTTTCGCGTGCAGCACATCCTTCGAGACGGCCGCTACGCGGCCTCCTCAGGATGAGGATCTTGTCGGGTCTTCGACCGAAGTTAGCGCATATGAGTGGCGCGCTCCCAGCGATGAGTCACAGCGCCGGCTTGCCGATGCCGCCGCGGGCGCGGCGGGCCAGATAGACCTGCATATGGGCGTAGGCCAGGCGCAGGTTGGGCGTGGCGATACCGGCCTTCCTTGCGCGCGCGATCATGTCGCCGACGACATGGTCGGCTTCGACCATGGAACCCTTCTCGAGGTCGTGCAGCATCGAGGCGGCGAAGCGCGAGCCCTTGTGGCTGAAGAAGGCGCGCACGGTGGACATGCCCGCCTCGCCCGGGTCGCAACCTGCTGCGGCGGCAACCTTGCGGCATTCCTCGGCGGTCTCGAGCATGAGCGCCTGGCCCTCGGCCGCCTCCAGGATGTCCCCCGACGTGCCGCGCATCAGGCAGCACATCGAGGCCAGCGTGCACAGCATGATCCACTTGTCCCACAGATCCTGGATGATGTTGCCATGCAGGCCGCCATCGAGGCCGGACTTCTTCACGGCCGAATCGAGCTCGACCAGGGCCGGCCGCCCCGGCTTGTTGTCGCGCTCGCCGAACGAGACCGCGGCGAACGGGCTGGTGTGCAGGATCTCGCCCTTGGGCGACATCGCGACGCCGACCCGCGCCAATCCACCGGTCACGTTGGCGGCGCCGAACCTGGCGTCGAGGACATCGAGATGGCGCATGCCGTTCAGCAGCGGCACCACCGTCGCGCCCGGCCTGACCGCCGGCGCCGCCGCCTCGATCGCCGAGTCGAGATCGTAGGCCTTGCAGGTCAGCACGACCAGGTCATAGGGGCCGCCTTCGGCACCACCGAGCACCGTCTTCACCTGCTGGGTGGTGTCGCCCTTGGGGCTCTTGATCACCAGGCCGTCGCGCTGCAGTGCCTCGCGCCGCGCCGGACGGACGAGAAACGTCACGTCGGCGCCGCTCTGGTGCAGGCGGCCACCCATGTAGCCGCCGATCGCACCGGCGCCCAGGATCAGCGTCCTCACGATTTCAATCCTCCGCGCGCGCGGCGCGCTTCATAGGCCTGCAGATGGGCGTAGGCGAAGCGCAGGTTGGGCGCCGCCACGCCCGCCTTGCGCGCACGCATCAGCATGTCGCCCACGATCGAGCGGGCTTCGACCGCGCCGCCCTTCTCCATGTCGCCCAGGATAGAGGCCACGGCCTTGCCGCCCGGCTGCGTCAGGCCCGATTCCAGCCCGGCGCGCACCTTGGCGCTGGGCGCGTGACCCGCCGCGGCGGCGACCTTGCAGCATTCGTCCAGGGTCTCGCGCACCAGCGCGGCACCGTCCTCGGCGGCGACGATGTCGCCCACCGTGCCGCGCATCGCCGCGCACATCGAGGCGATGGTGCCCAGCATCACCCACTTGTCCCACAGGTCCTGGTTGATGTCGGGGTTCAGGCCGCCGTCGATGCCGGCCTTCCGGCAGGCCGCGTCGAGCTCGACCAGCGCCTTGCGCGCTGGCTTGCCGTCGCGTTCGCCGAACGACACGCCCGAGGCGCCGCTGTGCAGGATCTCGCCGTCGGGTCCCAGCATGCCGGAGATACGCGCCAGGCCACCCGCCACGCGCGCCGCGCCGAACCTGGCATCGAGCGTGGTGAAGTGGGCATGGCCGTTCAGCATCGGCACGATGGTGGTGTCGGGACCGACCGCCGGCGCAATCGAGGCGATGGCCGAGTCGAGGTCGTAGGCCTTGCAGGCCAGGATCACGACATCGTAGGGCCCACCCTCGCCGCCGCTGGTGACGACCTTCGGCGCCACGGTGAAGTCTCCCTTGGGGCTCTTCACCACCAGGCCGTTGGCCTTCACCAGCGCCGCCCGCTTCTCGCGCAACAGGAAGGTGACGTCGACGCCGGCCTGGGTCAGACGGGCCCCCCAGTAGCCGCCGACGGCGCCGGCGCCCAAAATCAGTATCTTCACTTCTGGACTTTCCTTTCGGCCACCCAGTCGGCGAGCCAGGTCGCGAGATCGTCGGTCTGGTGATGAATGTGATCGAGGTCCAATCCCTCGGCGCGCTTGACGCTTTCGTCGGTGCGGATCCACACCGTGCGCATGCCGAGGTCACAGGCCGGCTTGAGATTGACCACGATGTCGTCGCACATCGCCGCGCGCGCCGGGTCGACGCCGTGCCGGCTCACCAGCTGCTCGTAGATCTGCTTGTGCGGCTTGGGCCAGTAATCGCCCGCCTCGATGTCGAAGATCGCCTCGAAATGATGCGCCACGCCGAGCCGTTCCATGACCCGCTCGGCGTGCGGCACGTCGCCCGCGGTGAAGATCAGCTTGCGTCCCGGCAGGGCCGCCAGCGAGGCCTCGAGGGAGGGATCGGGCTGCACCGGCGAGTAGTCGATGTCGTGCACGTAGTCGAGATAATGGCGCGGATCGACGCCGTGCAGGCTCATCATGCCGCGCATCGAGGTGCCGTGGTCGCGCCAGTACTGCTTCTGCACCCGGCGCGCCTCCTCGGCGTCGACCTTGAGCCAGTCGGCAATGTAGCGGCCGATGCGGACATCGATCTGGGCGAACAGGTTGCAACGCGCCGGGTAGAGCGTGTTGTCGAGGTCGAACAGCCAGACATCGGGATCGTGTTGGGGAGGCATGAGGGCTTGGATTAGCGGCGTCGGGAGGATTTGTCGATCACCTCACCTCCCTGCGCGGGGTAGGGCTATCGTAGCCAGGGCGTAATCCCCAGGGTCCGCGGCTCCGTTGTGGCACAATGCCCAATATCATGGATTATCTGAACATTGGGCTTCTGGGCGCGGTGGCGCTGCTTCTCGTGGCGCTGCTGTTGGTCATCGTGCGCCGCGGCGACAGCGGAGCCGCCGAGGCGCTGCGCCAGCAGCTCGGCTTGGCCCTCGGCCAGCAGGCCGAGACGGTGCAGCGGGTCGAGCGCTCCCTTCGTGAGCAGGAGCAGGCCCTGTCGAAGGTCGTCGCCGAACGACTCGATCGCTCGGAGAAGGCGACCGGCCAGATCGTCACTGACCTGCGCGAGCGCCTGGTCCGCATCGACGAGGCCCAGAGGAAGATCGGCGAGCTGTCGACCCAGGTCGTGAGCCTGCAGGAAGTGCTGTCCAACAAGCAGGCGCGTGGCGCCTTCGGCGAGGTCCAGCTGGCCGACCTGGTGCAGAACGCCCTGCCGCCGCAGGCCTACGAGTTCCAGTGCACGCTATCGACCGGGGTGCGCGCCGACTGCGTGCTGAAGCTGCCCAACCCGCCGGGCGCGATCGCCATCGACGCCAAGTTCCCGCTCGAGAGCTACGCCGCGCTGCGCGCCGTCCCGGCCGGCGACAGCGCCGCCTTGCAGGCCGCTCAGCGCGGCTTCCAGCAGGCCATTCGCAAGCACATCGCCGACATCCGAGACAAGTACATCGTGGCCGGCGAGACGGCCGAATCGGCGCTGATGTTCCTGCCCTCCGAGGCGGTCTATGCCGAGCTGCACGCGAGCTTCACCGGCCTCGTGGAGGAATCCTACCGCGCCCGTGTCTGGATCGTCTCGCCGACCACCCTGATGGCCACCCTCAACACGGTGCGCGCCGTGCTGAAGGACGTGCGCATGCGCGAGCAGGCCGGCGAGATCCAGAAGACGGTCGGGCTGTTGCTCGAGGACGTGCGGCGGCTCGCCGACCGTGTCGACAAGCTCAAGGTCCACTTCGCGCAGACCGAGAAGGATCTGCGCGATGTCGACATCTCGGCCGACCGCATCGCCAAGCGCGGCCAGCGCATTCTCGACGTCGAGCTGAACGAGGAGCCGGCGGTGCTGCCGCCGCCGGAAGGAGGACGAAAATGAGCGGAACCGCCAGCGTCGCGACCCTGAAGTCCCTGGTCGAGGCCTTCAACGCCCACGACCTCGATCGCATCATGAGCTTTTTCGCCGAGGATGCCGTGCTCGAGATGCCGCGCGGCCCCGCCCCGTGGGGCCGCCGCCATGTCGGAGCAGCCGCGGTGCGCGAAGGGCATCGCAGCCGCTTCGAGGGCCTGCCCGATGTCCACTACGGCGACGACAGCCACTGGGTCGACGGCGACATGGGAATCTCGCAATGGACCGTCACGGGCACCACCCGGACCGGCGAGCGCATTGCCGCCCGTGGATGCGACTTCTACAGCTTCCGCGACGGCAAGGTGGTCAAGAAGGACTCGTTCTGGAAGATCGTCGAGAAGGCGTAGGGCTCATCGTCTCGCGCGCTCGAGATTCATGAGCGAGCGGGACGCTCGCGGCCCGGAAGCGCATGATGTGTCAGCCCCACGGGCCGCGGCGGCTCGGCCGGGGCGCCGAGGCCCACGGGCCGTGCGGCGACATGGCCGGCGCCATCCCGTAGCCGTGGCCGGCCATCGCTTCCAGCCGGGCGATGCGCTCCTCCATCGGCGGATGGGTCGAGAACAGGCTGGCGAGCCCGCCGGAGGTCAGCGGGTTGGCGATGTAGAGGTGCGCCGTTGCCGGATTGGCCTCGGCCACCTGGTTGGGAATCTGCTGCGTGCCGGCATGCAGCTTGGCGAGCGCCGAGGCGAGCCAGCGCGGCTGGCCGCAGATCTCCGCGCCCATGCGATCGGCTTCGTACTCGCGGCTGCGACTGATCGCCATCTGCACCAGCGAGGCGGCCAGCGGCGCCAGGATCATGGCGGCGATGGCCACGATCGGATTGACCAGCGGCCGGCCCTCCGAGTCCCGGCCGCCGCCCATCAGGCCGCCGAAGCTCGCCAGCATGCCGATGGCGCCCGACAGGGTGGCGGCGATGGTCATGATCAGGGTGTCGCGATGGCGGACGTGGCTCAGCTCATGCGCCATCACGCCGGTGATCTCCTCGCGGCTGAGATAGCGGAGCAGGCCGGTCGTCGCCGCCACGGCGGCATGCTCGGGGTCGCGGCCGGTGGCGAAGGCGTTGGGCTGATCTTCGTCGATGACGTAGACGCGCGGCATCGGCAGGCCGGCGCGCTGGGCCAGCGTCTGAACGATGCCGTAGAGCTCGGGCGCCTCGTTGGGCCCGACTTCTTGCGCGTTGCTCATGCGCAGCACCATCTTGTCGCTGTTCCAGTAGGCGAACAGGTTCATGCCCAGCGCCACCACGAGGGCGATGACCAGGCCGGATTGGCCGCCCAGCAGGTAACCGACGACCAGGAAGAAGCCGGTCAGCGCGGCCAGAAGGAGGGCAGTGCGAAAGTAGTTCATGACCGCAAAGATGGTTTCCGACTGTGGCGAATCAAGGCAGGGACCGGCATCATGGCGCCATGACCGACGCATCGAAACCGGCCGTCCCCGAGGACGCGCCGCCGCCCGAGACTGCCCCGGCCGGGGCGCCGCCGACCGCCAGCGACCCCAACGCGGCGGCGATGGCCTTGATCAGGAAGGTCGAGGAGATCGGCGGGCCGCCCGGCCCCGAGCCGACCCGCTACGGCGACTGGCAGTTCAACGGCAGGGTCACGGATTTCTGAAGGTGCGTAACGACATCTTCCATCCCGACTTCAAGGCCGCGCCGTGGTGGTGGGAGGCATGGAAGCCCAGCAACGCGCTGTCGCAGGATCCGCCGCCGCGGACCGACGTGGTGATCGTGGGCGCGGGCTATGGCGGCCTGTCGACGGCGCTCGAGCTTTGCCGCAGCGGGGCACGCGCCGTGGTGCTGGAGCGCGGCGATTTCGGCATCGGCGCCAGCACGCGCAACGGCGGCATGATCTCGGGCGGCACCAACCTCGGCAAGGGGCTGGGCGGCAAGAGCCCGATCGCCGACGAGTTCGAGCGCAACAAGGCGGCGCTCATGGGCGCCGGCGCCGATTCGCTTTCCGTGCTCACTGACATTATCGCCCGCGAGAAGATCGAGTGCGGCCTGATGATGAACGGCCGTTTCGTCGGCGCCTGGACACCGCGCCACTACGCCGACATGGCGACCAAGGTCGAGACCTACAACACCTACGCCAATGCCGGCAGCCACATGGTGCCGCGCGAGCGCCAGCGCGAGATGATCGCCTCGGACTATTATTTCGGCGGCATGTACTCGGACCGCGCCGGCCATCTCCACCCGGCGCTCTACTACAAGGGCCTGATCGAGGCGGCGCACCGCGCCGGCGCCATCCTGTGCGCCAACGTCGAGGCGGAACGCCTCGAGAAGACGGCGACCGGCTGGCGCGTGCTGACGGCCAAGGGGCCGGTCGAAGCGCGCGAGGTCGTGGTCGCGACCAACGGCTACACCGGCGACCTGACGCCGCGGCTGAAACGGCGGGTGGTGCCGGTGGCGAGCCACATCATCGCCACCGAGGCGCTGCCGGAGAATGCGCGGACGCTGCTGATCCCCGAGCTGCGCGCCATCGGCGACACCAAGCGCGTGCTGACCTATTACCGGCCGTCGCCGGACGGGAAGTACCTGATCTTCGGCGGCCGCGCCCGCTTCACCGCGGCGCCGCCCGAGGTGAGCGCGCCGGCGCTCTACCGCTACATGGTCGACCGCTTCCCGCAGCTCGACGGCATCCGCATCACCCACGCCTGGACCGGCAACGTCGCCTTCGCGCTCGACTACATGCCGCACATGGGCACCGACCAGGGCATCCATTACCTGCTGGCGTGCAACGGCAACGGCGTCGCCATGATGACCTATCTCGGCACCCAGACAGCCAGGAAGATCGTCGGCGGGCGCAACGAGCCGGTCAACCCACTCGACGGCCGCGATTTCCCCGAGCACGCGCTCTACAACGGCGAGCCGTGGTTCCTGCCGATGATCGGCGCATGGTATCGCACGCGCGATTGGCTCGACCGCCGAATGGCAGCCTGAACGATGAACGAGCTTCCCGTCAGCCTGGCCGATGTCCAGGAAGCCGCCAGGCGAATAGCCGGCGCCGTGGTGCGCACGCCCTGCCTGAGGAGCGATACGCTGTCGCGCATCGTCGGCGCCGACATCTGGGTCAAGTTCGAGAACCTGCAGTACACCGCCTCGTTCAAGGAGCGCGGCGCGCTCAACACCTTGCTGCAGATCACGCCCGAGGAACGCAAGCGCGGCGTCATCGCCATGTCGGCCGGCAACCATGCCCAGGGCGTCGCCTACCATGCCGGCCGCCTCGGCATCCCGGCCACCATCGTCATGCCCTCGTTCACGCCCAACGTGAAGGTGAAGCACACGCGCGACTACGGCGCCCGCATCGTCCTGCATGGCGACACGCTTGCCGAGGCAGGCGCCGAGGCGCACCGCGTGGCCGCGGCCGAGCATCTGGTGTTCGTGCATCCCTACGACGACCCACGCATCATCGCCGGCCAGGGCACCACCGCGCTGGAGATGCTGCAGGATGCGCCCGAGATCGACACGCTGGTGGTACCGGTCGGCGGCGGCGGCCTGATCTCCGGGTGTGCGGTGGCCGCTCGCGGCCTCAGGCCCGACATCCGGGTGATCGGCGTCGAGGCGGCCGGCTACGCCGCCATGCGCCAGCTGCTCGCCGGCGAGCCGGTGACGGTGGGCGGCGACACGATTGCCGAAGGCATCGCCGTACGCGACATCGGCCAGGCGCCGCTTGCCATCGCCCGCGCCCTGCTCGAGCGCGTGCTGGCGGTCGACGAGGTGACGATCGAGCGCGCCATCGCGCTCCTGCTCGAGATCGAGAAGACGGTGGCCGAAGGGGCAGGTGCCGCCGGCCTGGCGGCCCTGCTCGCCCATCCCCAGGTGTTCGCCGGCCGCAAGATCGGCCTGCTGGTGAGCGGCGGCAACATCGATACCCGCCTGCTCGCCTCGATCCTGCTGCGCGGCCTGGTGCGCGACGGCCGCATCGTCCGCCTGCGCCTCACCATCAGCGACCTGCCGGGACAACTCGCCCGCGTCGCCGGCCTGATCGGCAAGGCGGGCGGCAACATCGTCGACGTCCAGCACCAGCGCCTGTTCGGCGGCGTCGCCGCAAAGTCGACCGAGCTCGACGTCACCGTCGAGACCCGGGACCGTCCCCATGTGCGCGAGCTGGTGGCGGCGCTGGAGAGCGAGGGCTTCAAGGTCCGCGTGCTGCAGGATGCGGACGCCTGACGGTCAGCGCACCCGCTTGATATCGGTCAGCGAGAAATCGTCGCCCTTGAACAACAATGGCATGTCGAGCGTCTTGGCGAGCGCGTAGGCGAGGCAATCACCGAAGTTCAACGCCGCGCGATGTCGGCCTTTGCCATAGATCCGAAAGGCTCGGCGTGCCTCTGCCACATAGCGAGCGTCGAACGCCACGATATCGATCCCCAGCGACTCGACGAGACTATCCAGCTCCCGACAGCCCGCCTCTCCACGGCGAGTTTCGACGACCATCGACGCTTCCAAGAGATTTGGCGCACCCATCCGCGGGCGAAAGGACCCGATGATGTCGAATGCAAATGCGACCTTTTCCGGTTCGTCGAGGGCGACGGCCAGGAGCGCCGAGCTGTCGACGACGATCAATCGAACGTCCCATGCTCGTTGTAGCCGAGAATTTCGTCTTCGCTGGCAGTAGACAACACAGGCAACTTCTTTATTCGTTGCACGATCTCGTCGACCTTTCGCAATCGACGCTCACGGTCCTTTTGCGCATCGATTTCCCTCAGCTTGGCGTCGGCGAGCTCCAGCACCGTTGCCGTCATGCTCTTGCCGAGCAGTCGAGACACCCTCCTCAGCTTCCGCTCAGCTTCCGCACTTTTGATGCTGATTCCCATGGCCAACATCCATTCTAGAATAGTTATAGATAGTCGAGAAATCTGACGCTTACAACGTGCCACCGCGCGGAGTATAGACCGCGCCATGTCCGCCGCCCCGCACTACGTCCCCTCGCTGACGCCCGACCTTGCCCGTGTCGAACGGGCGCTGGTTTCCGTCTCCGACAAGGAGGGTCTGATCGAGCTCGGCAGAGCGCTCGTTCGGCATGGAGTCGAGATCCTGTCGACCGGTGGCTCGGCCAAGGCGCTGCGCGATGCCGGGATCGCCGTGGTCGAGGTGAGTGACCACACCGGCTTTCCCGAGATCATGGATGGCCGGGTCAAGACCCTGCAGCCGTCGATCCATGGCGGCATCCTGGCGCGCCGCACCGACGAAGGCCATCGCAAGGCGATGAGCGATCACAAGATCGCCGGCATCGACCTCGTGGTGAGCAACCTCTATCCGTTCGAGGCTACGGTGGCGCGCGGCGCCGACTTCCCGACCTGCGTCGAGAACATCGACATCGGCGGGCCGGCCCTGATCCGCGCCTCGGCGAAGAACCACGACTTCGTGACAATCGTGGTCGATCCGGCCGACTACGGCGCAGTGATCGCCGAGCTCGAGGCCAACAAGGGCGCCACCACCCTGGCGCTGCGTCGCCGGCTCGCCGCCAAGGCCTATGCGCGCACCGCGTCCTACGACGCGGCGATCGCCGCCTGGTTCGCGGGTCAACAGGGCGACACCTTCCCCGAGCGGCTGACCATCACGGCCGAGCGCGTGCAGACGCTGCGCTATGGCGAGAACCCACACCAGCAGGCGGCATTCTATTCCGATGGCAGCAAGCGGCCAGGCATCGCCACGGCGCGCATGGTCCAGGGCAAGGAGCTTTCCTACAACAACATCGGCGACACCGAGGCGGCCTACGAATGCGTCGCCGAGTTCAGGGAACCGGCGGTCGTCGTGATCAAGCATGCCAACCCGTGCGGCGTGGCGATCGGCGCCGATCAGTATGCCGCCTACCTGAAGGCCTATGCCTGCGACCCAGTGTCGATCTATGGCGGCATCGTCGCCCTCAACACGACGCTCGAGGTGCGCACGGCCGAGGATCTGGCGAAGCGCTTCCTGGAAGTCATCATCGCGCCGGATGCCACCGAGGAGGCACTGGCGGTGCTGGCCCGCCGCAAGGCCTTGCGCGTCCTGCTGGCCGGCAGCCTGCCCGACCCGGCGAGCGCCGGCATGACCCTGAGGAGCGTCGCCGGCGGCTACCTGCTGCAGAGCCGCGACAACGGCCATGTACCGAGGAGCGCGCTCAAGGTCGTGACCAGACGGGCGCCGACGCCGAAGGAGATCGACGACCTGCTGTTCGCCTTCACGGTGTGCAAGCACGTGAAGTCGAACGCCATCGTCTACGCCAGGGACGGCGCCACCGTGGGCGTCGGCGCCGGCCAGATGAACCGCCGCGATTCCTCGCGCATCGCCGCCATCCGCGCCGCCGAAGCGGGCGAGCTCGCCGGCCTGAAGGAAAGCCCGGCGATCGGCAGCGTGGTGGCGTCCGATGCGTTCTTCCCGTTCGCCGACGGCCTGCTCGCCGCCGCCGAAGCGGGCGCCACGGCAATCATCCAGCCCGGTGGCTCGATGCGCGACCAGGAAGTCATCGACGCCGCCGACGAGAAGGGCCTTGCAATGGTGTTCACCGGGATGCGGCACTTCCGGCACTAGGCCGGCTTCCGGTCGATTCGCTGGTGGCGAGCCAGATGCCGGCGAAGACGGCGATCAGGCCGAGCACCAGGTTGACCGTCACGGGCTCACCCACCAGCACGTTCGCGAGCAGCGCCGCGGCAATCGGATTGACCGTCATGGTGTTGGCCACCCGCGTCGGCGAAGCGCGCTCGAGCGCCATCACCCAGAGGATGAAGGCCAGCGCCCCGCCGGTGACGCCGAGATAGATGCCGGCGATCCACTGGCCCGGGCCGAAAGTGGCCAGAACCGCGAGCCGGCCGGTGACGAGCGTGACGACAAGCAACGCGACGGCGCCAGCCCCCATGCCGACCGCCAGGAATCCCAGTGCGCTCGAACGCCGGATCAGCGGCCGCGAAAGGACATTGTAAAGCGCCATGCAGACCACGGCGCCGGCCATGATCAGCTCGCCCCTCCATGCGCCGGCCGGCGCGATGCCGAGATCCAGCGCCAGGGCGGCGACGACGCCCAGCACGGCGATGCACACCCCGACGGTCTTGCGCAGGGTCAGTGCCTCGACGCCGAGCAGGGCGCCCACCACCATGGTCTGCAGCGGCAGGGTCGAGAGCGCGAGACTGGCACGCGCCGCCGTCGTGTAGCCGATCGCGAGGTTGTAGAGGATGGTGAACAGGCCATAGAACAGGAAGCCGAGGCCGATGACGCTCGGCAGATCCTGCCGCCCCGGCCAGCGGGCGCGCATCAGGAGCGCGACCGGCAGCACGCAGAGGACGCCGATGCCCCAGCGCAGCAGGGCGAGCGTCAGCGGATCAGAGCTGCCCACGAGATAGCGCGTCACCGCCGCCGCCGTGCCGCCGAGGGAACTCGACACGATCGCGATCGCCACGCCCAGCCACTCGCCCACCAAACCCTCCACCAGCCGCTTCGCCGCGGCTTCTCGCCAATCCCGACCTGTCGCGTCGCGAACTGTCGTGTCGCCGCTCGATGTGCGATGGTGGCAAATATAGAAGTGAATTCAACTACTTGGCAGGTAGTCATGGAGAAGAGGCAAGGCTTCGCGGCGGAGTTGCGGGCGTGGCGCCAGCGCCGCGGGCGCTCGCAGCTCGATCTCGCCGGGCGCGCCAACATCTCGCAGCGTCATCTGAGCTTCCTCGAGCTGGGCCGCGCCGCACCGAGCCGCGACATGGTGGTGCGGTTGGCGACCGCGCTCGACGTGCCGCTGCGCCAGCACAATGCGCTGCTGCTGGCGGCAGGCTTCGCGCCGGTGTGGCACGAGACCGATCTTGGCGCGCCCGAGCTCGCCCAGGTGAACGACGCGGTGGGGCACATGCTCGCCCAGCAGGAGCCGTTTCCCGGCGTCGCCGTCGATCGCCAATGGACTCTCCTCAAGGCAAACAAAGGGGCCGTCCGCCTGGTCGAGTTCCTCGTCGGACCCTTGGCCCCCGACGCCAAAGTCAATCTTGCCGATGCGCTCGTGGCGCCCGACGTATTGCGGCCCTTCCTGGTCAACTGGGCCGATGTCGTGCGCTATTTCATACGCAGCGTCGAAGCGGATGCCGCGACCGACGGACGGCCCGAGACGGCCGCGCTGCTGGCCCGCCTGCTGTCCTACGACGGCGTACGGACAGCGGTGCAGGAGCCGACCTCCTATGGCGCCGCGAGCCCGGTGCTGCCGATGCACTTTCGCAAGGGCGACGTCTCGCTGCAGCTGTTCACCACCATCGCCACGCTCGGCATCCCGCGCGACATCACCCTGGAAGAGCTGCGCATCGAATGCTTCTTCCCGATGGATGCAGCGACAGTCGAGGTTCTACGCGGGTGGGCTGCCGAGAAGTGATGATCTTCGATTGAAGCACCAAAGAAGACCTCACCCTGAGGAGCGGCCGCTGGCCGCGTCTCGAAGGGTCGGCCAACGCACGCCTGTGGCGCACCAAAGGGCGCAGGTTACTTCGCCCGAATCGAGACGCCACACTCCGCGTCGCTCCTGAGGGAAAGATTCTACTTAAAGCAATCACGCACTAGCGATCCGGAACGGCGACCCGGAACGCCGCCGGGAGCACGCTGACCTCGAGCGGCAGGCGGCCCACCGTCTCGCCATCGAGGTCGACCAGGGTCTCGACGGCCGCCTCGAAGCGGAACGACGTGCCGTGGCTGGTGCGCACTTTCGGATGGCCAAGATGGGCGCCGCTGTAGAGCTTGGGCATGACGCCCAGCAGCACGCCGAGCCGCGAGACATCGCCCACCTCGATCAGGTCGAGCACGCCGTCGTCGAAGCGCGCGCCCGGCATCAG
The DNA here is from genome assembly GCA_022844015.1 of Reyranella sp. Lineage (GTDB taxonomy): Bacteria > Pseudomonadota > Alphaproteobacteria > Reyranellales > Reyranellaceae > Reyranella. The sequence continues at coordinate 12,392 of JALHMO010000083.1, read as the reverse complement.
CTTCAGGCCGCCGCCGCCGTTCTCGGTGTTGGCGACCATCGCCGTGAACAGGCGGCGGGAGCCCTGCGCGACGCCATCGATCTCGATCGTCACGTCGCGATGGCGGTAGCCCAGCGTCACCGGCGGCGTCATCAGGAGATAGGAGATCTCGCCCAGCTTCTTGACCCAGCGCGACTGCGAGGTCCGATGGCTGATCGTCGCCGCCGCGCCGAGCGAGACGATGAGATAGCCGAAGCGTTCGACCGGCCGGCCGTCGAGGCCCGCACAGCGCACGCGCATCAGGTCGATGGCGCGTGTGCCGCGGCCGGCCACGGCGTCGAAGGCGCGATCGGGATGCTGCAGGTAGCCCAGCGCACGGCACAACTCGTTGGCGGTGCCGGCCGGGACCGGGCAGAGCACGGCATCGGGCGCCGCCAGGCGGCCCGAGCGTTCCAGCAGGCCGTTCAAGGTCTCGTTCACGGTCCCGTCGCCACCCACCGCCGCGAAGCGGCGCACGCCGCGCTCGAGCGCCGCACGCGCCAGTTCCGTCGCGTGGCCCGGCGCCGTGGTAAACATCGGCTCGAATGCGCCCAGGCGCCTGGTCAGGGCCGCCTCGATCGACGGCCAGCGCCGCGCCGCTCCGCCCTTGTGGGCGGCGCGATTGACGATCACGGCGACCGACGGCGTGGCGATCGATAGCGGCGTTCCCATGCCTCTCTACTGCTGACAGATTCTGACAGCGTTCAATTCTAGGGTAGCATGGAAGTCCTGTGCCGCATGAAGGAGCGCCGGTGTCGCGCGCACAACGCCTGCTCGACCTCATCCAGGTGCTGCGGCGCCACCGCCATCCAGTGAGCGGCGCGACGCTCGCCGAGGCGACGGGCGTGTCGTTGCGCACGCTCTATCGCGACATCGAGACGCTGAAATCGGAGGGCGCGTCGATCGATGGCGAGGCCGGCGTCGGCTACGTGCTTCGCCCGGGCTTCATGCTGCCGCCGCTGATGTTCAGCGAGGAGGAGATCGAGGCGCTGGTGCTCGGCTCGCGCTGGGTGCATCAGCGATCCGACCGCGCCCTGGCCGACGCCGCCGCCAATGTGCTGGCCAAGATCGGCGCCGTGCTGCCCAAGGATCTGCGCGATGCCCTGGACGATTCCGGTCTGCTGATCGCGCCCGGCGAGCCGATCGCGGCCGGCGATGCCGAGCTGCCCAAGATCCGCCAGGCCATCCGCAACGAGCGCAAGCTCGGCCTCTCCTATCGCGACAAGGACGGCGTCGCCAGCAAGCGCACCGTCTGGCCGTTCGCCGTCGGCTTCTTCGAGAAGGTGCGCGTCGTCGTGGCGTGGTGCGAGCTGCGCCAGGATTTTCGCCATTTCCGCACCGACCGCATCGTCACCCTGACGGTCACCGACAGGCGCTATCCGCGCCGGCGCCAGGCGATGCTCAAGGAATGGCGCGAACGCGAGTCGCCGCGGGAGGCGTAGACCACTCTCCGCACTTCGTTCGACGCTCTTCTGCGCGCAATGGCGAATACCAATGACCTCATCCTGAGGAGCGCCTGCGGGGCGCGTCTCGAAGGATGGGCTCCAAGGATTGTCGGCGTTGCCCATGCTTCGAGACGCCGCGCTCCGCACGGCTCCTCAGCATGAGGACTGGCGATTGCACGCATTGCAGTTTCTCTGCTGTCAGATTCTGACAGCTGCCAGCTCTAGATTGGCGTCACCGAGAAAAGGAGACTCAGATGGGCAAGTTCAGCCTCGTGCTGCTCGATGTCGACGATCCACTGACCGTCCCCGCCTTCCATGCCGATCTGCCAGGAGGGCAGTCATGACCAGGAACTGGCTGGCAGTCGCATCCGCCGAGCATGTCGAGATCGGCCTCGTCGGCGGATTCATGCAGGTCTCGCACGGCAAGGCCTCGCCGCTGCGTCGGATCCAGCCGGGCGATCGCATCGTCTACTACTCGCCGAACCGCCACTACACGCCGAGCCACGCGCTGCGCGGCAAGGACCAGTTGCAGGCCTTCACCGCCATCGGCACCGTCAAGCCCGGCACGCCCTACCAGGCCGACATGGGCTTTGGCTTCCGGCCCTATCGCCGCGACGTCGCCTGGCACGAGGCGGAGCCGATGCCGCTGGCGGCGCTGAAGGATGCGCTGGCCTTCACCCGGGACAAGAACTGGGGATACCGGCTTCGCCAGGGCGTGGTCGAGATCAGCGATGCCGACATGGCGATCATCGCCGAGGCGATGTTCACAGCCGCGGCACGACCTCATCGGCAAGCAGCCTGAACGTCGCGCGGCTGAGCGGCGCGCACATCAGGTAGTTGAGCCCGATCTCCTCGCGCAATCGATGAATATGCTCGACCACCGACTGCGGCGTGCCGTGCAGGATGACACTGTCGAGATAGTGCTGCACCGGCTCCTTGCCGTCATAGGTCCGCGGCGGCATCGCCTTGCGGTGCGCATGTTGCGGACCCGAATAGGAATCGACGATCCATTGCGCGCCGCGCCGGGCGATCTCCTCGGCTTCGCCCAGGGTCGGCCCCAGAGCGAGCAGGCGCGCCATCGGGATGTCGCGTCCGTCGTCGGCGAAGCCTGCTTCCTCGAGCTTGGTCGCATAGTACCGGCGCTTACGCCCGATATCGGCCATCGAGGCATGCGGGTCCATCAGGATGGAGAAGCCGCGGCTGGCCGCCCAGTCGATCGCCGTTTCCGAGGTCGCCGCCATCCACACCGGCGGATGCGGCTGCTGCAGCGGCTTGGGCAGGACCTCGACATCGTCGAAATCGAAGTGCGCACCCTTGAAGTTGAGGCGCTCCTGCGTCCACGACTGCAGCACGATCTCGACGGCTTCGCGAAAGCGCTCGGCGCTCTGCTCGGGCGGCACCCCGAAGGCCTGGAACTCGGAATGGGCGAAGCCGCGACCGGCGCCCCAGTTGACGCGTCCGCCCGACAGCATATCGAGCAGCGCCACCTCCTCGGCAAGCCGCAGCGGATGATAGAGCGCGGCGAGCGACACCGCCGTGCCGATGCGCAGGCGCCTGGTGCGCGCCGCCGCCATGACGCCCAGCATGTGCACCGACGGGCAGACACTGAAGGTGGTGAAATGATGCTCGGCCAGCCACACCGCGTCGAAGCCGCCGCTTTCCATGATGTCGATGCGCTCGAGGGCACGGGCGTAGACCTCTTCCAAGGGTCCGTGACGGCCAGGCCAGGAGAAGAACTGCAGAACGCCAATCTTCATGATCACTCCGCCTCGATGCCAGCCCTGCCGGCCAGCCGCCCTTTGTCGAGATTTAACCCTGCCCGATCAAGTGCTTAACAAAGGGCGCACGTCATTCCTGAACGATCCGCTTGGATCATGTCACTTACCAATTGAAACCGGCTCGCAGCGCAACCACATATCCCGCGCTGCAGAAGTGTCCACGGGGGAGTGTGTTTTGCCCGTACGTCGTCGTTTGCTGGCCCTTGCGGGCTCCGTCTTCCTCGCCCTCACCTCCGCAGCCCTCGCCCAAGGCGGCCCGCCGGCGATGCCCGTCAGCGTCGCCCCGCCGATCGCCAAGCGGGTGATCCAGTGGGACGAGTATTCCGGCCGCTTCGAGCCGGTGGCCTCGGTCGAGGTTCGCGCCCGGGTCTCTGGCTTCATCGACAAGCTGCATTTTCGCGACGGCCAGATCATCAATGTCGGCGACCCGCTGTTCACCATCGATCAGCGGCCGTTCGAGATTGCCGTGGAAAGCGCCAAGGCCGAGGTCGCGCGCAACAAGGCACAGGTCGACCTCGCCGATCTCCAGGTCCAGCGCGGAGCCTCGCTGATCGGCTCACGCACCATCACCGATGCCGATTACGACCAGCGCAAGGCCACCCTCCAGATAGCGCGCGCCCAGCTCAAGACCGCCGAAGCCGCCGTGCGCCAGGCCGAGCTCAATCTCGAATGGACGGAGGTGCGCGCGCCGATCGCCGGCCGCATCTCGGACCGCAAGGTCGACGCCGGCAACCTGATCGCCGGCGGCCAGCAGGGCGCCACGTTGCTGGCTACCATCATGACGCTCGATCCGATCCGCTTCGTCTTCGACGTCTCGGAGGCCGACTACCTGCGCTACACCCGCCTCTATCTGTCGGGCGCCCTGGCCTCGTCGCGCGACGAGATCGCGGTGCGCATCAGGCTGATCGACGAGACCGACTGGACGCGCACCGGCAAGGTCGACTTCGTCGACAACGCGCTGAGCCCCCGTTCCGGCACGATCCGCACCCGCGCCATCCTCGACAACAAGAACCAGCTGCTGACCCCTGGCATCTTCGGCCGCGTGCAGCTTTACGGCGGCGAGTACGACGCGGTGCTGATTCCCGATTCGGCGGTGATCTCCGACCAGTCGCGCAAGATCGTGTTCACGGTCGGGCCCGACAACGTCGTGCAGGCCAAGCCGGTGACCTTGGGGCCGATCGTCGACGGCCTGCGCGTGGTCCGCGAAGGCCTCACGCCCCAGGACCAGGTCGTGCTCGACGGGCTCGCCAACCCGATGGTGCGGCCGGGCGCCAAGATCGTGCCCCAGAAGGGCGAGATCAAGTCCGCCTCCGCCAAGCCCTGATCGCGGCCCGTTGCCCTCATGCGTTTCTCTCATTTTTTCATCGACCGGCCGATCTTCGCCACGGTCCTGTCGATCATCATCTTGATCGTCGGCGGCATTGCCCAGCGCGCCCTGCCGGTCGCCGAGTATCCCGAGATCGCGCCGCCCACGGTCAACATCACCGCGACATACCCCGGCGCTTCGGCCGAGGTCATCTCGCAGACCGTCGCCACGCCGATCGAGCTCGAGGTGAACGGCGTCGACGACATGCTCTACATCGAATCGCAGGCGACCGGCGACGGCCGCCTGTCGATCAATGTCGTCTTCAAGCCCGGCGTCGACATCGACCAGGCCCAGGTCAACGTGCAGAACCGCGTCGCCGTCGCCCAGCCGCGCCTGCCCGAGGACGTGCAGCGGCTCGGCATCGTGGTGCGCAAGGCCTCGCCCGACCTGATGATGGTCGTGCACATGACGTCGCCCGATGGCAGCCGCGACCAGCAGTACATCTCCAACTACGCCACGCTGTTCGTGAAGGACGTGCTGGGCCGCGTCGAGGGCGTCGGCAACGTGCTGGTGTTCGGCGCGCGCGACTACTCGATGCGCGTCTGGCTCGACCCGGCCCTGGTCGCATCGCGCAATCTCACCGCCGGCGAGGTCATGCTGGCGATGCGCGCCGCCAACCTGCAGGTCGCGGCGGGGGCCATCAACCAGGCACCGGCGGTGTCGCCCGGCGGCTTCACTCTGTCGGTGCAGACCCTGGGGCGCCTCACCACGCCCGAGCAGTTCGGCAACATCGTGCTGAGGGCCGAGCCCGACGGCTCGGTGACGCGCCTGCGCGACGTCGCCCGCATCGAGCTGGGCGCGCAGGACTACACGCTGAACGCCTACCTCGACAACAAGAACGCCACGGCGCTCGGCATCTTCCAGCGGCCGGGCTCGAACGCGCTCGCCACCGCCAACGAGATCAAGGCGCAGATGGAGCGCCTGAAGAAGGCCTTCCCGCCCGGGCTCGACTACTCGGTGGTGTACAACCCGACGGAGTTCATCCAGGCCTCGGTCGACGCGGTGATCGAGACGCTGTTCGAGGCGCTGATCCTGGTCGTGCTGGTGGTGCTGCTGTTCCTGCAGACCTGGCGCGCGGCGATCATCCCCATCCTGGCGATCCCGGTGTCGCTGATCGGCTCGTTCGCGGTGATGGCGGCGGTCGGCATCTCGTTCAACACGCTGTCGCTGTTCGGCCTGGTGCTGGCCATCGGCATCGTCGTCGACGACGCCATCGTCGTGGTCGAGAACGTCGAGCGCTATCTCGCCCAGGGCCTGTCGCCCAAGGAGGCGGCGCACAAGACCATGGACGAGGTCGGCGGCGCACTGATCGCCATCTCCCTGGTGCTGATCGCGGTGTTCCTGCCGACCGCCTTCATCACCGGCCTGCAAGGCACCTTCTACAAGCAGTTCGCCATCACGATCGCCGCCTCGACGGCGATCTCCGCCTTCGTGTCGCTCACCCTGTCGCCCGCCCTGGCGGCTGTGCTGCTGAAGACCCACGCCCTGACCCCCATCGAGCATGCCAAGCCGACGCTCGGCGAGCGCCTGATGTGGCCGATCAACTGGTTTTTCCACCAGTTCAATCGTGGCTTCGAGGCGCTGTCGAACTTCTACGGCCGGGCCACCGCGCGGTTGATCCGCATGTCCGTGGTGGTGCTGGTGATCTACGCCGGCCTCGTCGCGCTCACCGGCAATCGCCTGGCGGAGACGCCGACCGGCCTGGTCCCGCAGCTCGACCGCTCGTATTTCATCGCCGCCATGCAGCTGCCCGCCGGCTCGACCCTCGAGCGCGCCGACAAGCTGGTGCGCGAGGCTTCCGAGCTGATCATGCAGACGCCGGGCGTGGCGCATGCGGTGTCGTTCGTCGGCTTCGACGGCGCCACCTTCACCAACGCGCCGAACACCGGCGTGATCTTCGTGCCGCTGAAGCCGTTCGCCGAGCGCCGCGACCTGCCCAAGGAGAAGATCCTGGCCGACCTGCGGGCCAAGATGTTCTCCCTGCGCGAGGCCTTCGTCTTCGTACTGGAGCCGCCCTCGGTGCCCGGCATCGGCACCGGCGGCGGGCTCAAGGGCTACGTCCAGGATCGCGCCGCGCGCGGCCTGCATGCGCTCGAGGGTGCCACCTGGGCGCTGGCCGGCTCCGCCGGGCAGACGCCCGGCCTCACCCAGGCCTTCACCCTGTTCAGCACGCGCACGCCGCAGATCTGGGCCGAGATCGACCGCACCAAGGCCGAGCAGCTCGGCGTGCCGATCGCCCGCGTGTTCGAGACCCTGTCGGTCTACATGGGCTCGGGCTACGTCAACGACTTCAACATCCTCGGCCGCACCTATCGCGTGACGGCCCAGGCCGACAACCCCTACCGCCTCACCTTGCGCGACGTCGCCAACCTCAAGACCCGCAGCGCCAGCGGCGAGATGGTGCCGATCGGCTCGGTCGCCACCTTCTCCGACACCACCGGGCCCTATCGCGTGGCGCGCTTCAACCTCTATCCGGCGGCCGAGGTCCAGGTGGCGCTGCAGCGCGGTTTCTCCTCGGGCCAGGGCATTGCCGCCATGGAGGGCTTGGCGGAGAAGGTGCTGCCGTCCGGTTTCGACTTCGAATGGACCGAGATCGGCCTGCAGGAAAAGCTCGCCGGCAACACCGCCGTGCTGGCCTTCGGGCTTGCCGTGGTGTTCGTCTTCCTGCTGCTGGCGGCGCTCTACGAGAGCTGGCTGCTGCCGCTCGCGGTGATCCTGATCGTGCCGATGTGCGTGCTGGCGGCGATGATCGGCGTCAACCTGCGCGGCCTCGACCGCAACATCCTGGTCGAGATCGGTCTCGTGGTGCTAATCGGCCTCGCCGCCAAGAACGCCATCCTGATCGTCGAGTTCGCCAAGCAGGCGCACGAGGCCGGCATGACCCGCTACGACGCCGCGGTCAGCGCCGCGCGCACCCGGCTGCGCCCGATCCTGATGACCTCGCTCGCCTTCATCCTGGGCGTGGTGCCGCTGGTGGCGAGCTTCGGCGCCGGCGCCGAGATGCGCCAGTCGCTCGGCACCGCGGTGTTCGCCGGCATGCTGGGCGTCACCATCTTCGGCCTGATCTTCACGCCGGTGTTCTACACCGTCGCCACCGGCCTCTCCGAGCTGCGCTTCAGGTGGCGCAAGCCCGAGGTCCGGCCCGAGTTCAACCCGGACAAGGCGTAGGCGTCAGGCGAGACAGGCGGCCTTCACGGCCGCATCGAGCCGCGCCATCAGATCGGCCGGCAGAGGCCCGGCCTCTGCCGTGGTGTCGCACTCGACGAGCCCGGCGCGATTCCTCACGCCGGGCACCAACGTGTCGATGTCGAGCGCCGGCGCGTCGCGGTGGGCGACGACCGCCGGGCTCTCGCCCATGATCACCGATCGGCGTCGACGGCGCGCCATTCCGCCGTCAGCTCGTCGAGCTTCGCCTTCAGGTCGGCCGGCAGCCTGCCCTGCTTCGCCGCGGCAAGGCTGTCGGCGAGCTGCTCGGGCCGGCTGGCGCCGACGATCGGCGCGGTGATGGCGGGATGCGACAGCACCCATGCGACGGCCAGGGTCGCCAGGCTCATGCCGGCCTCGCCCGCGACCGCGCGCAGGCGCTCGATGGTGACGAACTCGCGGTCGTGCCAATAGCGCGCCTGGTAGCGCGCGCCGGCAGTGCCGAGCGTGAAGCGCGAGTCGGCCGCCGGCGGCGCCGACTTGTCGTGTTTGCCGGTGAGCAGGCCGCCTGCCAGCGGGTTGTAGGGGATGACGGCGATCCCTTCCTCCTGGCACAGCGCCAGCAGCTCGCGCTCGAAGGGACGGAACAGCAGGTTGTAGCGCGGCTGCACCGCGTCGACGCGCACCGTGCCCTTGACCTCGCTGCGGCCGAGCGCGCGCGCCACCTTGTAGGCCGGCCAGTTGGAGACGCCGACATAGCGCGCCTTGCCATGACGGACGACGGTATCGAGCGCATCGAGGGCCTCGTCGATCGGCGTCTGCGGATCGAAGCTGTGGAGCTGGTAGAGGTCGATGTAGTCGGTGCGCAGGCGGCTGAGCGAGCTTTCGATGGCGTCGAGGATGTGCTTGCGCGACATCCCGCGGTCCCACGGCTTGGGACCCATCTGGCCGACGCACTTGGTGGCGACGATGAACTGGTGACGCTTGCCCTCGAGCCATGCGCCGACGATCTCCTCGGTGCGGCCCGTGGTCGTTCGCCCACCGCCCAGCGGATAGACGTCCGCCGTATCGAAGAAATCGATGCCGCCTTCGGCCGCCTTGTCCATGATGGCGTTGCTGCGCGGCTGGTCGCACTGCAGGCCGAAGGTCATGGTGCCGAGACAAAGCCGGGAAACGCTGAGCCCGGTCCTGCCGAATCTCGTATACTGCATCGCTTGCCCCGCAACCCGTCGTTGGCTTCAAGGGACCACAGCGCACCGGCGGGTCCATCGACGGCGCGACCCTAGCAGAGGAAAAGGCCGATGAGTGTTCATCCTGCTCTTGCCGCCGGGCGCGTCGCCGTCGTGACCGGCGCGGCCAGTGGAATTGGCCTGGCGGCCGCGCGCCGCTTCGCGGCACTGGGCATGAAAGTGTGCCTGGCCGATCTCTCGGCCGAGGCGCTGATCGAGGCCGCGGCGACGGTGGCGGCGGTTGCACCGGCGGACCCCGCGTCGGTTCTCACCGTGCCGACCGACGTCAGCCGGCTCGACAGCGTGCAGGCGCTCAAGGACGCGGTCTACGACACGTTCGGCGAGGTGGCGGTGCTGCTGAACAATGCGGGCACGGCGCCGGGCGGCGGACCATGGGACCACATCGAGCGCTGGCGGCGCGTGCTCGAGGTCAACCTGTGGGGCGTCATCCACGGCGTGCAGACTTTCGCCCCGGCGATGCTGGCCCAGGGCACGGCCGGCGCCATCGTCAATACAGGCTCCAAGCAGGGCATCACCTGTCCGCCCGGCGACACCGCCTACAATGTCAGCAAGGCGGGCGTGAAGGTGCTGACCGAGGCGTTGGCCCACGGCCTGCGCAACGAGGTGGGCGCGCACATCACCGCTCATCTGCTGATCCCGGGCTCGACCTTCACCAGCATGACGAGCCGCGGCCGCACCGAGAAGCCGCCGGGCGCGTGGACGCCCGACCAGGTGATCGACATGCTGATCGAGGCGATGAATGCCGGCGATTTCTACGTCCTCTGCCCCGACAACGAGGTGACGCGCGAGATCGACGTGCGGCGCATCCAGTGGGCGGCCGGCGACATTGCCGAGAACCGGCCCGCCCTGTCGCGCTGGCATCCCGACTACAAGTCGGCGTTCGAGCAGTTCCTGCACGGGGAGAAATGATCATGCCTCGCCTGCCCTTCGTGATCGCCGGTGCCCTGGTGCTGGCCGCCGCCGCCCTGCATCTCGGGTTGGCACCGTCCGTGGCCGAGACCGCGCACGTGATCCCGCCGCCGGCCGAGGACGAGGCCGCCGGCGAGGCGACGACGGCCGTCATCGTGCTGGCGGGCGGCTGCTTCTGGGGCGTGCAGGGCGTCTACCAGCACGTCCAGGGCGTCACCAGCGCGGTGTCGGGCTACGCCGGGGGCACCCACGAAACCGCGCGCTACGACAAGGTCACCAGTGGCCGCACCGGCCACGCCGAGGCCGTGCGCATCACCTACGACCCGCGCCAGGTGACCCTGGGCCAGCTGCTGCACATCTACTTCTCGGTGGTGCACGATCCGACCCAGCTCGATCGCCAGGGTCCCGATGTCGGCACGCACTACCGCTCGACCATCTTCCCGGCGACCGACCGGCAGGCAAGTCTCGCCAGGGCCTATATCGACCAGCTCGGCCAAGCGAAGGCGTTTGCGGCCAGGATCGTGACCACGATCGAGCCCGCGCGAGCGTTCTATCCGGCCGAAGCCTATCATCAGGACTACATGACGCTGCATCCCCGGCAGCCCTATATCGTCATGCACGACCTGCCGAAGGTCGAGAACCTGAAACGGCTGTTCCCCGCCGCGTGGCGCACCTAGCCGGCGCTGGTCTCCAAGACCGGGATGTAGTCAGGCGAGTGCGGTCAGGCGAAGCGCTGAACAAGATCACTGTGGTCGCACCTGGGAACCACGGCTCGACCTTCAATGACCTCTTCCTGAGGAGCGCCCAAAGGATGCGTCTCGAAGGATGGGCCTCCGGCACGGTGCCCATTTGCCGTGCTTCGAGACGCCGCGCCCTGCGGCAGCTCCGCCGCATGAGATCACTGGGATCGCGCCGGCGAAGTGGTGACGCGTGACGTCGCCCCTGCAATCAGATCGGATTCGGCCGCAGCACCCGGTGAAGATCCAGCACCGGCGGGTTCTGGTCGAGCTGCGATAGCAGCGTGTGCACCTGGGCACGGTGATGGGTCTGGTGATTGAAGAAGTGGGCCAGGATTACCGACGCGGGATCGGTCGTGTCGAAGCCGGAATTGTTGACGTAGCGAATCTCCCGCATGGGGAAGTCGGCCGGCAGCGCCGCGAAGAACGCCTCGATGCGCCGGTCCATCGCCATTCGGGCGGCACGCAGGGCATCGAACGCCTCGAACAGGATAGTGCCGAGATCGGTCGAGGGATGGGAGCCACCCTCGAAGCGGGTCATCCAGATGCGATCGCCGAGCAGCAGGTGGTTGAGCGTGGCGTGCACGCTTCCGAAGTACGCCCCGAGGTCGCGCCGCCTCGCCTCCTCGGGCAGGGCGGCGCAGGCCTCATAGAGCGTCTCGTTGGCCAGCCGGTTGTAGAGGGCGTATTGCGCCCAGATGCCTGACATCGGCGGAGCTTAGCGGGAGCGTCAGCGAGCGGCGGCAGAGATCCAGCGCGCCAGGTCGCGGATCAGCCCCGCCATTGCGGCGCTGCGTAGCCGATGCGCCCGGTCGACATGGGCCTGGCGTTCGCTTGGAGTGGGATAGTGAACAGTGAGCATTGGAAGTCCTCCAGAATTGAACAGGACCTAATTGCTGCCCGTGCGTTATTTAATAGGTCTCCATTGACCATCACCTGTGAATATAATTCACTAATCTGGCAATGATCGACCATGCGAGCGAGATGGCCGCCTTCGTCCGGGTGGTCGATTCCAGGGGCTTTTCCGCGGCGTCGGCCGGCCTCGGGCTGACCCCGTCGGCGGTCAGCAAGCTCGTCACCCGGCTCGAGACCCGGCTGGGCGTGCGCCTGCTGCAACGCACGACCCGTGCACTCAACCTCACCGCCGAAGGCGAAGTATTCTATGCTGCGGCGCGCCGCATCCTGGCCGAGATCGAGACGCTGGAAAACCAGATCTCCGGACAGGGCAGCACACCGCAGGGCCTGCTACGGGTGACCACGTCGCTCGCCTTCTCGACCTACCAGCTGACGCCGGTCCTGCCGGAGTTCCTGGCGCGTTACCCGCAGGTCCGGCTCGAGCTGCTGCCGACCGACCGCGTCGTCGACATGGTCGAGGAGGGCATGGACGTCGCGCTGCGCATCGGCCGGCTGGCCGACACCAGCTTCATGGCGCGCAAGATCGGCGAGGACAGGCGCCTGATCTGCGCCGCACCGTCCTATCTCGCGCGTCACGGCACGCCGAGCCGGCCCGAGGATCTGGCGCGCCACGATTGCATCCTGTCGCGCGAGCGTGCCGCGCTCAATCGCTGGCAGTTCCGCGTCGACGGCGTGATCCGCACGATCGACGTCACCGGCCGCCTCGCCGTTGACGAGGGCGAGCTGCAGATGCAGCTGGCGGTGCAGGGCCTCGGCATCGTGCGATTGACGCGGCTCACTGTTGCCCAGGCGGTCCGGAGCGGCGCACTGGTGCCGTTGCTGGGCGCGTT
>JALHMO010000082.1 GCA_022844015.1 Reyranella sp. | reverse complement strand
GAGAAGAAGGCGGCGGAGTAGGGTTTCATCCTCCTCCCCAGCTTCGCCGGGGAGGTGCCCCGTCATACGGGGCGGAGGGGTCATAGGCTCCAGTCCCGCTGCTCATGACCCCTCCGTCCGCGGTTATGCGGACACCTCCCCAAGCTAAGCTCGGGGAGGAGTATGAGCATCGCGACTCTAGCTCCGAAGCTGTCAAGGAAAGCCGAACTAGAAAATGCCCGCGGCCAGCCCCGCGGCCATCGCAGCGCCCAGCTCCTCGCACTGGTCGATGAAGGCGGGCTGCCAGGCGCCGCGGCAGATCAGCGGGTCCTGGACGGCGCGCCAGCGCAGTCCGGTGACGATGGTCTCGACGCCACGGCGCGTGCCGGTGCCGTCGTTGCCGGCGCGGATGTAGAGGGCGTAGGGGAGGCCCTGGGTCCGCTCCAGGCAGGGGTAGTAGCTGCGGTCGAAGAAATCCTTCAGCGCCCCGCTCATGTAGCCGAGGTTCTCGGTCGTGCCGAGGATCACGGCCTGGGCGGCGAGCACGTCGTCGGGACCGGCCTGCAGGGGGGCGATCACTCGGACATCGACCTCCGTTTCGCTGAGCGCGCCCCGCTCGACTGCTGCGCGCAGCGAGAGGGTGTTCTCCGAAGGAGCGTGCGCCACAATGAGCAGCCTTTTGGACATGGAGGGGGTTTTACCCCGAGACAGATCGACATGCTGAAGAAACTGCTGATCGCCAACCGCGGCGAGATCGCCATCCGCATCGCCCAGGCCGCCAATGAGCTCGCCATCCGCACGGTCGGCATCCATTCCGAGGACGATTCGAGCTCCCTCCATACGAGGCGCGTCGACGAGCCCGTCGGCCTGCCCGGGCGCGGCGCCACCGCCTATCTCGACATTGCGGGTGTGGTCTCGGCGGCGCGGAAGGCCGGCGCCGACTCGGTCCATCCCGGCTATGGCTTCCTGTCCGAGAACGCGGCCTTCGCCGCGGCCTGCGCGGGCGTCGGGATCACCTTCGTCGGCCCCACGCCGGAGCAGCTGGCGCTCTTCGGCGACAAGGCGCGGGCCCGCTTCCATGCCGAGGCCTGCGAGGTGCCCGTGCTGCCCGGTACCGGCATCGTCGACCTCGCAGGGGCGACGGCCTTCTTCCGCCAGCACGCCCAGTCGGGCGTGGCGATCAAGGCGATCGCCGGCGGCGGCGGGCGCGGCATGCGCCTGGTCACCGCGGAGGCCGAGCTCGCCGATGCCTTCGCCCGCGCCTCGGCCGAGGCCAGGTCGGCCTTCGGCAACGGCGATCTCTACCTCGAGCGGCTGATCCGCCGGGCGCGCCACATCGAGGTGCAGATCGTCGGCGACGGCAAGGGCGGCATCGCAGCCCTCGGCGAGCGCGAATGCACCCTGCAGCGGCGCAGCCAGAAGATCGTCGAGCTGGCGCCCAGCCCCAATCTCGCGCCGGTATTGCGACAGCAGATCATCGACGCGTCGATCACGATGGCGAAGGCGGCGGCTTACCGCAGCCTCGGCACTTTCGAGTTCCTGGTCGAAGACGGGAAGTTCTTCTTCATCGAGGCCAACCCCCGCCTGCAGGTCGAGCATACCGTCACCGAGGAAGTGTGGGGCGTCGACCTGGTGAAGGCGCAGCTGCTGCTGGCCGGCGGCGCGAGCCTCGCCGACACCGGCGTGCTCGACGCCAGGCCGCACGGTCATGCGATCCAGCTGCGCATCAACATGGAGACGATGACGGCGGACGGCTCCGCCAAGCCGGGCGGCGGCACGCTCACGGCGTTCGAGCCGCCGTCGGGTCGCGGTGTGCGGGTCGACACCTACGGCTATGCGGGTTATCGCACCAATCCCAATTTCGACTCGCTGCTCGCCAAGCTGATCGTGCACAGCCCGTCGGCCGCGTTCGGCGACGTGCTGGCGCGCAGCGAACGCGCACTCGCCTCGTTCCGGCTCGAGGGCGCGCCCAGCAACATCGGCTTCCTGCGCGCACTGCTGGCCGATGCGGATTTCCGCGCCGACAAGGTGCATACGCGCTTCGTCGACGAGCGAGCCGGCGCGCTGATCGAGGCCGCGGCGAAAATGCAGCCCGGTCTCTATTTCGAGATGGCGGCACCGGCCGCGGCCGGCGGCCGGCAGGCGGGCGCCCGGGTCGATGCGGTCGATCCGCTGGCCGTGCTCGCCTTCGGCAAGGCGGCGCCGCAGGCCGCCACCGAGGTGGCGAGCGATGCGCCCGAGGGGACCGTGCCGGTGCCGGCACCGATGCAGGGCACGATCGTCAGCGTCGGCGTCAAGGAAGGCGATGCGGTCGCGGCTGGGCAGCCCCTGCTGATCATGGACGCCATGAAGATGCAGCACGAGATCCGCAGCCCGGCGCGCGGCTACGTGCGGCGGATCGCCGTCGAGGCCGGCGAGACGATCTACGAGGGCCATGCCCTGTTGTTCGTCGAGGAGGCCGATGTCGAGGTCGCGGGCGCGGCAGCCGAGGAGAAGATCGACCTCGACCACATCCGTCCCGACCTCGGCGAGTATCTCGAGCGCCGCGCTCTCACGCTCGACGACAAGCGGCCAGATGCGGTGGCGCGGCGTCGCAAGACCAACCAGCGCACGGCGCGGCAGAACCTCGACGATCTGGTCGACCCGGGAAGCTTCATCGAATGGGGTGCCTTCGCCATCGCCAGCCAGCGCACGCGGCGCACTGCCGAGGACCTGATCGAGAAGACGCCGGCAGACGGCCTGATCACCGGCATCGGCCGGGTCAACGGCTCGCTGTTCGGCCCCGAGCGCAGCCGAGTCGCGGTGGCGCACTACGATTACACGGTGCTCGCCGGCACCCAGGGCAAGACCAACCATCACAAGAAGGATCGGCTGTTCGAGATCGTCGAGGAGCAGCGCATCCCGCTGGTCTTCTTCACCGAAGGCGGCGGCGGCCGGCCGGGCGACGTCGACGTGCAGTCGGTGGCCGGCCTCAACACCATGGCGTTTCACATCTTCGGACGCCTGAGTGGCGTAGCGCCGCTGGTCGGCATCAACTCGGGCCGCTGCTTCGCCGGCAACGCCGCGCTGCTGGGTTGCTGCGACGTCGTCATTGCCACGAAGAACTCGTCGATCGGCATGGGTGGCCCGGCGATGATCGAGGGCGGCAATCTCGGGGTGTTCGCGCCCGAGGAAGTGGGACCGATGAGCGTGCAAGTGCCCAACGGCATGGTCGACATCGCGGTCGACGACGAGGCCGAGGCGGTCGCGGTCGCGAAGAAGTACCTGTCGTACTTCCAGGGTGCGGTGCCCGACTGGCGGGCGGCGGACCAGCGCCTGCTCAGGCGGGCCATTCCCGAGAACCGGCTGCGTGTCTACGACGTGCGCGACGTCATCGGCACGATGTGCGACGAAGGCTCGGTTCTCGAGCTGCGCCGCGCCTTCGGGCTGGGCATGGTCACCGCCTTGGGCCGCATCGAGGGCAAGCCGTTCGGCATCGTCGCCAACAATCCGCTGCATCTCGCCGGGGCCATCGACTCGGACGGCTCCGACAAGGCGGCGCGCTTCCTGCAGCTCTGCGACGCCTTCGACCTGCCGGTGCTGTTCCTGTGCGACACGCCCGGCATGATGGTGGGACCGGAAGTCGAGAAGACGGCGCTGGTGCGGCATTGCTCGCGGCTGTTCGTGACCGGCGCCAACCTCACCGTGCCGTTCGGCACCATCGTGCTGCGCAAGGCCTATGGGCTCGGCGCCCAGGCAATGGCCGGCGGGTCGTTCCATGCCGGCACGTTCGCGATCTCATGGCCGACCGGCGAGTTCGGCGGCATGGGGCTGGAGGGCGCCGTCAAGCTCGGCTACCGCAAGGAACTCGAGGCCATCGCCGACCCCTCGGAACGGCGCGCCGCCTTCGACAGGATGGTCGCTGCCGCCTATGCCCGCGGCAAGGCGCTCAGCACGGCGACCTACTTCGAGGTCGACGAGGTGATCGATCCGGCCGATTCGCGCCGCTGGATCGCGACCGCGCTCCTCACCGCCAAGCCGCGCCCGCGGCTCGGGCACAAGAAGCGGCCGAACATCGACACGTGGTGAGAATTCTCCGCCTCCCCGGCTTCGCCAGGGAGGGTTATCGCATATGACATAAAGCCGTCATCCCGACCGGAGCCGAGCGCAGCGAGGCGTAGTGGAGGGACCTTTCTTGTTCCTGCATCCGGAAGAAAGGTCCCTCGACTGCGCCGCCCTACGGGCGGCTCCGCTCGGGATGACGGAGAGAATCGGCAAATGCGATGACCCTGGCCTCGCAGGGAGGGCACGTGACACGCCTACTGCGCGACCCAGAACGTGTCGGGCTGGTAGAGGCCGATGTATCCGCCCGGATCCCAGGCGTAGTAGCCTTCCTTCGGCACGTTGCGGATCTTGGGGCCGACCACGAGCGGCTGGCGGATGCCGTTCACCGTGCCGATCGAGAAGACCTGGTCGGCACTGGTGCTCAGGATTTTCTCCCAGGCCTTGCGGCGACCGTCGACGCTGGTCGCGCTCTCCCATTCCTTGACGTACTCGAGCAGCTTGCAGGCGCTCTCCATGTCGCATGGCTCGCCCTGGCGACCCTTCGATTCGACGTACATGCCCCAGCGCGACCACTGCAGGCCGCCGCGCATGGTGGGGGCGAACTCGCGCGGGCTCGTGTTGGGGGTTGGCACGGCGGTGACCACGCCAGCGAAGGCGGTCATCACCGCCTCGCCGGAGAAGGTCCTGAGGCGGAAGTTCTCGCGGGTCTGCGGCTTGGTCAGCATCTTGATGCCGATCTTCTTCCAGAACTCGGCGATCAGCTGCAGGGCGTCGGCGTCCTCTGTCTCCTCGCTGGCGTTCTCGACGACGATGGTCGCCGGCCTGCCGTCGGGCAGCAGGCGAATGCCCTGGGCGTCCCGCTTGGTGAGGCCGATCTCGTCGAGCAGCTTGTTGGCGAGCTTGGGATCATACTGCGCCCACTTCTTGGCGTACTCGGGCTTGAACAGCTCCGAGCGCTCCATGATCGTGTTGTTGCCCGGCTTGGCCAGGCCGAGATAGACCACCTGGTTCAGCTCGTCGCGATCGATGGCGACCGACAGCGCGCGGCGGAAGCGCACGTCGCGCATCAGCTTGCGCCATTCCTCGTCGTTGGTGTTGAGGTTGGGATAGAGCGCGATCTGCGAACCCGAGCCGGACTCCCACAGACGGACCTCGACGCCCGACGATTTGGCGCTCTTCTGCAGGAACGTGTAGTCGCGCATGTTGAGATAGCGCGGCTGCAAGTCGGCCTCGCCGAGCCCGGCCTTGGCCGGCACCAGGTTGGTTGCCGCCTGGGTGAAGATGACGCGATCGATATAGGGCAGCTGCTGGCCCTTGGCGTCGATGCGGTGATAGAAGGGGTTGCGCACGTACACGTAGCGCTGCGCTGGCGACGTCGTGGTGTTGACCCACGGATTGAGCGTCGGCAGCTCGGGATTGTCGTTCGCATACATGACGTCGAGACGGCGGTAGATCTGCACCCAGTTGGTACTCTGCTGGCCGCCCTTGGCCGCCTTGGCGATCTCCTCGGGCGAGGCGTACTTGGCGTGAACTTTCTTCAGGTAGTGCGCCGGCCGGAACAGGAACAACGGCGCGGCGCGCGCCTGGCTCTCGATGAAGTAGGGGTTGGGCTTCTCCCAGGTGTACTTGATCGTGAGCGCGTCGATGATCTCGACCTTGGGTGGCTCGCCGTCGACCAGCAGCTCGACCGACGGGCCGGAGGGGGACAGGTCCTTGTTGTTGGCGACGTCTTCCCAGAAGAAGCGGAAATCTTCCGTGGTGAAGGGCTGGCCGTCGGACCATCTATGGCCTTCGCGCAGGCGGAAGGTGAACTCCCGGTCCTCCTTGATCTCGTAGCTCTCGAGGATGTCCGGCTTCAGCTTGAATTTGTCGTCGTGGATGATGAGGCGGGTGTAGCTGTAGATCGTCATGAGGCGGGTATCTCGCGCGCTCGCCACCAGCATGTTGATCTGGCCGCCTTGCTGGCCTGGCCCGTCGCCGCCGGCGAAGTACGTCACCACCCAGGGCTGCTTCGGGATTCGCTGGGCGACCGGCGGCAACGCACCCGACTTCACCTGCTCGGCGAACATCGGCGTCTCTCTCATCGTCGGCAACGGGTCGGCGGCAAGCGCCGGTCCGCAAATCAGGCCGAGGAGGAAAGCCTTGGTTAGGACGCGTCGCTTCATTTCTGCCTGCCCCGCTGCTTCAATCGGCTTGTTGGCGCCGGATGGTCCAGCCAGCGCAGCCGTCGGTATCACGGTCAATGAAATCGTTGAACGCCGTCAGCGTCAATGGGTGCCGGCGTAACGCCACCTTGCCGCAGGCGTTGCACGGCCGGAATTCGCCCGGTGCCTCAATTGCTTCAAGATTCAGGCGCGCGGAAATCCATGCCAGGAGCGGTCGGAGGCGCGCCTGGGGCCTGGACGCATGCCCTCGGCGATCACGGCCTTCACCATGCCGGCCGCGGCGACCTCGTCCGGCGTGTCGTCGCCCGCGACGCCGACCGGCCGATCCCCCTTCACCGTCACACGCTCCATGATGCGGCGCGCCGGGTGGCAGCGGCTCGATCGAGATCGCACGGCGCCCTGGCGCGATGGTTGCGCCGCGGAACGGCCTTCGTTGACGGGAGACGTGGGACGCGCAAGAACCGGACCATTGGTTTGGCGGGGGAATCATGGCGAGCGGGCTGGAGAACGAATTCGCGACGCTGCACGAGATCGTCAAGGCAGCAAAGATCAGGCTCAATCCCAACATCTGGGACTACCTGATCGGCGGCACCGAGACCGAGACGACGCTGCGGCGCAACCGCATGGCCCTCGACTCGATCGCCTTCAAGCCGCGCGTGCTGCGCGATGTCTCGAGCATCGATCCGTCGTCGGAAATCCTCGGCCGCAGGATCCGCATCCCGGTGATGCTGGCGCCGGTCGGCTCGCTCGAATCGTTCGAGCCGGGCGGCGGCATCACCGTCGCCCGGGGGGCGGGAGCCGGCGGCGTCACCATGCTGATCAGCTCGGTGACGACGTTGAGGCTCGAGGACATCGTCAAGGGCGGCGCCGGCCCGAAGATCTACCAGCTCTATGTGCGCGGCGACGACAATTGGGTCGCCGATCGGGTCAGGCAGGCGATGGATGCCGGCTATGATGCCTTCTGCATCACTGTCGACACCCAGGTCTATTCGCGGCGCGAGCGCGACATCGCCAAGCGCTTCGTCAAGTCGTGGCGCACGGCGGCGACGGGCCAGGATTTCCAGGCCGCCTTCTCGTGGGAAAACTTCAAGCGCGTGAAGGACAAGTTCCCCGACGTGAAGTTCATGCTCAAGGGGATCGGCACGGCCGAGGATGCCGAGATCGCCTGCCGCCACGGCGTGTGGGCGGTGTACTGCTCCAATCATGGCGGCCGCCAGCTCGATCACGGCCGAGGCTCGACCGCGGTCCTGCCGGAGATCGTCGAGGTCGTGGCGGGACGGGCGAAGATCGGCGTCGACGGCTCGTTCAGCCGCGGCAGCGACATCGTCAAGGCGATCTGTCTCGGCGCCGACTGGGTCGGGCTGGGTCGGCTCTATTGCTACGGCCTGGCCGCCGCCGGCGCCGCCGGCATCGAGCGGGTGATCGAGCTGCTCGAGGAAGAGATGCGGGAGGTCATGGGCCTGCTGGGCGTCGCCCGGCTGGATCAGCTCGACAAGAGCTACATTGCGCCAGCCATGCCGACAAACCTCCCCGGCGTGCACAGCGCCTTCCCGCTGCTCAACCTCCACGACGAAGGATATTGAGCCACCTATGTAAGGTGGCGCCTGGGAGCGCGTCACTTCGGACGGAGTAACCTCTGCCGGCTGTGGCGCTCTTGTCGTTGATCACACATCCCATGAGCGCCACAAGTGGCGCGCTTCCAGCGCGTGAGCGGGGCGGCACCCTTCGACAAGCTCGGGGCGGGCGCCCTCGGTCCGGAAGAGCATGAGCGACCCCGGGAAGGTCCCGGCAATCGCCGGGACCTTTTTGTTCGGGCGATACCCAGGAATCGTAGTCGCCCCCTCCATTTTTGAACAGTTGGTTACGGTTGCGCGTCAGACGCGAGACTCTTCCCGGGTTTCGCACAAGTAAGACACGATCTAGCGCATCGCAGCTCCGCTCTGCGTCTCCGCTGCAATCGAATCGCAAAGATCGGCCGCTAAGGGACCCACGCGGGTGAAGCCATCCGCCGTGCTTCGAGACCCTTTCGCGTCTCGTTCGACCACCGTGTCGTCTTGCGACGCCGGTCGAGCGACGCGCGTCCTTTTGCGGAGGATTGTAAATGTCGGCAACGTATCACTCGCTCGCCTCGGGTAGCCTCGTTCAAAGCTGGAGCAATGCCGGCCAGATCACGGCCAACGACGACTGGTCGGGCGTTCCGAGCATCGTGGGCTATCTCGGCGACGACGTGACGGCGACGACCGGCGTCGATCCCCGCATGCTGACGGCATCCGGCGCGGGCGCGGTCGACGTCATCGCCAACCAGACCAACCCCGGCACGCTGACCAGCGGCGGCGTCGCCGAGTTCGACGGCATCGCCGACCCCTCCGTCGCCTTGAACGGGTCGGGGACCGGCGATGCGCCTTCGCTGATCCTCTATCTCGACGCCACCGACCGTCAGGACGTCCGCGTCCGGTTCAACGTCCGCGATCTCGACGCGTCGGCCGACGACGCGCTGCAGCAACTGGCCGTGCAGTACCGCCTGGGCTCGTCGGGCGTGTGGACGAACGTACCGGGCGGCTATCTCGCCGACGCGACGACCGCCAACTCGGCGACGCAGGTGACGGCGATCGACGTCACGTTGCCGGCGGCCGCCAACAACCAGGCCCAGGTCGAGGTCCGCATCATCACGACCAACGCCATCGGCAGCGATGAATGGATCGGCATCGACGACATCGACGTCTCGAGCGCCGCCTTTACTGGCGGCGCGGACACTACTGCGCCGTCACTGCTGTCGTCGAGCCCGGTCGACAACGCCACCGACGTCGCTGCATCGGCCGACATCGTGCTCACCTTCGACGAATCGGTGGCCCTGGGAAGCGGCGCCATCACGGTCACCGACGGCGCCGGCGACGTGCGCGTCATCAGCGTGGGCACCAGCGATGCCGACGGCACGGTGACGGTGAGCGGCACCCAGGTTACCATCGACCTCGCGACCAGTCTCGCCAACGGCAAGGCCTACGACGTGATCGTCGCGGCCGGCGCGATCGAGGACAAGGCCGGCAACGACTTTGCCGGCGTCGCCCAGGACGCGCTCGACTTCACGGTCGCCGCGACGGCGCCAACGACGGCGATCTACGACATACAGGGCGCCGGCCATGTCTCGCCGTTCGTCGGCAAGACGGTGACGACCGGCGGCGTCGTCACCGCGGTCGACAGCAACGGCTTCTACATCCAGGACGCCACGGGCGACGGCAACATCGCGACGTCGGACGGCATCTTCGTCTTCACCGGCGGCGCGCCGTCGGTGACCGTGGGTCGGCTGGTCGAAGTCACTGGCCTGGTGAACGAGTTCCCCGCGGGCGCGGCACCTGGCAGCCTGTCGATCACCCAGATCACCAGCCCGACGGTCGACGACAGGGGAACGGGCCCGACCATCGTCGCCGTGCAACTCGGCGGCGCGGCCGGTCGCTCGCCGCCGACCGCCAATCTCGACGACGACGGCCTGACGATCTTCGACGCCGTCAAGGATGGCATCGACTTCTTCGAGAGCCTCGAAGGCATGCTGGTCACGGTGAAGACACCGGTCGCCGTCAGCCCGACCAACAACTTCGGAGAGATCTTCACCATCGTCGACAACGACGACAACGCCGCCAATGGCCTCAATACCAACAGCCTCACCGCCCGCGGCAGCATCGGCATCTCGGGCGGCGACCTCTCGTTCGGCAACACCAACACGGTGGGTGGCGACTTCAACCCCGAGCGCATCCAGATCGACGACGACAGCGGGCTCTTGCCGGGCTTTGTGACCCCGGCGGTGAGCGTCGGCGCGAGGCTGAGCGACGTGACGGGCGTGGTGAGCTACAGCTTCGGCAATTTCGAGGTCCTGCCGACGGCTGCCTACAGCGTCACGGCGGCGAGCACGCTCGCGCCCGAGGTCACGAACCTGGTCGGCAGCGCCCGCCGCCTCACCATCGGCAACTACAACGTCGAGAACCTCGATCCGAGCGACGGAATGGCGAAGTTCAATGCCCTGGCGCAGCAGATCCTCGACAATCTCAAGGCGCCGGACATCCTGGCGCTGCAGGAAGTCCAGGACAACAACGGTGCCACCAACGACCCGGTGACGTCGGCCTCCGCCACCTTGCAGATGCTGGTCGACGCCATCAACGCGGCGTCCGGTGGCGCGGTTCAATACGCCTTCCAGGACAATCCCTTCATCGGTGACGATCTGAACGGTGGCGAGCCCGGCGGCAACATCCGCGTCGCCTTCCTCTATCGGGTCGATCGCGGTGTCGACCTGGTCGAGTCCTCGCTGCGTAGCATCGATGCCAACGGTGCGCCGACGACGGCGGTCGGCGCCAACGCCGCGGCCAGCCATCCGTTCTTCGACTCCCGCCTGCCGCTGGTCGCCGACTTCGCCTTCAACGGCCAGACCGTCACCATCGTCAACAACCACTTTTCGTCCAAGGGCGGCAGTGGCGCCCTGATGGGAAGCCAGCCGCCGTTGAACGGCTCGGAAGTCGCTCGGGCCGCCCAGGCACAGGCGGTGAACAGCTTCGTCGATTCGCTGCTCGCGGCGAACCCGAATGCCAGGGTCGTGGTGGCCGGCGATCTCAACGAGTTCGAGTTCGAGGAGCCGATGCACATCCTCGAGGGTACCGCGACGTATCTCGACGGCCCGGATGCCGACGCTCTTCCTGAGTTTGCCGTCGGCGGGACTGAGGTGCTGCATGCGCTGATCGAGACGCTGCCGATCAACCAGCGCTTCGACTACGTGTTCGACGGCAACGCCCAGTCGCTCGACCAAATCTACGCCACCGACGCGGCCCGCGCCGGCGCGCAATACGACATCGTCCACATCAATGCCGAGTTCGCCAGCCAGGCGAGCGATCACGACGCGCTGATCGCGAGTCTCGACATGTCGGCGGCGGTGTCGACCACGCCGACGGGCGCCCTCGAGATCGCCTTCATGGGCTCGCTGGTGCTGGCCGGGGCAGAGATCTCGGCGTTCGATCCGGGGTCCGACCGGCTGTTCACGACCTCGAATGCCGGCCTGCAGGTCGTCAGCCTGGCAAACCCTGGGGCGCCGATCCTGATCGCGACGGTCGACTTCACCACCCTGGGCTTCGCCACCAAGGACGTCACCAGCGTTGCCGTGAAGGGCGGCATCGTCGCGGTCGCCCTGCCGGCGGCAGACAAGACGCTGCCCGGCAAGGTCGTGTTCCTGAACGCCGCCGATCACTCGCTGCTGGGATCGGTCGACGTCGGCGCGCTGCCCGACATGGTGACCTTCACGCCGGACGGCATGAAGGTCCTGGTCGCCAACGAAGGCGAGTTCGCGACAGGCGGTAACGACGGCGAAGGGTCGGTCAGCATCATCGACCTCACCAACGGTGTCGCCAATGCCACCGTCCAGACAGCGACCTTCACGAGCTTCGACGGCCAGGAGGCGGCGTTGCGGGCCGAGGGTGTGCGCATCTTCGCCGGCCGGACCGTCTCCCAGGACGTCGAGCCGGAGTACATCGCCGTGTCGCCGGACGGCACCAAGGCCATGGTGACCCTGCAGGAAGCCAACGCCGTGGCCATCCTCGACATCGCAACCGCCACCTTCGTCGACATCGTTCCGCTGGGCCTCAAGGATTGGTTCGGCCTCGAGCTCGACGTCAGCGACCGCGACGGTGCCGGCGGCACCGCCGCGATCAACCTGGTGGACGATGCGCCGATCTTCGGCCTCTATATGCCGGACGCCATCGCCAGCTACCAGGTCGGCGGCCAGACCTTCTACGTCATGGCCAACGAGGGCGACGATCGCGACGACTTCATCGATCCCGACGAGACGATCCGCGTGGGCTCGGGCTCGTACGACCTCGACAATGCGACGTTCCCGGATGAAGCAGAGATCAAGACCCAGGCCGAGCTCGGGCGCCTTACCGTGTCGAACGCGCCGGGACTGCGCGGCGACACCGATGGCGACGGCGACATCGACCAGATCCTTGCCTACGGCGCACGCTCGTTCTCGATCGTCGACAGCGCGGGCAATCGCGTGTTCGACAGCGCCGATGTCCTCGAGCGCATCATCGCCGATCAGTACCCGTCGCTTTGGGACGACGCCCGCAGCGACAACAAGGGACCGGAGGCGGAGGGGCTGATTGTCGCGTCGGTCGGCGGCAGGACCTACGCCTTCGTCGCCCTCGAGCGGTCGAACATCACGCTCGCATTCGACATCACCGACCCTGGCAACGTGAGCTACGCCGGCGCCGCGCAGCACGCCGGCGACGTCAGCCCCGAGGGGGTGCTGATCATCCCGGCGGCCGATTCGCCGACTGGCCGCGACCTGCTGGTGACCAGCAACGAGGTCAGCAACAACATCTCCGTGTTCGAGCTCGGCGTCGCGCCCGCCTTCACGCTGCAGCTCCTGCACCTGGCGGACGGCGAAGCCGGCCTGCTCGCCGGCGACACTGCACCGCTGCTGGCGGCGCTGGTCGATGCCTTCGACGACGATTATGCCAACACGCTCATCCTGGCGGGCGGCGACAATTTCCTGCCTGGGCCGTTCCTCAATGCCGGCACCGACCCCTCGCTCAACGCCATCATCGGTGCGACCGCGCCCGGCCGGCCCGACATCGCCATCCACAACGCGATCGGCGTCGAGGCGTCGACGATCGGCAATCACGAGTTCGATCTCGGCTCGACAGCTTTCCGCGATGCGTTCACGCCGTCGGGTGCATGGGCCGGTGCGGCCTTTCCCTACTTGTCGTCCAACCTCGATTTCTCGGGCGACAGCGCGCTCAATCCGCGCTTCACCAACACCCTGGACGGCGGCACGACGGCCTTCGTTCCCGAGGCAGATACCCTGAAGGGCCGGATCGCGCCCTCGGCAGTCGTCACCAAGGGCGGGGAGAAGATCGGCCTGGTCGGCATTACCACGCAGCTGATCGAATCGATCTCCTCGCCCAACGGCACCGAGGTCGAAGGATTCCCGACCGGCGCCGGGCCCAACGGCGAGGTCGACGACATGGACCTGCTGGCGGCGCAGCTGCAGCCGATCATTGACGAGCTGCTTGCCGAGGGCGTCAACAAGATCGTGCTGATGGCCCATCTCCAGCAGCTCCCGAACGAGCGGCTGCTGGCGACCAAGCTGAGCGGGGTGGACATCATCCTGGCAGCCGGCTCGAACACCAGGCTGGGCGATGCCGACGACGTCGCGGTCGCCTTCCCGGGCCATGCGGCGACGTTCGCCGATACCTACCCGATCGTCACCCAGGGTGCCGACGGCAAGACGACCCTGATCGTCAACACGGACAACGAGTACACCTATCTCGGCCGCCTTGTCGTCGACTTCGACGCCAACGGCGAGATCGTTCTCGATTCCCTGGCCGACAACCTCGCCGTCAACGGCGCCTACGCCTCGACCACGGCGAATGTCGCCGAGGCCTGGGGCGTCGGCGAGTCGGAGCTCGAGACGACGGCGTTCGCCGATGGCACCAAGGGCGACGCAGTGCGCGACATCACCCGGGCCGTCGACGCGGTGATCGGTGCCAAGGACGGCACCGTCTTCGGCTTCACCGACGTCTACCTCGAGGGCGAGCGCGCCTTCATCCGCTCGCAGGAGACCAATCTCGGAAACCTGTCGGCCGACAGCGGCATCCTGGTCGTGAAGGAGATCCTGGGCAGTGCCGCGGACGACGAGTTCATCGTCGGCCTGCGCAACGGCGGCGGCATCCGCGCCCAGATCGGCTCCATCGACCAGGAAGGCGACAAGGTCGCGCCGATCGCCAACCCCGACGCCGGCAAGCCGGTCGGCGGCGTCTCGCAGCTCGACATCGAGAACGCGTTGCGCTTCAACAACAAGCTGATGGTGTTCGACACCACGGCAGCCGGTCTCAAGGCGATCCTCGAGCACAGCGTCGCGGCCGGGCCCAACCAGGGTCGCTTCGGCCAGGTCGGCGGTGTCCGCTTCTCCTACGATCCCGATCTGACGGCGGGGTCGCGAATCCTGAGCATCTCTCTGATCGACGCCGACGGCAACGTCGTCGCCCGGGTCGTCGAGAATGGTGTCGTATCTCCCAGCGCCCCGGCCAGGATCATGGTTTCGTCGTCCAGCTTCACCGCCAATGGCGGCGACAGCTATCCGATCAAGGCGAACGGCGAGAACTTCCGCTTCATCCTGACCGACGGCACGCTGTCCGCCCCGGTCGACGAGGCGCTGGACTTCACCTTGGCAGCCAACACGCCCGCCAACGCGATGGGCGAGCAGGAGGCGCTCGCGCACTACCTGGAGACGCTCCATGGCACGGCGGCCACCGCCTTCGAACAGGCCGACACGCCGGAAGCGCAGGATATGCGCATCGAGAACCTGAACGTCCGGACGGATGCCGTCTTTCTGGGCATCACGGCGGGCGGCAACGATCCGGGCGACAACTCTCTGATGGGGACGGCCGGCGACGACACGTTGCAGGCCGGCGCGGGCAACGACACCGTGACCGGCGGGGAGGGCGCCGATAGCATCGACCTCGGCGCCGGCACCGATATCCTGCGCGACGCGCTCGCTGACCTGAGGGGCGACGTCGTGGCAGGCTTCGGCCTGGAGGATGCGATCGACATCATGGGCGTGCGCCTGGCGCGCGACCAGTTCAGCTTCACCAAGGGGGCTGCGAGCACCGACGTCCTGGTCGACGGCATCGCCTTCGAGCTCGCCGGAAACTTCAGCCAGGGCGAGTTCATGACGGTCGCCCGCGGCGCCGGCGCGAATGCCCATACCATCGTGAGCTTCGAGCCCTTCCTGCCGACCCTGGTGGAAGGCCTGCGGGTCGACACGAGCAAGATCAACGGCGTCACCAACGAGCCGTTCCTCGTCGGCGACGGCGCGGCGAAGTTCACGCTGGAGCTGAAGTCGGCGGTTTCGGCGTTCCACAACGCGCTGGGCTACTACAAGGTGGCGGCCGACGGGACGATCGGTGATGTCGAGATCCTCTTCGGCGATACGCTCGACGTGCCGACGGCGGAGCGCACGGTCGATCTGGGCACGCCGGCCGACGGCGTGCGGTTCGGCTTCTTCCTGATCCAGAAGGGATCAACGACCTACGGCGACCTTCCCGACAACCTGTCGTTCGTGACGCCCGGCACGACGACGCCCGCAGACATCGACACCGGCGTTCCCCCGGTGCTGCGCAGCGCCACTCTGGGCAACCTGACCACCGCGTCGATCTTCCACTCGATCGCGACGCTCAACCCGAGCGACGCCCAGCAGGTCCTCTCCGGCGTCGCGCCGGGCGGCCTGGAGATGCTCATGGGCTTCGAGGATCAGGCCAACCCTGCCGGCGACAACGACTTCCAGGACGTCATCATCGGCATCCGCGTCCAGGACAGCCTGCCGGTGTAGAGATCATCACCTCCCCCTCATATTCCTCTCCGCCGCTTGGGCAGGGCATTCGCATAGGGACAAAAATCCGTCATCCCGACCGGAGCCGCGCGTAGCGCGGCGTAGTGGAGGGACCTCTCTTCTCGCAGCATCAACAAGAAAGGTCCCTCGACTACGCCACCAATGGCGCTGCAAGCAGCGCCTGATCGGGCGGCTCCGCTCGGGATGACGGAGTTTTTTGCCCCTATGCGAATGCCCTGCCTGCTCGGGGGAGAGGTTAGGTGAGGGGGCATCGCAAGGGCTGCTGCATCATCTGCAGCCCCCTCACCCAGCCTCTCCGCCAAGCGGTGGAGAGGAGCATGAACTCGAGCGGTGTCGCGCCGCTCAGCCCCTTCCGACGAACGGCATCTTGGTCGCCATCACGGTCATGAACTGCACGTTGGCGTCGAGCGGCAGGCTGTCCATGTAGACGATGGCGTCGGCCACCGCCTTCACGTCCATGCGTGGCTCGGCCACGGTGGTGCCGTTGGGCTGCAGAACGCCCTTGGTCATGCGCTCGGTCATCGGCGTCACCGCGTTGCCGATGTCGATCTGGCCGCAGGCGATGTCGTAGGCCCGGCCGTCGAGCGAGGTCGACTTGGTGAGGCCGGTGATGGCGTGCTTGGTCGAGGTGTAGGCGACCGAGAAGGGGCGCGGCGCGTGGGCCGAGATCGAGCCGTTGTTGATGATCCGCCCGCCGCGCGGCTTCTGGTCCTTCATGATCTTCATGGCTTCCTGGGTGCACAGGAACGGGCCGGTGAGGTTGGCCGCGACGACGCTCAGCCACGTCTCGTAGGGCAGCTCTTCCAGCGGCACGGGCGGGGCGCCGCCGCCGGCATTGTTGAAGACCAGGTCGAGCCGGCCCCAGGTGGCCTTCACCTTGGCGAACAGCGCCACGATGTCGTCGCGCCTGGTGACGTCGGTCGGCACTGCGAGCGCGTTGGGTGCGTTGTTGCCGGCGAGCTTCGCCGTCTCGTCGAGCGCGTCCTTGCGCCGGCCGGCGAGCGCCACCTTGTAGCCAACCTGCAGCAGGGCGAGCGCCGAAGCGCGGCCGATGCCGCTGCCCGCGCCGGTGACGATTGCGATCTTTCCACTCATGGGGTCGTTCCTCCTCGAAGGGCCGACCCTAGCACCCGCCAGTCGCAAGTCGAAGCGGCTCGCGACGGGCGCTGCTATCTCGCCATGCTGTTGGGGATCGCCAGGATGATCCACGGGAAGGCGAGCAGGAGGGCGACATTGAGGATGTCGACGGCGACGAACCAGCCGCAGCCGCGGAAGATGTCGCCCATGCTGACGCCCTTGGCCACGCCCTTCAGCACATAGACGTTGAGCCCGACCGGCGGGGTCATCAGGCCGATCTCGACCATGCGCACGACCAGGATGCCGAACACGATCGGGTCGATGCCGAGCTGCTTGATGGTCGGCAGGATGATCGGGACGGTCAGCAGCACCATGCCGATGCCATCGATGAACATGCCGAGGATCAGGTACATCACGAGGATGCCGATCAGCACGACCATGGGCGAGACGTCGAGCTCGGAGATCGCCTTGGCCATCGCCGCCGGCGTGCCGGTGAAGCCGAGGAAGTGCACGTAGATCAGAACGCCGGCGACGATGGCGAAGATCAGCGCGGTGGTGCGCACGGTCTCGGTCATGGCCTCGGCGAAGTCCTTGCCCTTCAACCGCGGCAGCGCCATCAGCAGCGCGCCGATCGCGCCGATGCCCGCCGACTCGGTCGGAGTTGCCAGCCCGGTGTACATGCTGCCCATCACCAGCAGGATGATCGCGATCATGCCCCACACGCCCTTGAGCGAGGTCAGGCGGTCGGACCAGGTGATGCCGCGGATCGGCGGGCCGAGCGATGGGTCGAGCTTGAAGCGGAACATCAGCATGGCCACGTAGGTGACCGCCTGCAGCAGGCCGGGCAGGATGCCGGCGAGCAACAGGGCGCCGATCGATTCCTCGGCGATGAAGCCGTAGATGACGATCAGCACCGAGGGCGGGATCATGATCGCCATGGTGCCGCCGGCGGCGACGCAGCCCGTCGATATCTTGTCGTCGTAGCCGTACTTCTTGAGCTCGGGCAGCGCCACCCGGCCCATCACCGCAGCCGATGCGGTCGAGGCGCCGCAGGCCGCGGCGAAGCCGGCGCAGCCGGCGATGGTCGCCACCGCCAGGCCGCCCGGCAGGTGCCCGAGCCACTGGCGCGCTGCCCAGTAGATGTCGCGCGTGATGTTGGCGTAGTAGGCGAAGAAGCCCATCATGATGAACAGCGGCACCACCAGCAGATTGTAGTTGGTGACGTGGCCCACGATGCTCTGCGCCGACAGCGAGGCCGCCGGCTCGTAGCCGCGCAGGATCCACAGGCCGAAAAAGCCGCAGAGCGCCGTGGCGAAGGCGATACGCACGCCCGACATCAGGAATGCCGTGAGGGCGAGCAGCGAGAGCACTCCGACGCTAACGGGATCCATGGGGCAGTCCGATCGGGAGGGGAGGCGGGAGCAGCTGTGCGGCGGCCATGTCACTCGACCGCGTGGAAACCGCCCGAGCGTGGCTCGTTGGCGGGAAAGCGGTCGGGGTCGTAGAGATGGAGCACCTGGATGAACAGCCTGAGCGCGGTCAGGGTGTAACCGAGCGTGATCGCCGCGGCCGACGGCCAGGTCTTGAAGTAGGGCGGCGACATGGTGACGTCGTCGTACTCCCACAGCTGATAAGTGAGCCTGGCGCTGAACCAGGCGAGCACGGCACACACGAAGACGCTGAGCAGCAAGGTCGTGATGGTCGCCCAACGCCGGGGGCGCAGGGGCAGGCTGTCGAGCACGAGATCCATGCCGACATGACCATGTGTCGCCTGGGTGTAGGACAGCGCGAGGAAGACGATGATCGGCATCAGCAGCTCGGCGCCCTCTAGATGCCCTGGGATTGGCGAATCGAAGGCGTAGCGCATCAGCACCTCGGCGCCGACGAAGAGCATGGCCAAGAAGACCACGGTCGCGGCGACGGCCATCAGCGCCACTTCGACGCGCAACAGGGCACGGCCAATGCGGTCGGCCACGAACGTCGTCGTCGCCATCGCGGCGACGACGACCACGGCGAGGATCGCCAGCTCGTGCATGTCAGGGATGGCCGCGGTCTACTTGCCGGCCTTGGCTTTGGCGACCTCCGCCTTGACGAAGCCCAGCAATTCGCTACCGGGCCGCCCGGCTGCGTCCTGCTCCTTGGCCCACGCCTCCCAGATCGGGACCGACGCTGCGACCAGCTTCTCGCGCTCGGCCTCGGGGAACTGCACGATCTCGAGCTTCTGCTTGAAGATCGGCAGCCACTTCTCGTCATCCTTGGCGAATGCCTTGAACAGCGCCTCGCGAGCGAGCTGCTGGGCCTGCGGCAGCTTGGCCTTGAGATTGTCCGGCAGCTTGTTCCAGGAGGTCAGGCTGACGCCCTCCCAGCACATGAAGCCGCTCATCGCCAGGCCCTCGGTGGCGAACTTCGACACCTCGTAGAGCTTGTAGGCGCCGAACGCGAAGGTGTAGGGGAAGCCGAAGCTGTCGATGGTGCCGCGCTCCAGCGCCTGGTAGCCCTCGGGCGCCGTCACCATGGTCGGCACTGCGCCGAACGCCTGCAACGCCTTGGCGTTGAGGCCGGTGATGCGCATCTTGACGCCCTTCATGTCGGCGACCGAGGCGATCCGCTTGTTGCCCATGAACTCGAAGGGCGGCAGCACGATCGGGCCGAAATACTTGATGTTCCAGCGCTCGGCCATCTCCTTGACGATCGCCGGGTGCAGCTGGACGGCCTCGTTGACGAGGGAATTCTCGGCCAGCTTGCGCGGCGGCAGGAACGGCAGCTCCATCGCCGTCATCAGCGGGAACTTGTTGGGGTAGTAGCCGGCGCACAGCAGTGCGCCGTCATAGCCGCCCGACTTGATGGCCTCCGGCGCCTGCCGTTCCGGGCCGAGTGCGGCGCCGTAGTTGATCTTGATCTCGAAGGTGCCGTTCGACTCCTTCTTGTAGAACTCGGCCATCGCCTCGATCCCGGCCGTGACGGCGCGCGGCGGACCGAAGATGTTGAAGTTCCAGGTGATGGTCTGGGCCGACGCCGGGGGCGAGACCAGTAAGCCCGCAAACACGCACGCTACGAACGCAGATGGAACTCGCCTCATCGCAGAGTCCTCCCTGTGCCGCACCTAATTCGTGACAGTGCTTATGAACTACTATGCAGAATTCTGCAGCTCGGCTCAAGCGCCGAGACATGCCCGCGTTCACATGCCCTTCAGATAGGCTCGCCATCCGCCCGTGGCGGTTATGTCGCGCGCGCCGGCCGTGGCGTAGCCCTCGCACAGGAAGCCGGCGACGGACGAGCCGTCGTCTAGGCTGACGCTGCCCAATCCCAGCGGCGCCGGAATGCTGCGCAGGAACGCCCCGACCTGCACGGCAGGCAAGCTCCACACCTCGAGCTCGATGGTCGCGCCATCCTCGGCAACGCGCACGAGGCCGGGCCGCTGCGGTGGGCCGCCGGGCAGCGCGTAGAAGCGGTAGAGAGGCGCCGTGCGGCCCGACCGTTCCAGACGGCCGCCGAGCTCGATGAGCTGACCGTTGAGCGGCAGGCCGCTCATGTGCGCGCCGACGACGGCGATCGACACTCTGTCCTCGGTGACTGTCGGATCCTCGCCTGCGGGCGGCAGCTGGCTGACGGTCCTGCCGAGCGGCAGCGGCACCGCGCGCTGCCAGCGCGTGCCGAACTCCAGCAGCGCGCGCTCGGAGTGTGCCCGGCCGATCAGCGTCACGCCGAACGGCATGCCGTCCGGCCGGAACCCCGCCGGCATGGCGAGCGCCGACAGGCCGAAGAAATTCACGAAGTTGGTGTAGTGGCCGAGATGGCTGTTGAACAGCACCGGCTCGCGCTCGAGATCGGCGACGCGATAGATCGTGCCGGCGGTGGGCAGGGCGAGGAAATCGAGGCCGGCCATCTCGGCCCGGGCGCGCGTCTTCAGCTCGGCGAGCTCGTATTGTCCCTCGAAGGCATCGACGGCGCTGTACTCGCGGCCACCCAGCACGATGTCGCGCGTGACCGGCCAGACCCCCGCTCCCTCGTCCGCAGCCTCGATGAAGGCGCCGACCGCGGAAGTTCGTTCGGCGACCCACGGACCGCCGTAGAGAAGCTGCGCCGCCTCTCGAAAAGGGGCGTAGTCGAACTGGACCGGCGTGCCGCCCAAGGCTTCGAGGCGCCCGATCGACTGGGAGTAGAGCGTGGCGTAAGCCTCGTCGCCGAAGAATTCGGCATCCCGGGCGCGCAGCACCCCGAAGCGGAATTTCTGTCCGATGCCGGCGCAGGCCTGCGGCTCGGCGAGGACCTTCAGCACGACATCGGCATCGGCGCAGGACAGCGCGAAGACCGAGACGCAGTCGAGCGACCTGCAGGCCGGAACAACGCCCGAGATGCTGACCAACCCGGGCGTCGGCTTCAATCCGACGATGTTGTTGAAGCCGGCCGGAACGCGGCCCGAGCCCGCGGTATCGGTGCCGAGTGAGAAGCTCACCAGCCCGGCAGCAACCGCGACCGCCGACCCCGAGCTCGACCCGCCGGGTACGAACGAGGGGTCGAACGGGTTGCGCGGCACGCCGTAGGGCGAGCGGACGCCGACCAGGCCGGTGGCGAACTGATCGAGATTGGTCTTGCCGACGACGATGGCGCCGGCCTCGACCAGACGCTGCACGGCCTCGGCCGATTCGCCGGCGTCGTAGGCAAAGCCGGGGCAGGCGGCCGTGGTCGGCAGTCCGGCGACATCGATATTGTCCTTCACGGCGAAGGGCACGCCGTAAAGCGGCAGGCGCTCCAGCTCGCCGCGGCGGGCGTCGAGCCGGTGTGCTGCCTCGCGCAGCGCGGCGTCCGTGGCGCGGGAGATCCACACTCTGTCGTCGCCCGCGGCGGCGATGCGCTTCAGGACCTCCTCGATCGTGCGGGTGACGTCGAGCGTGCCGGCGCGGTAGGCACTTCGCAGGGCATGGAAGCCAAGGTCGAGAAGCAGGGTCATGGCGTGCTTGTAGACAAGCGGCGGCCTGAAATCAGCCCTCAGTGACAATCGGGCTCATGCGCCGGGAGCGCGCCACTCCCCTTGGCACTCATGCTCCTCCGGACCGCGAGCGTCTCGCTCGCTCATTTTCCTCCCCAGCGAAGCTGGGGAGGTGCCCCGTCATACGGGGCGGAGGGGTCATGAGCCACAAAAGGCATCGGGGCGATGGCTCATGACCCCGTCGCCGTGAGACGGCGACACTTCCCCAGCGAAGAGGGGGAAGAGAACAGCAGGAGCGTCGTTGGCACGGTCCTTGCCTTCGTTGGGGCCGGGGAGACCGGGAACTCAGGGGACCAAGAATGAAACGTCGTAGCTTCATCAAGACCACTGCCGCCGGAGCAGCGGCGACGGCGGCACCGGCGATCTGGTCGGCCGCCAAGGCACAGGCCCGCAACGAGACCTTGCTGATCGTGGGCGAAAGCCCGCCAAACTCGATGGACATTCATGGCGTCGGCGCCAACCGGCCAGCCTACGAGGTGTCGTGGAACACTCATGACCGGCTGATCACCTACGGGGTCAAGAAGGACGCCAACGGCAACGATCACTACGACTACACCAAGCTCGAGCCCGAGCTGGCGACCGACTGGAACGTCACGCCGACCTCGGCGACCTTCAAGCTGCGCCGCGACGCCAAGTTCCACGACGGCACGCCGATCACGGCCAAGGACGTGAAGTGGTCGTTCGATCGCGCCGTCAAGGTCGGCGGATTCCCGACCTTCCAGATGGCGGCCGGCTCGCTGCAGAAGCCCGAGCAATTCGTGGTCGTCGACGACCACACCTTCCGCGTCGATTTCATCCGCGCCGACAAGCTCACCCTGCCCGACATCGGCGTGCCGGTGCCGGTGATCATGAACTCGGAGCTGTGCAAGAAGCACGCGACCGCGGCCGATCCATGGGCAATGGAATGGTGCAAGAACAACCATGCCTCGGGCGGCGCCTACAAGGTCGAGCGCTGGCAGCCTGGCCAGGAGGTCGTCTACGCCCGCTACGACGACTGGAAGAACGGGCCGCTGCCCAAGGTCAAGCGCGTCATCATGCGCATCATCCCGTCGGCAGGGAACCGGCGCGCGCTGCTCGAGCGCGGCGACGCCGACCTGTCGTTCGACCTGCCGTCGAAGGATTTCTCCGAGCTCAGAAACTCGCCGAAGCTTACCGTGATCGGCACGCCGATCGAGAACGCGATGATGTATCTCGGCATGAACGTCAACCAGAAGCCGTTCGACAACGTGAAGGTGCGGCAGGCCGTGGCGTGGGCGCTGCCATACCAGCAGATCATGGACTCGGTGATGTTCGGCCAGGCACTGCCTCTGTTTGGCGGCGCCGACAACAAGTTCAAGGGTGTCTACTGGCCGCAGAAGGACGGCTACAAGACCGACATCGCCAAGGCCAAGGCGCTGATGGCCGAGGCAGGGTTCGCCAACGGCATCGAGACGACCCTGTCGTTCGATCTCGGCCTCGCCAGCACCAACGAGCCGCTCACCGTGCTGATCCAGGAGAGCCTGGCCCAGATCGGCATCAAGACGACGATCAACAAGATCCCGGGCGCCAACTGGCGCGGCGAGCTCCTGAAGAAGAACATGCCGATGATCACCAACGCCTTCGGCGGCTGGCTGAACTATCCGGAATACTTCTTCTACTGGTGCTATCATGGCCAGAACGCCGTCTTCAACACGATGGGGTACAAGAACCCCACCATGGATGCGCTGATCGACAAGGCGCGCTTCACGTCGGGCCCGGAGTACGAGGCGGCAGTGAAGGGCTTCATCGATATCGCCTTTGAGGAAGTGCCGCGCGTGCCGATCTTCCAGCCACTGCTCAACGTGGCGATGCAGAAGAACGTCACCGGCTATCGCTACTGGTTCCACCGCCAGCTCGACTACCGCCAGCTCATGAAGGGGTGAGGGGGTGAGGGTGGAGAGTGACCGTGAGGACCTCATCCTGAGCCGCCGCGCAGAGCGCGGCGTCTCGAAGGATGGGATCGAGCACCGTCTGTGATCCGACCCTTCGAGACGGCCGCTGCGCGGCCACCTCAGGGTGAGGTTCGCTTTTGGCTCGGACGGCATGGATCGCGCCCATGCTGAAGATGCTGCTGTCGCGGCTGGCGACGGCGATCCCGAGCCTGATCGGGGTCGTCATCGTCACCTTCATGCTGACCCGCCTGCTGCCCGGCGACCCGGCGGCCTATTTCGCCGGGCTGGCGGCGAGCCCGCAGGCGATCGCAGAGATTCGCACCAAGCTCGGGCTCGACAAGTCCCTGCCGGAGCAGTTCGTCGCCTACATCTCCGATCTGCTGCACGGCAATCTGGGAAACTCCCTGAGCACCGGCCAGCCGGTCGTGGCCGAGATTGCCACGCGGCTGCCGGCGTCGGGCGAGCTCACGCTCGCCGCCCTGATCCTCGCCGTCTGCATCGCCATCCCACTGGGCGTGCTCGCGGCGGTGAAGCAGGGCACCTGGATCGATCACCTCTGCCGCATCGTGACCACGGCCGGCGTGTCGCTGCCGGTGTTCTTCACCGGCCTGCTGTTTGCCTACGTCTTCTACTATCTGCTGCAGATCGCCCCGGCGCCGACGGGTCGGCTGGATGTCTTCCTGTCGCCGCCCACGCACATCACCGGCTTCTACCTGATCGACTCGGCGCTGACCGGCAACCTGGAGACATTCTGGGGGGCGCTGCGCCAGCTCGCTCTGCCGGCGATCTCGATGGCGATCTTCTCCCTGGCGCCGCTTGCCCGCATGACCCGCGGCTCGATGCTCTCGGTTCTGGGCAGCGATTTCATTCGCACCGCGCGGGCGAGCGGCCTGGCGCCGCGCACCGTCGTGTTCACCTACGCTTTCCGAAATGCCGTGCTGCCGGTCATCACGACGCTCGGCATGGTCTTCTCCTTCCTGCTGGGCGCGAACGTGCTGGTCGAGACGGTGTTCGCCTGGCCGGGCATCGGCCTCTACGCCGTGAACGCGCTGATCACCTCCGACTACGCGCCGGTCCAGGGCTTCGTCCTCACCATGGCGCTGCTCTACGTCGCGCTCAACCTCGCGATCGATTGCCTGTACGGGCTGGTCGACCCGCGCGTCCGGCTGGACAGCTAGAGATGGGTCCAGCCTTCATGCTCTTGCGGACCGCGAGCGTCTCGCTCGCTCGAGCTCATGAGCGAGCGAGACGCTCGCGGTCCGGAAGACGATGACATGATCCCCTTGCTGCGCCACGCCCGCTACGTGCTGTCGGAGAATCCGGTCACCGGCCTGGCATTCGGCCTGTTCGCCCTGTTCCTGGTCGCGGCGATCCTCGGGCCGCTGCTGGCGCCCTACAACCCGCTGCAGAGCAACGCCGCGATGGCGTTGAAGCCGCCGTCGGCGGCACACTGGTTCGGCACCGATCAGCTCGGCCGCGACATCTTCAGCCGCGTCCTGGTGGCGACGCGGCTCGATCTCTCGATCGCCTTCGCCTCCGTCGTGCTGGCCTTCCTGCTCGGCGCCCTGTCGGGCGTGGCGGCGGGCTACTTCGGCGGCTGGACGGATCGCGTGGTCGGCCGGCTCGCCGACACCATCATGGCGTTCCCGCTGTTCGTGCTCGCCATGGGCATCGTGGCGGCCCTCGGCAACGAGGTGATCAACATCGTGATCGCCACCGCGATCATCAACTTTCCGCTCTATGCCCGGGTCGCCCGCGCCGAAGCCAACGTGCGGCGCGAGGCGGGCTTCGTCGAGGCGGCGCGCCTGTCGGGCAACGGCGAGGCGCGCGTCGTGCTGGGCCAGGTCCTGCCCAACATCATGCCCATCATGATGGTGCAGATGTCGCTCACCATGGGATACGCCATCCTCAATGCCGCCGGCCTGTCGTTCATCGGCCTCGGCGTGCGGCCGCCGGATCCGGAATGGGGCATCATGGTCGCCGAAGGCGCCAACTTCATCCAGAGTGGCGAATGGTGGATCGCGCTGTTCCCCGGCGCGGCGCTCATGCTGGCGGTGTTCTGCTTCAACCTGCTGGGCGACGGGCTGCGCGACATCATCGATCCCCTCAAGAGGACGTAGGCCCAGCGTACATGACCGCGGTTCCTGCCCTGGCCGTCGATGATCTGTCGGTCGAGTTCCGCACCCGTTCGGGCACGGTGAAGGTGCTCGAGAAGGTTGGCTTCGAGGTCGACAAGGGCGAGACGATCGCCCTCGTGGGCGAATCGGGTTCGGGGAAATCCGTCACGGCCTTCGCCGTCATGGGCATCCTCGACCCGGCAGGTCGGGTGACCGCGGGCCGGGCGATGTTCGGCGGGTCCGACCTGCTGGCGATGAGCGAGCGCGATCTCGCCGAGCAACGCGGCCGCGAGCTGTCGATGATCTTCCAGAACCCGCGCACGGCGCTCAATCCGATCCGACGGGTCGGCCAGCAGATCGCCGACGTGCTGGTGCGTCACGGCGGAGCGACCTCGACCGAGGCGCCGCGCGCCGCCGTCGAGATGCTGAAGAAGGTGCGCATCCCCGATCCCGAGCGGCGCGCCGAGGCCTATCCGTTCGAGCTGTCGGGCGGCATGTGCCAGCGCATCATGATTGCCATCGCGCTCTCCTGCCGGCCGGCGCTGCTGATCGCCGACGAGCCGACCACCGGCCTCGACGTCACCACCCAGGCCGTCATCATGGACCTGATCGGCGAGCTCGCGCACGAATCGGGCATGGCGACGATCTTCATCACCCACGATCTCGCCCTGGCGGCGGAGTATTGTGATCGTATCGTGGTCATGCATGCCGGCCACATCGTCGAGGCGGCACCTGGCCGCGAGCTGTTCAGCCAGCCCCGCCATCCCTACTCGGCGAAGCTCCTGGCGGCGACGCCTGGCGAGACGGCATCCCTCGCCGAGCTCGCCTCCATTCCGGGCGGCTTGCCGGATCTGCGGCGAAGCGATCTGCCGGCGTGCCGTTACAGCGACCGCTGCGAGCGTCGCCTCGACGACTGCACCCGTCCCTTGCCGCGCCGCGCGCTCGGCGAGCGTCACATGGTCGCCTGCTGGAACCCGCTATGACCGAGGCGCTGCTCGACATCGCCGAGCTGGTCAAGCGATTCCCGGTCGGCAACAAGCGCCTGCTGCATGCCGTCGACGAGGTGACCCTCACCGTCGGTCGCGGCGAGACGGTGGGGCTGGTGGGCGAATCAGGCTGCGGCAAATCCACCCTGGTGCGCCTGATCAACCGGCTGCTCGATCCGACGTCGGGCAGCATCCGACTGGCGCGCACCGAGCTTGCCGACATGAAGGCGCGGGACTTCGCCCGCAATCCCAACCGCAAGCGCATCCAGATGGTGTTCCAGGACGCCGGCGATTCGCTCAACCCGCGCTATACGGCGGCCGACGCCATCGCCGATCCGCTGCGCCGTCTCAGGAGGATGTCGGGCGCTGCCCTGCGCGAGCGCGTCGACAGGCTGGCCGACATGACCGGCCTGCCGCGCGACCTGCTGACCCGCTTTCCGCACCAGCTCTCCGGCGGCCAGAAGGCGCGCGTCGGCATTGCGCGCGCGATCGCCGTCGAGCCCGAGCTGCTGATCCTCGACGAGCCCACGGCGGCGCTCGACGTCTCGGTGCAGGTGGTGATCCTGCAACTGCTGCAGCAGCTCAAGCAGGAGCTCGGCATGAGCTACCTGTTCGTCAGCCACGATCTCAATGTCGTGCGCCTGCTGTGCGATCGCGTTCTGGTGATGTATCTCGGCAAGATCGTCGAGGAAGGGCCGGCGGCCGAGATTTTCGCCGACCCCAGGCATCCCTATACGCGGGCGCTGATCTCGGCGATCCCGCAGGCCGACCCCGACAAGCGGATCGGCCGACTGCGCCTCGGCGGCGAGCCGCGCAGCCCGATCGATCCCGATCCGACGGTCTGCCGCTTCTACGGCCGCTGCCCCAAGGGCGAGCCGCGCTGCTCGTCCGAGATGCCGGTCTTGCGCACGGCAGGTCCGGCAAGGCAGGTTGCCTGCCACTTTGCATAGGAGACCCATGGCCGGGAGCGCGCCACTCATAGGCGCTGACTTACCAAGTGACCTCACCCTGAGGAGCCACGCGCAGCGTGGCGTCTCGAAGGGTCGGCAACAACTCGGGTGCTGCGATACCGCCTTTCAACGATCTGGCCTGTCACCCATCCTTCGAGACGGTCGCTACGCGACCTCCTCAGGATGAGGACTTTGTTGGACCGACCGAAGTTAGCGCCTATGAGCGCGCCACTTCCAGTCTATCATTCGGAGGAAACAGAATCATGGCTGAAGACAAGCCCGATGTCGGGCGCCTGGTCGACGAGGCGGCCAAGGCCCTGGGCCTGCCCATTGCCGATCAGTATCGCGCCAACGTGATCGTGAACTACGAGCGCTCGCTCGCCATCGCGCGGCCGCTGCTCGAGGTCGACCTCGACGACGAGCTCACGCCGGCCCCGGTGTTCCGGCCATGAACGATCCCCTGTCCAAGCGGGCGACGGCGACCGAGATCGCCGGCGCCGTGATGTCGGGCAAGGCGAAGGCGCTCGCCGTGGTCGACGCCGCCCTGGCGCGCATCAAGGCGGCGGAGCCGACGTTCAACGCCTT
The DNA here is from genome assembly GCA_022844015.1 of Reyranella sp. Classification (GTDB taxonomy): domain Bacteria; phylum Pseudomonadota; class Alphaproteobacteria; order Reyranellales; family Reyranellaceae; genus Reyranella. The sequence goes on along the minus strand of JALHMO010000082.1, from coordinate 3,271 downwards.
CACCGACATCGTCGCCGAGCGGGCGCGCATCCGCGCCGTCGAGATCGATCGCGGCCTGCATCGCGGGCCGATGCTCGGCGTGCCGTTCGCGGTCAAGAACCTGTTCGACATCAAGGGCCTGCCGACGCTTGCCGGCTCGAAGATCAACCAGGACGGGCCGATCGCCGCGCGCGACGGCTCGCTGGTCCGCAAGCTCGAGGCGGCGGGCGCCATCCTGGTTGGCGGCCTCAACATGGGTGAGTACGCCTACGACTTCACCGGCGAGAACGCGCACTACGGCCCGTCGCGCAACCCGCGCGATCCCTCGCGCATGACCGGCGGCTCCTCCGGCGGCTCGGGCGCCGCCGTGGCGGCGGGCGAGGTGCCGATCGCGCTGGGTTCCGACACCAACGGCTCGATCCGGGTGCCGGCGTCGCTGTGCGGCCTGTTCGGGCTTAAGCCGACCTACGGGCGACTGAGCCGCGCCGGCACCTATCCCTTCGTCGACGCCTTCGACCATCTCGGCCCGCTTGCCCGCTCGGTCGACGACCTGGCGCTCTCGTTCGACGCCATGCAGGGCTGGGATCCCGACGACCCGGTGTGCACCGATCGCCCGGCCGAGCCGACGCTGCCGGCCTTGCTCGAAGGAATCAACGGCCTGCGCATCGCCATCGCCGGCGACTATTTCGAGCGCGGCGCGCAACCCGAAGCCCTGGAGGCGGTGGCGACGGTCGCCAAGGCGCTGGGAGCGACCAGGAAGATCACCATTCCCGAAGCCGCCGCCGCGCGCTCTGCCGCCTACGTCATCACCGCGATCGAGGGTGGCCAGCTTCACCTGCCGCGCCTCAAGTCGCGGCCGCAGGATTTCGATCCCGATACGCGCGAGCGCTTCATGGCCGGCGCGTTGCTGCCCGGCGCCTGGTACGTCAAGGCGCAGCGCTTCCGGCGGCGCTATCGCGCCAACGTCCAGAAGCTGTTCGGCGAGGTCGACATCATCCTGGCACCGGCGACGCCCTGCACGGCGCCGAATCTCGGCCAGGTGATGATGACCCTGGGCGGCGCCGAGCTGCCGGTGCGGGCCAATCTCGGCCTGTTCACCCAGCCGATCTCGTTCATCGGCCTGCCGGTGGTGGTGGCGCCGCTGCAGCGCCCGGGCGGCTTGCCGATCGGCGTGCAAATCATCGCCAACCATTACAACGAGGCGGCGGCGCTGCGCGTGGCGCGCGCGCTCGAGAAGCAGGGCGTCGCCAGCGCCCCGCCGGCGTGAATGTGGCCGCCGCTTCGAGACGCACGCTCCCCGCGTGCTCCTCGGCATGAGCTTTTCAAGTTGACCTCACCCTGAGGAGCGGTCGGCAGGACCGCGTCTCGAAGGGTGGGCACCGTGACGGAGATCGACTGATGGACATCAACATCCCCGAGGTGGTGGCCGAGGTGACGGCCGCCTTCGAGCGCTACGAGAAGGCGCTCAACACCAACGACGTCGACGTTCTCGACGAGCTGTTCTGGAAGAGCCCGCACACGCTGCGCTACGGCGTCGGCGAGCAGCTCTACGGCCGCGACCAGATCGCCGCGTTTCGCGCCGGCCGCGATCCGGGCTTCGTGGTCAATCGCGACCTCCTGAAGCTGTGGATCGTGACGTACGGTCGCGATTTCGGGACGGCCAACTGCGAGTTCCGTCGCCACGGCAGCAACCGCACCGGCCGCCAGAGCCACACCTGGATGCGCACGCCCGAGGGCTGGCGCATCGTCGCTGCTCACGTCTCGCTGCTCGGCGAGTCGACGCCGATGAAGGCGTGACTCACCGCCCGTTGAGCTTCCGCCAGGCCGCGAAATCCTTCAGCGACTGCTCGTTGGTCGGCGGGTAGAGACCGTAGATGCCCTGGCCGCTGGTGACCTGCTCGGCGACGTAGTCCTCGTACGCCGTCATCTCGACCGCCTCGTCGGCGATCTCGTCGACCAGGCCGACGGGGATTACGATCACACCATCATTGTCGCCAAGGATGATGTCGCCGGGAAACACCGGGGCGTCGCCGCAGCCGATCGGCACGTTGATGTCGATCGCCTGGTGCAGGGTGAGATTGGTCGGTGCGCTCGGCCGCTGGTGGTAGGCCGGGAACCCCAGCCGGGCGATGTCGGACGAATCGCGGAAGCCGCCGTCGGTCACGACGCCGGCGACGCCGCGCTTCATCAGCCGCGTCACCAGGATCGAGCCGGCCGACGCCGCGCGCGGGTCCTTGCGGCTGTCCATCACCAGCACGGCGCCGGGCGGGCAGTCCTCGATCGCCTTGCGCTGGGGATGGCCGCGGTCGCGGAACACCTCGAGCTTGTTGAGGTCCTCGCGCGCCGGCATGTAGCGCAGCGTGAAGGCGGGACCGACCATGGAGGGCTCGACGGGCGACAATGGCCGCACGCCCTGGATAGCCTGGTTGCGGAAGCCGCGCTTGAACAGCGCCGTCGCCACCGTCGGCGTGCTGACCGAGCGCAGCTTGTCTCGGGTCTCGGGCTTGAGCGTCATGGCGGTTTCCTCTCGTCTTGCTTTCCAGAACGTGACTTTCTCGGATCGAAGCAGCAAGGAATGACCTCACCGCTGCGGAGGCCGCAGGATCACATTCATGTCGTCCTGAGCGCAGCGAAGGACCTCATCGCCGTGTACCACGAGTGTGCATTGAAGCTTCCGGCGATGAGATCCTTCGCTACGCTCAGGATGACAAGAAAGATGAGCGCCTCGCAATGCACACGCAGACCCCGAGGTGCCACTTGGTGATGAAGCCCACGACAATTTCGCCTAGGCCAGCAACGCATCGCCCGCGAGAGCTGCGCCGCTGGCCGGCTCCCTGATCACGGCGCCGAGCTCGGCGAGCTTGGCGAAGAAATTGGGGAAGGTCTTGCGCACGCAGGCCGGCCGGCGCAGCCGCATGCCCGGCACGCGCAGGCCCAGCATGCCGAAGCACATGGCGACACGGTGATCGTTGTAGGTCTCGATCTCGGCGCCGTGCAGGGCGCCCGGGTGGACGACGAGCGTGTCGCCCTTCTCCTCGACGCGGGCGCCGCACTTGGCGAGCTCGGCGTGCAGCGCCTTGACGCGCTCGCATTCCTGCACCCGCAGGCGGCCGAGATCGGTGAACTGCGTCGCCGCCGCGGCGAACGGCGCCAGCACGATCGCGGTCATGATGCTGTCGGCAAGGTCGGTGCGGCGGGAGTAGCTGGGTTGCCATGGCTTCTGCGCGACGAGGTCGAGGAACTTCTGGTCGGCCTGCATGCCGCTCCTGGGCGCCGGGCTGACGTGGACATG
>JALHMO010000081.1 GCA_022844015.1 Reyranella sp. | reverse complement strand
GTTTACTCCGCCACCAGTGGCGCGCTCCCAGCGCATTTTCATAGGAGTTCCCCACCGGCCCGAGAGCCGACCCACCAAGCCAAGAAACTGGCGGCAAGCCGCCAGTTTCTTACTAGGTGCCCCGCCTGCGCTGAGCGAAGCCGAAGCGTCATACGGGGCGGAGGGGTCATGAGCCATAAGAGGCACCGGGGCCATGGCTCATGACCCCTCCGTCGCCGTAAGACGGCGACACCTCCCCAGCGAAGCTGGGGAGGAGGATGAAAGGCCTGCCCCGCCATTCGCCAGCAGAATGTGCAACGGAGCGCGCTCGCGTATGCTGTAGCTTTCGGTACGGAGGAAGACGAATGCCAGCCCCCGATCTCGCAGCCCTCTGGGAAGCCCACTGCCGCCACGAGTTCGAGACTCGCGATGTCGACGCCACGATGGCGACCATGGTGGCGCGGCCCTACGTCAACCACATCCCGACCATGACCGGTGGCGTCGGTCATGATCAGCTGAAGCGCTTCTACAAGTATCACTTCATCGGCGGCAATCCGCCGGATACGGCGCTGCAGCCGGTCAGCCGCACGGTCGGCGCCGACCAGATCGTCGACGAGATGATCTTCAGCTTCACCCACACGAGCGAGATCGACTGGTTGCTGCCGGGCATCGCGCCGACCGGCAGGCGGGTCGAGATCCCGCTGGTCGCGATCGTGCGCTTCGAGGGCGACAAGGTCGCGCACGAGCACATCTACTGGGACCAGGCCTCGGTGCTGGTCCAGGTCGGGCTGCTCGATCCGAAAGGCCTGCCGGTCGCCGGCATCGAGACGGCGCGCAAGGTCGTCGACAACGGCCTGCCGTCCAATACGATGATGCGGCGCTGGCCGGAGAGCGCCGGCAAGCCGATCTGATCCAGAGTCGACGCGTCGCCGAAGGAGCTGTCGATGCCAATGCGCTGGGAAATCGATCATTCGCGCAAGTTCATATACATCGTCGCCGAAGGGCTGCTCGCGCTGAAGGACATGGAGGAGCACTTCGATGCCCTCGTCGTCGCCAACGCCATGGGCTACGCCAAGCTCGTCGACATAACGAGCACACAGCCGGTCTACAACGACGACGACGTGATGCTGATGGGCGCGCGGCTCAGCGCCTACACGGCGGCCCTTCCGAGCGGCCCGCTCGCCGTCGTCGGCAAGCCCAACCTGCGCGGCACCTTCAAGCGCTTCGTCAACATCTCGCCGTCGGACCGTCCCGCCAAGTACTTCTCGTCCGAGGAGAAGGCGCGCGCCTGGCTCGCCAAGGTCACCGCGGGGTAGTCCCATGAGCGTCGCGGAGAGGCGCGCTCACAGGCGCTGACTTGGTTGGCGACGCAACAAAGACCTCATCCTGAGGAGCCGCGCGTGGCGCGGCGTCTCGAAGGATGGGTAACAGGTCCCGTCATTGTTGCCCATCCTTCGAGACGCCGCGCCACGCGCGGCTCCTCAGGATGAGGATTCTGGACATGCCGATCGTCCTTCCTGACGGTTGGTCGACGCCCTACGATGCCGCGCAGCAGGCATTGGAAGAAGGCGCGCGTACCTTGCTCAACTCGACGTTCCTCGACGCTTACGGCTATCAGCTCGCGACCGCGCAGGATTTCACCACCCTCGCCTCCTCGACCGACCTCTCCGTTGCCCAGCAGGTCCTCGGGCCCCTCTTCCCCGGGGCGACGATCGCTGCGGCGCCCAGCGAGGCCAGGCTCGTCGTCGGCTTGACCCTCGAGCGCCAGCAGGATCCGACGGCGCTGCTCGCCAGCGATTGGGCAACCCGGCAGGCGGCCCTCGCCGATCCGGCGACCGTGTGGTCGCAGTATGGCGCGTCCACCGCGTCGTTCACCGCGACCCAGCAGGCGCTGGCATCGCTGCTCGGGGTGTCGAGCCTTCCCGTGCTCGACGGTTACGTGTCCTCGGCCGAGAACCGCACGATCTGGCTGGCACTCGATGCGACGCAGTTCGAGCAGCTCTTCGGCACCGGCCTGCTGGCGATATCGACGGGAAACAGCCATGTCGCGGCCTGGGCGGGCAACCTCGAGCTCGACGCCAGCATACCGAACGTCGACGGCGTGTGGCTCGAGCAGGCCGTCGAGGTGCCCAACCCGGCCGTTCTCTCCACAGAGGGCGTTACCCTTTCAGCCGGCCCGCTGGGGATCGGCAACTCCACCTCGAGCCAGGTCATCGCCACCCCGGCCGCGATCGCCGCCAACTACGGCTTCCCGCTGTCGTCGGCGGCCGGCGCGGCCGCCGCCACGCCGGCCATCGCCCTGGTGGAGGACAACGTCCCCTATGCGCAGGCCGAGCTGCTGGGATACATCAACCAGTATCGGACGCAGCTCGGCCTGCAGCCCTACACGGCGTCGCAATTCCAGGTTCTCTCCCAGGACAGCTCGGCGGGCAGCCCGGGCGAGCTGACGCTCGACATCTCGGTGATCGCCAGCGCGGCACCCAACAGCACGCAGTATCTCTATTCCTACATGGCCGGCACGCCCTTCGCCGCGTTCCAGCAGGCGTTCTTCGCGACGACCAACAAGACGAGCGTGCTGAGCTCGTCCTACGCGTTCTTCATCCAGCCGACCGCCAGCTCGCCGTTCCAGCGGGCCTACCAGCAGCTGTTCGTCGACGGCGCGCTGAGCAACGTCTCGGTCCATCTCTCGGCCGGCGACCAGGGCTCGAGCGCCGACCTCGCCAACGGCCTCGCCAACTATCGCGCCAGCCAGTCGCCGACCTATGCGCTGGCCGTGGGCGGCACCTCGGTGTCGTCGCTGCACAGCGCCGAGACGGATCCGACGTTGAGCGCGCTGCTGGCGCTGGCGCTGCAGAACAATCCGGCGACGGTGTTCGACCTCGTGGCGGCGGGCCTCCAGACGCTTCCCACCAACCTGTCCGACGCCACGCCTGCCAATCCGTCGCCGACCCTGGTTTCCCTGTTCGAGACCGTCTGGCAGGACCTCGACCTGCAAGCCTACCAGAATGGCCTGGCCGCCCCGTTCGGCGAGAACACGAGCGGCGTAGGAGGCGTCGACACCGCCCTGCCGGTGCCCGGCTACCAAAGCGATTTCGGGCTGTCGTCGATCGGCGGGCGCGGCACGCCCGACGTCGCCCTGCTGGCTTTCGCCAACACGGCCTACGGCGTCCTCAACCAGAACTACATAAGCGGCCAGTCGACGAACCTGATCCACGGCAACGGCGGCACGAGCGCGGCCTCTCCCCTATGGGCGAGCCTCACCGCGCAGCTCGATGCGGTCTTCGCCGACCAGAATCTCGGACCGCTGGGCTACTACAACGACCTGCTCTACGCGGCGGCGGCAGTAGCGCCGGCCTCGTTCAACGACATCACGCTCGGCAACAACATCAACAGCTTCTACCTCGCGACCGACGACACCGGCTATTTCCAGATCTCGCAGGATCCGTCGGGACAGTCGATCTACACGCCGATGGTGCCGACCGGCCTCGGTCAATCGGCTGCGCCCGGATACGATCTCGCGAGCGGCCTCGGCAGCCCGAACGGTATGGTGCTGGCGCGGACCCTGACGGCCATTGCCCAGGCGCAGACCTCCTACGAGGGAACCCCGGTGATCGACAACCCGGGACCGTACGGCGGCACGAGCGGCGCCGGCCAGACTCTCCTCGTCCAGAACAGCTTCTGGACGACGGGACCGCTCAGCGTCACGGTCGCCGGCACAACTCGAACCATGCTCGCCAACGAGGAACTCGCCTGGACCAGCAGGCTGGCCGAGCAGGCCGTGCATGACCAGCATTTCGACCCGGATCTGGTGACGCTGTTCGACCAGGACGCTTCGGCCATTCCGTTCCAGATCACCGTCGCCCAGGGCGCAACCCTCGCCGTCGACGCGGGCGGCATCGCGCTCCCGCTCTATCAGGCGCAGCTCACCGCCGACTACGGCTTCGTGCAGTATGGCGACAGCATCGGCAGCATCGTGCTCGCGCGGCCGGTCGCGATCGCCCAGACCGCGACCAACATGGTCAACGGCCAGGATGTCGGCTGGGACGCCGTCGTCCGCCTGCGGCAGAACGGAACGGACTCGCTGCAGCTCGAGATCTATCGTGTCGACGATCTCAACGGCACCGTGGCGGGCGTCGCGCCCGGACAGGCGGGCTATGCCGCCCTGGCGGCCAGCCGCGACTACCAGACGACGGCCGGCACGACCTCGATCCAGGGACCGGGATACGGCCAGTGGAGCGACGAGACGATCCAGGGCGTGAAGCAGGGCGACCCTGGCGATGAAGCTGACCAACCTCTCGACGAGCGATGTCTACTGGGCCTTCTCCCAGGCCAACGGGGACAGCGGCGATCCCGGTGTCACGCACCTCTACAGCTATGGCCTGAACGTCTGGGGCTTCGAGGACACGGCCGGCGGCGGCGACCGCGACTTCAACGATCTCGTCGTCGGCATCGACTTCACCAGCCTGACCGGCGCCAGCAACTGGCTGGCGTAGGGAGGCCATGATGGCTTGCTCCAGCACGGGAGACTCCTCTCCATGAAGTCCATGCGCCCGACCCTCTATGGCAGCCGCCATGCCGTCTCGGCCGGCCACCATCTCGCCGCCGCGGCGGGCTTCTCCATCCTCGAGGCGGGCGGCAACGCGATCGACGCCGGATGCGCCGCCGGGATCGCGCTCGCCGTGCTGCATCCCGACGAGGTGAACGTTGCCGGCGTGGCGCCGATCATGATCCGCACCGGCCAGGGCAAGGTCGTCACCATCGCCGGCCTCGGGCACTGGCCGTCGCGCTTCCCGGCCGACCTGTTCATGCGCGAGCATGGCGGCAAGATGCCGTTGGGCCTGCTGCGCACCGTGGTGCCGGCGGCACCCGACGCCTGGATCACCGCCCTCTCCGACTACGGCACGATGTCGTTCGGCGACGTCGCCGGCGCGGCGATCCGCTATGCCCGCGAGGGCTTCGCGGTGTTCGAGTACATGGCGACCATGATCCGCCAGTACGAGGACGGCTACCGCTCGTGGCCGTCCAACGCCGCCATCTTCCTGCCCGGCGGCAAGCCGCCCGATGTCGGCGACCGCTTCCTGCAGACCGACCTCGCCGGCACCCTGCAGTACATGGTCGACCAGGAGCGCGCCGCGTCGAAAGCCGGCCGGCTCGCCGGCCTGCAGGCCGCGCGCGCCGCGTTCTACTGCGGCGACATCGCCGACACCATCGTGCGCTACCATGAGCAGGAAGGCGGCTACCTCGCGCGCGACGACCTCGCCAACTTCCACAGCCGCTACGAGGCGCCGGTGCGGGTGCGCTGGCGCGACTTCGACGTCTACACCTGCGGGCCGTGGTGCCAGGGCCCGATGCTGGCCCAGGCGCTGCGCATGATCGAGGCGGCGGGCGGGCTGGCGGGCCTCGCGCACAACAGCGCCGACTACATCCACCTGGTCACGGAGATCATGAAGGCGGCGTGCTCCGATCGCGAGCATCGCTACGGCGATCCGCTGTTCGTCGATGTCGGCATGGAGCAGCTGCTGTCGGATGGCCATGTCGCGGCGCGCGTCGGCGCCATCGACCGCGATCGCGCCATGCCCGACATGCCGCCGCCGCTCGGCGCCTATCCCAGCAACCGGCCGCCGCCGACGGCCGCGTCGGCGCTCCGAAGCGATGCCGTCGTCGAGCCGGACACGTCTTACTGCTGCGCCGTCGACCGCTGGGGCAACGCCATGTCGGCCACGCCGTCGGACGGCTCGTGGCGCTCGCCGGTGATTCCCGGCCTCGGCATCGTGCCGTCGGGGCGCGGCACGCAATCGCGGCCCGATCCCAATCATCCCTCGGGCGTGGCGCCCGGCAAGCGGCCGCGCCTCACGCCCAACCCGGCGATCGCCGTGCGCGACGACGGCAGCGTGATCCCGTTCGGCGCGCCGGGCGGCGACGTGCAGGTCCAGGCGATGCTGCAGGTGTTCCTCAACGCCTTCCATTTCGGCATGGACATCCAGGAGGCGATCGAGCAGCCGCGCTTCGCGACCTTCAGCTTCCCCAACTCGTTCGCGCCCTACACGCACCTGCCGGGCCGCCTGAATATCGAGGACCGCCTGCCCGCCGCCACGCTCGAGGACCTGCGCCGGCGCGGCCACGACGTCGAGATGTGGCCCGCCTACACTCGCCGCGCCTGCTCGGTCGAGGCGATCCTGCTCGACAGCCGCACCGGCTTCCTGCGCGCCGGCGCGGATTTCCGGCAGCCGGCCTATGCGATCGTGAATTGAGGATGACGACAGAGGCCATCATGCGTCGATGCCTGACACTCTGCCTGTTCCTGGGCATTGCGGCCGCGATCTCGCCGGCGCGCGCCCAGGATGCGCCGTGGCAGCAATACCAGGGCCTCGCCGCGATCGAGGTGCCGTTCGCCAACGGGCCGATCCACATGACGGGCGTCCCGCAGGTGTGGATGAGGCTGCACGGCGCGCCGCCCCGCCGCTTCGGCATGGACACCGGCTCGACAGGAATCGTCGTGGCGGCCGAGCACTACACGCCGGCGCCGGGCGACGTTCCGGGCGGTCCCGGCCGGCTGGTCTACACCAGCAGCGGCCGCATCCTGAACGGCGAGCGCTACACCACGAACGTCGAGATCCTGCGCAGCCGCGAGGTTCCGGCGGCGACGGCGCGCGTCCAGGTGCTGCGCGTCACCAGCATCACCTGCCTCGAGCGCGCCCGCGATTGCCGTCCCGAGCAGAACCCGCGCGGCGTCGCCTTCATGGGCATCGGCTTCGCCCGCAACGCGGCCCAGAGCACCGAGGCAGGCCCGCCCAAGAACCCGTTCACCAACATCGTGGCGCTGGCGTCGGGCGCACCGGCCGCGTCGATCCGTCCGGGATACGTGATCACGCGGCAGGCCGTCCATCTCGGCATGACGCCCGAGCTGACGCGCAACTTCGCCTTCGTGAAGCTCGATCCCGGCCCGCCTTCCGAGTCGGGCGCGCCGACCTGGGGACCGGCGCCGATGACGGTCTCGGTCGACGGCGTGGAGGGCGATGGCCACATCCTGATGGATACCGGCGTCAACTACATGTTCCTGTCGCCGCCGGAAGGAACCCGCCTGCGGCGCGGCGAGCGCGTGCCTTCCGCCACGACCATCTCGATCTACCTGCCCGACCGGCGCAACCCGCAGCCGGCCTTCTACACCTTCACCGTGGGCGAGCGCGGCAACCCCCTGCACCCCGAGCGCGTCGAGGTGGTCCACGACGCCGGCGTGTTCGTGAACACCAGCCGCCTGTTCCTCGAAGGCTTCAACTACCTCTACGACGCCGCCGGCGGTTACGTCGGCTACGGCTGGACCAACCGCCTGCGTGGCAGCTACGGCGGAGTCACGCCGGGACTCTACAACGCACGGTGAAAGGCTACTCCAGGCTCGCCAGCACGACCTCGCGCAGGACGCGCATCGGCGGGACCCACTGCTCGGGGTCGTCGTAGTTGCCGGCGAGGACGGCGACCACGAGGTCGAGGCCGGGCAGCACCCAGAGGCGCTGGCCGCCGTTGCCGTAGGCGCCCCAAGCGTGCTCGAGACGGTTGCGGCTCCAGCGCGGCCCGCTGGTCACGGTGAAGGCGAAATGATTGAGGTACCAGTGGTAGCCGTAGCGCCGCACCTCGTCGACCGCGACATAGGGCGTCGTCGACCGGGCCAGCCAATCGGCGGGAACGATGCCCTTGTCGCCCGCCTTGCCGCCGCGCAGCATCAGCCGGCCGAGGCGCGCCAGGTCGCGCAGGGTGAGCCGCAGCCCGGAGGCGGCGATGGCGTCGCCCTTGTCGTCGGCGAGCCATTCGGTCGGGCCGAAGCCCAGCGGGTCGAACAGCGCCTCGCGGGCGAACTCGTGCAGGCTCCGTCCCGTCGCATCGGCGATCACGCGGCCGAGCAGCGCCGTGGCGCCGCCGTTGTAGATCCAGCGCTGCCCGGGCTTGAACACGAGCGGCCGCTCCAGCACGTAGCGATAGCGGTCGGGCGCCCGGTCCATGGCGATCTCGCTGTTGGCCGGATCGGTGTAGGGCACGCTGAGCTCGTCCCAGTCGGTGCCCAGGGTCATGCTGAGCGCGTGATGGAGCGTCCAGCCCTTGCGCCCCGGATCGGCCGCGAGGCCGGCATGCGCCGGGAACGCCGACAGCAGCGGCGCCTCCGGCGGCGGCACCTTGCCGCGTTCCAGGGCGATGCCGTAGAGCAGGCCGACGACGCTCTTCGACACCGAGCGCAGGTCGTGCAGCGTGTCGGCCGCGAACGACACCTCGCCGAGCGGCCGGCCGCGCACATGATCGTGGCCGCGGAAGTAGCGCTCCAGCACCACGCGACCGCCGCGCATCACCACGACGCCGTGCACGTTGCGGATGCGCTTGTCGGCGATCGCCCGGTCGAGGCGCTCGTCGAGGCTGGCCGCGAACCCCGCCTTCTCGGGCGCGATCGGGAGCCAGTCGCCCATCAGGTCTTGTAGTCCGGGCTCTCGCGATCGAGCCGGCGCCGCAACGCCGCCCACGGCCGCTGCCCCTTGGCGTCGGACCAGCTGGCGAATTGCGCCGCGGTGTGCGCGGCGACCGCGTCCGGCACCGGCGTCACCTTCTGGCCGCCCTGGGTCGCGGCGATCTGGATGCGGCAGGCCTGCTCCAGGTAGTACATGTAATGGAAGGCCTCGGCGACCGTGCGGCCCGTGGTCAGCAGGCCGTGGTTGCGCAGGATCATCGCGCTGTTGCCGCCGAGATCGCGCACCAGCCGGTCGCGCTCGTCGAGATCGAGGGCGACGCCCTCGTAGTCGTGGTAGCTGGTGCGGCCGTAGAACTCCATCGACATCTGGTTCAACGGCAACAGCCCCTGGTCCTGCGCCGCCACCGCCATGCCGGCCGTCGTATGGGTGTGCATGACGCAGTGCGCATCGTCGCGCGCCATGTGCACGGCCGAGTGGATGGTGAAGCCGGCGTTGTTGATCTTCGACTCTTCCTCCTCCTCGATCGCATGGCCGTCGGGGTCGACCGCGACCAGGCTCGACGCGGTGATCTCGTCGAACATCAGGCCATAGGGGTTGAGCAGGAAGCGATGATCCTCGCCCGGCAGGCGCACCGAGAGATGGGTGTAGATCAGGTCGTCCATGCCGAAATGGGCGATCAGGCGGTAGGCCGCGGCGAGATCGCAGCGCAGCTCCCATTCCCGGGAATCGACGTTACGCAGAGTGCTCATCAGATGGGATCCCTTGCCAGAGGGGCGATCGAGCGTGGATGGCGCCGCCGCCCGGGCACACTCTGTCACAGCGTCCGCGCCGGATCGAGATGCCCGGGCGACCCGGCGCGCCGATGGGGGCCCGCCCGGGCTCCGTGGCTCGCCGCTCATGGGCGCCAACTTGACTTTCGGGCCCTCCTCTTCAGCTTCGGTGCTTCGGAGTGGACACAACTCATGTTCCTCTCCGCCCGCGTAGCGGGGGGGAGAGGCTAGGAGAGGGGTCATAGGGTCGGTGTCCGCGAGGCGATCAATCTCGATCCAGACATCGATGGTGTGGCAACCACCCACCTCTCCTCCCCCACGCTTCGCGTGGGGCCCCTTCCTCTCCCCCCGCTTCGCGGGCGGAGAGGACTCATGACGTCTTCTGCCATTTCGGAGAGCTCGAACCTGAGATGTATCCTCTCCGCAGCAGCTTCGCAGGGGCGGAGAACCGAAGCGTTGGCGCCTATGGGCCCACCGTTCCCCCGCGCCCCGGTCGTGGACTATAGTGCGGCCAAAGCGGGGGAGCTTCGTTCGATGGCGACCAAGACCAAGACCCAACCGGCCTTGCGGGCCAGGCACCTGCCCGAGATCAGGCCCGGCAAGTACAGCGACGGCATGCCGCTGGACGAGCTCCGCTACCTCGAGTGCAAGATCATCCTCAAGCCGAACCATTTCACGTCGCGCCAGAGCCTGTTCGACTTCGCCAAGGTGATGCGCCGGCCGGCCAAGAAGACCGGCGTCCGCTTCGACCCGTCGGGCTACGATCTCGAGCCGCTGCAGATCCGCGAGGTGCTGTTCGTCGACACGCACGACTACCGCCTCTACAATAACGCCTTCATCCTGCGCCGGCGCATCCCGTACCGGGACGGCTTCCCCGTGGGCGAGCCCGAGATCGTCTTCAAGTACCGCCATCCCGACCTGCAGAAGGCAGCCGAGATGGACGTGCGGCCGCAGGTCAGCACCGACTACCGCATCAAGTTCAAGGCCGAGGCCTTGCCGCTGAAGGACGGGCTGGACGGCATGCGCATGCTGTACTCGCACAATGTCGAGTTCCACCTGCCCTCGATCGCGGCGGGCGAGCGGCTGTCGCTCGACGACATGGTGCGCGTCCTGCCGGCGCTCGAGACGCTGAAGCACGGCCATCACGAGAAGCTCGACCTGGTGAACGGCACCATCGTCGAGGAGGTGCTGCAGGACGTGGGCGAGATCGATTTCGGCAACAACATCCGCACCGTGTCCAACGTCGCGCTGTGGCGCAACCGCGGCGATCACAGCCCGCTGGTCGGCGAGTTCGCCTTCCAGCTCAAGTTCCGGCGGCGCGAGGACATGACCGACGAGGCGCTGGCGCGGGCCGAGGCCTTCTTCCTCGCCCTGCAGCAGGAGGCGCGCGACTGGATCAAGCTCGGCGCCACCAAGACCGGGATCGTCTACCGGTTGAAGGGTAACCCGCCAAACGCCCACGAATAGTCGCCGACGCGGCGCAGGCAAGCGTAGTTTCAAGGAGGCTCGAAAGATGAACCCGTCCAGGCGATCTCTCGTCGTTGGCGCGGCCCTCGCCGGAGCGGGCGGCCTCGCCCTGTCCGCGCACAGCGCCCGGGCGGCGGACCGCAAGGTGCTGCGGCTGCACTACCGGACCATCGAGGTCGACGGCAAGCCGGCCAAGCGCTATCGCGTCTCGCAGCCGTCCGGCGAATGGGGCCTGACGCTGGAGCAGGGCGACATGTTCGACGTCCGGCTCGAAAACAATCTCGACGTCCTGTCGGGCCTGCACTGGCACGGCCTCAACCCGCCGTGGCGCCAGGACGGCGTGCCCTATCTGTCGGCGCCGCCGATCGCGCCCGGCAAGTTCGCCGACTACAGGTTTCCCGCCCAGCCGACCGGCACGCGCTGGATGCATTCGCATTTCGGCCTTCAGGAGCAGAACCTGGCGGCGGCGCCGCTGATCGTGCGCGAGACCGAGGCCGTCCGCAGCGGCATCCGCGAGGTCGTCGTGATGTTCGAGGATTTCTCGTGGCGGCAGCCGGAGGCGATCTTCGCCGACCTGCGCAAGCCCAAGCCTGCGATGGCCATGGGCGGCGGCATGCAGATGACGGGTAACAAGCCGACGACGGGCGGCCGGACCAGCATGGCCCGCAGCGGCGGCGCCATGCCTGCGGCCGCGCCCAAGCCCGACCTCAACGACGTCACCTACGACGCCTATCTCGCCAACGACCGCACCCTGGCCGACCCCGAGATCTTCGAGGTCGACGCAGGCGCCGACGTGCGCCTGCGCCTGATCAACGGCGCGGCGTCATCGAACTTCGTGGTCGAGTTCGGCGGCCTCGAGGTCACGCTGCTGACGGTCGACGGCAATCCCATCGTGCCGGTCAAGCTCACCGCCCTGCCGCTCGCCATCGCCCAGCGCGCCGACGTCATGCTGCGCATGCCCGCGGACAAACGCGCGGTGCCGGTGGTGGCGCGCGGCGAAGGCCGCACCTTGCAGACCGGCGTGATCCTGCGGCCGGGCGGCGCCGCGGTGGAGAAGGTCGCCATCAACGGCGCGACTCCGGCTCCGGAAGTCAGCCTTGCGCTCGAGAAGTCGTTGCGGGCCAGCCAGCCGCTCGCCAGCCGCCCGGTCGACCAGACCGTGCCGGTCGACCTGACCGGCAACATGGCGGCCTACATCTGGGGCATGTCGATCCATGGCGTGGAGGCCCTGCCGGTCACCGTCGAGAAGGGCCAGCGGGTCGAGCTGACGATGCGCAACACCACGATGATGTCGCATCCCATGCACCTGCACGGGCATTCCTTCCAGGTGGTGGAGATCGACGGGCAGCGGATTGCCGGGGCATTTCGCGACACCGTCCTGGTGACACCGCGATCGACCGTCAAGGTCGCCTTCGACGCCGACAACCCCGGTATGTGGGCGTTCCACTGCCACAACCTCTACCACATGGAAGCCGGCATGTTCGCGACCATGGTCTATCGCGGCTTCAGCTGACGTCACCTTGCCCACAGCGTCACCAGCGGTCCGTCCGGGCCGTGCACCGGATCGCGATCGGGGACAGGGACGCGGGCGATGTTGGCGACGGCGGTGGCGTGATCGATCTCGCCGGGGCGATGCTGGTCGACCCGGGCGTCCCTCGGGTAGGCGCCGACGACCAGGAGGTCCGGGCTCGCCTCCAGGCGCTGATGGCCGGTGCCGGCCGGCAGCACGACAACGTCGCCCGCCTCCTCGGTGAGGGCCGTGCCGCGGGCGCCGCCGAAGCGAACGGTGGCGCGGCCGCGCGCGATGCCCAGCGCCTCGTGCGCGGTAGTGTGGAAGTGCGGGAAGGGATGGATGCCGTTGCGCCAGCCATCGGGCCAGCCGTTGCGCGCGAAGGCACGCTCGAACGGCACGGCCGGATCGCTTTCGCCGGCAACCTCGACCGCGCCGCGATAGAGCAGCAGCGGCAGGCGCGGGTTGTTGGGAGTCTCGCCATCGTCGTCGAACCGTAACGCCAGCACGTCGGACATCGGTCACTCCTCCAGGGCTGCGCGGTTTTTGTTTGCGAGCGTCTCGCAGGTGCAGGTAACGTAGCCCGGTAGAGAGGAAATTGCATGGCTCAGGATCGTCGTTCGACCCGCCACCTGGCTGCGTTGCTGCCGGCCGGCGCGCTCGGCCTGTCGGTCAGCCTCGCCTCCGTCGATGCCACGGCGGCGCGGTCATCGGGCGAGCCCAAGGCCCGCGACCCGGGCGACGTGGCGAAGCGACTGGAGACCATCCGCGGCTCGGTGTCCGACGCCCTCGAGCACTATGGCCGTGACGGCAAGCCCTTCGTCGCCGTCGATCCCGAGACCCGGCTCGCGTGGTGGGGCAATGGCTGGCACCGCGGCTGGGGCTGGCATGGCTGGGGCTGGCACAATGGTGGCTGGCACAATGGCGGCTGGGGCAACGGCGGGTGGCACAATGGCGGTTGGGGCAACGGCGGATGGCACAACGGCGGCTGGGGCAATGGCGGATGGCACAACGGCTGGCACAATTGGTAGGCGCGTGACCGAAGCCGCTTCTGTCGCGGAGACGCCGGCGGGCGTGCCCGATCGGTCCGAGGTGTCCGAGCCCATGTTCGGCCGGCCCCAGATCAGCATGGTCGTGGTGCAGCCGACCGGGTTCTGCAACATCGACTGCACCTATTGCTACCTGCCCGACCGCTCCAACAAGCACGTGATGGAGCAGTCGACCGTCACCCGGCTGTTCAGCGAGGTGTTCGGGTCGGGCTGGTGCGATTCGCAGATGATCGTGCTGTGGCACGCCGGCGAGCCCCTCGCCGCGCCCATCTCGTTCTATCGCGAGGCCTTCGCCACGATCGAGCGGCTGCGCCCGCCGTCGGTCATCGTCAAGCATTCCTTCCAGACCAACGCCACCCTGATCAACGACGCCTGGTGCCGGTTCTTCCTCGAGTGCGACGTCGGGATCGGCGTCAGCATCGACGGGCCGCGCGAGGCGCACGACGCCAAGCGCAAGACGCGCAGCGGCAAGGGCACCTTCGACAGGACCATGGCCGGCATCCGCTGCCTGCAGGCCAACGGCGTGCCGTTCCACGTGCTGTCGGTGGTGTCGAACGAGACGATCGCCAAGCCCGACGAGCTGCTCGACTTCTACATCGGCGAAGGCATCGACAAGGTCTGCTTCAACGTCGAGGAGTCGGAGGGCAGCTACGTCTCCGACCTGTTCACCGCGGGCGGCGACGGTCCCGACCTGCGCACCCGGTTCGCGGCGTTCCTGCGCCGCTTCTGGCATCGCGCGCGGGCGAGCGGAAAGGTCCAGTTCGTGCGCGAGATCGACCACACCCTGCCGCGCATCTTCCGCCCGGACGGCGAGCCGGCGCGCAACATCCAGACCGAGCCGCTCGCCATGATCAATGTCGACAGCTACGGCAACGTGTCGAGCTTCTCGCCCGAATTGCTCGGCATGAAGAACGAGGAATACGGCGACTTCCTGCTGGGCAACATCAACGTCCACTCGCTGGCCGAGATCCTCGAGGCCTGCGTGCGCTCGGCGCTCTATCGCGACATCCAGGCCGGCGTGCGTGCCTGCCGGGCGAGCTGCGAGTACTTCGCCGTCTGCGGCGCCGGCGCGCCGGTCAACAAGCTGTTCGAGAACGGCTCGTTCACCGGCACCACGACGTCGTTCTGCACGCTGACGCAGATGGTGCCGACCGACCTGATCCTGGAGGCCTACGACCGGCTCGAGGAAGACTGGGCGGCGCACGATTCCGGCCAGCCCGCGCCAACGAATTCCCCAACGGCCACCGAGGCCGCCGCACCGTCGTCGAGGATGTCATGACCCGATCGAAACTGTCGTCCGTCGCGAGCCTGCTCGCCGCCACCCTGCTGAGCGTTCCCGCCTTCGGCCAGCAGCAATCCGCGCCGCCGGCCGGCCAGCAGGGCGGCCCGCCGCCCGGTTACGCCGGCGGCCCGCAATCCGGCCCGGGGGCGGGCGCACCGCCGGGCAGCGGCCCGCCCGCGCCGGTGCTGATCGTGACCAGCGTCGAGGTGCTGCGCTCGGAGCGCGCCGGCGGCATGGACATCGTGCGCGCCCGCGGCCTCGTGACGTCGGGCCTGTGGGGCCAGCCCCACCTGTTGCCGATCACCCAGGGCCAGCCGCTCGACGGCGTGCTCGACCTGGTGTTTCAGTCGAGCGCGCCGGGGACCGCCGCCTCGCTCGGGCCGTTCATGCCGGTCGAGGCCCTCCTGCCGGTCGAGCCCGGCCATCCCTACAAGGGCGTGCGCGTGCGCGGCGGCAGCAACGTGGTCGCGCTCAAGAGCCTGCCCGGCTACGCCGAGACGCCGGCGCCCAAGGAGGACTGCTCCAAGTGCATGGGCAAGTTCTTCATCGCCAAGGGCGCCACGCCACCGGCCGGCGCGACGGCCGACAACTCGGTGCGCGAGGCCGACCTGCCCTACACGCTGCGCATCATCAAGCCGACCGACGGCATCGCGAGCTATGTCCTCGACCCCAACCGGCTGACCCTGGTGCTGTCGGAGGATGGCCGCATCATCGACGCGGCCTGGGACTGAGCAACCATGGCCATTGCTGGGCGCGCGTCACAGGTGGCGGCGCAAGCTCCGTCACGGTGGCGCCCGAGGCGGTGAACGGCCTGTTCGCGCCAGCATGGCCAAAGAGCACAGCCCCTAATCCGCCTCGGCGGACTAGTTCGCGCGCCGCTTCCTTTGCCGATATGCCGGCGTGTCGTCGTTGTGGGCGCTCCGCGTCATCTCGGAGCACCATTCCGGCTGGAACCTCGGCCGGCGGCTGGGGAGGCTGTGCCATAGGCGCTAACTTTGCCTAAGGCCTCACCCTGAGAAGCAGCCCGGTGGGCTGCGTCTCGAATCGAGCGAAGGCACCTTCGCCCTTTGGTCGGCAACAAGCCGGGTGCTGCGACACTGGTTTTCCAGCGATCTTGTGTGTCTCATCCTTCGAGACGGTCGCTACGCAACCTCCTCAGGATGAGGACTTTGTCGGTCCGGCCAAATTTAGCGCCGATGGACGGCTATGCCATAGACGCCAAGGATGAGGACGTTGCTGGTCCGGCCAAATTAAGCGCCGATGGGCGGCTATGCCCTGGCGTCCGTGTCATCACGTGTCAGCGCCGAAGCGATGCGGCAACCTTGGCCTCACGCTCACGCTCCTCGAGCGAGCGCGCCACCTGCTTCTTGAACCGCTCGAGGTCGGCGCCGCGCATCGACACCGACTTGAACTCGGGATGGGTCGTCGGGTTGACCGGCTTGCCTTCGCTCTGGACCTCGAAGTGAAGATGCGCGCCGGTCGAGCGGCCCGTGCTGCCGACGAATCCGATGAGATCGCCGCGCGACACCGTCGCGCCCGCCGCCAGGCCGGGCGCGAAGCGCGACAGATGGCCATAGACGGTCGACAGCTTGCCGGCGTGGTCTATCTGGATCCAGTTGCCGTAGCGGCCGTTGGGCCCGACGCCGACCACGACGCCATCGGCCGCGGCATGGATCGGCGTCCCGGTCGGTGCCACCAGGTCGACGCCGTCGTGCATGAACAGCGCGCCCGACGCTCGCCTGGGCGTACCCTTCTGCAGCGACATTTTCCAGGAGCCGTCCGGGTTCATGTAGATGGGAATCGCACCGATTGGCGCGGGAGGCTTGCCATAGCCGACGGCCCCCGTGGGCAATCCCGGCGGCAGCGAACCGGTCCGCTGCTTGGAGCCGCCCATCGGCTCCGGCCTGCCGGTCGCGGCGAGCGGCCGCGGTTGCTCGAACGGATCGGGCCGCAGGCCGAAGCCGGACGAGATCGAGATGACGTCGAGCGGCATGCGCATCGAGGGCGCCACGGCGGCCTGGCCGCTGGCGAGCCAGAGGCGCTCACCCTGCTCGCGCGTCCGGAAGCGATGAATCGCGATCGTCCCCTTGGACTTGGTGCGCAGCTCGGCCCACAGGACGCGACCGACGCCGATGGCCACGCCGTCGATGGTGAAGGCCTGCTCGTAGCGCACGTGCAGGCGATCGCCGGTCCGGACGTCGCGCTCGAGGTCGAGAGCGGTGGCGAAGGCCTGACGCGCCTCGAGCATCGTCGCCGCCGCAACGCCCGCCTCGGCGACGGCCGCGTCGAACGTGTCCAGCACCAGGCTGTCGACGGCGATCTCGCGGGTGAAAATCTGATAGTCGGCGAGTCGTCTCGCCTCGTCGGCGCTGCCCAGCACGGATTCCTCGGCGCTGCGCGCTTCGACGGCGCGCGCCTCCTCATCGGCCTGACCGGCGAAAGCCGGGCCAGCAGCCAACCACGCGACAACTGCCGCAGCGAGCGAAGCTCTCTTCATTGCTCCTTCGGTGGATCGAGGTCGCGATTGGGCGCCGGAACGATGCTCGGCGATGGTCGAACCGCCGAAGTCTACCCAATCAGGGCGACGGTTTCCAGCCCTTGACCCGGCGCTCGGCCTCGGCAATTTGCGCAGGGGTCATGCGCTTGACGAGGGCGGCAAGATCCTTTCTCGCCTGATCGAGCCGCTCCTGGTTCTTGGCCGTATAGCGCTTGATGGACAGCGCAATCCACTTGTAGGCCTCGATGTCGTCGCGCGGGGGAACGCCCTCGCCGAAACCCAGCATGAAGCCGATGTTGTTCTGGGCGCGCGCATAACCCTGATCGGCGGCCAGCAGATAGAGACGTGCCGCCTCCCTGTGGTCGCGCGGCACACCCTCGCCGCTCCAGTACATGGCGCCGAGCAGGGTGCGCGCCTCGGCATTGCCCTTCCCTGCCCAGGCTTTCCAAAGGCGAACCGCGGTCGCCATGTCCTTGCGTTCATACGCCGCCGCGGCAGCGCGCATCTCGGCTTCCAGGGTCTGGGCCGCGGCGGGCGCCGACAGCCACAACAGCGCGATCAACGCGCGGACGATCGTTCTCATGGCTCGGCATGGTATTGCGTCGTCGCAGGCATGGCAGCAACTCCTGCGACCTCGATCAGCGAGCGACACGGGACCGCGGCGCCCACAGGCGCCAGATTTTCGCTTCTCCT
The DNA here is from genome assembly GCA_022844015.1 of Reyranella sp. Classification (GTDB taxonomy): domain Bacteria; phylum Pseudomonadota; class Alphaproteobacteria; order Reyranellales; family Reyranellaceae; genus Reyranella. The sequence goes on along the minus strand of JALHMO010000081.1, from coordinate 13,765 downwards.
CCCCAGCTTCGCGTAGACGAAGCTGGGGAGGTGTCGGCGCCTGCCCTGAGCGAAGCCGAAGTGCGAGCGACTCTAGCCAAGCGCGCGATGTTTCAATTATACAACACAACGGGGAAGGGAATCACGGCGGGTTATCGTCGCGTAGGGACGACGGGTGTCGTGCTCGGGTGATTGGGGATTGTCCTGGATATCGAATCGCGACGGCCCCGGCTTGCGTCGCTGGATCTCGAGGTGGCGCGACGCGCTGTCGGCCGACGAGCCGGCGACGGCCGCAACGCCCTGGGTTCGCCCGTCGCTCCTGGCCCTCGTTCTGCTCTCCGCCGTTCCCGTAGGGCTGGCGATGTGGGCGATGCTCAGCCCGAGCATCGTGCTGTCGAACGACATGACGTGGGATTTCGTCTACAACCTGTCCGGCGCCTGGCATCTGTGGAACGGCCAGGCCGAGCACGTCGACTTTCATGACCCGCTCGGTCTCCTGAGCTTTCTGCCGACGCTGCTCGGCTTCGATCTGGTCGGCCTGACGCCGCACGCGTTCCTGGTGGGTGCCTGCCTGATTGCCATGGTCGCCTTCGTGTCGGCCACCCTCGCGGCGATGCGTCGACTGCCGCTGCTACCCGCCGTCCTCTTCGTCGTCTTCGTCAGCCTGCTGGCCTTGCGGCCGGCCAATGTCGGCGAAAGCCTGACCTCCTACACGTTCGCGATGTCCTACAATCGCTACGGCTGGAGCCTGCTTGCCGTCCTGACGCTGATCCTGTTCGTCCCGCCGCGCGACGACCGACGCCTCGATCTGCTCGACACCGCCGTTGCCGGCCTTCTGCTCACCACGTTCTTCTATCTCAAGATCACCTACTTTGCCGCCGGCATCGCCCTGGCCGCGCTGGCGGCGGTCACCTCCCCGCACGTGCGCCGGCGCCCGGTGGTGACGGCGATCATGGTCGCCCTGATCCTGCTGAACGCCGTGGCGCCGTGGAACCATGCCTATCTGGCCGACATCCTCGACGCCGTCAGGGCCGGCGCCGTGCGCAGCAAGCTGACGTTCCACGTCAACAACTTCTTCACCAACGGCGAGGGCAGCGCCGCCTATGTCGCCGCGGTCCTGTTCTCGGCGTGGCTGTGGTGGCGCGGCCTCGCCTCGATACGCCTGCCGATCGCCGTCGCGGGAATCCTCGTTGTCGCCCTCTTCGTGCTGTCCCAGAACCATCAGACCCATGGACTGCCGGCCGCGATCGTCGTCGCCTTCCTGCTCTACGACCATCTGAGTCGGCGCGGCGACGCCATGGCCTCGGCAGCGCCTGTGCTGATGATCTTCCCGCTGTTCGTGGTGAGCGCCTCGGCGGTCAGCATCTGGGCCTACCACACGCGCGCCGGGGACGAATCCGATCTTCAGATCGTGGCGCGGACCAATCTCAAGGGGCTGGCCGTGCCGATCGACCGTAGCGGGCTGCTCGACGCCTTCGCCTCGGGCAAGCCGAGCCACGCCCTGCTCAACTGGTCGCGCGCCTTGCAGCCGCACGTCGAGCTGACGGCGACCGAGTACGTCGACACGATCATGGAGGCGGCGGACCTGCTGGCCGACGGCAAGCACCGCCCGGGCGGCATCGTGGTCCTCGACCAGGTGAACCCGTTCCCCTTCATGCTCGGCTGGGTGCCGCCGCGCGGCGGCAACCTGTGGTCCGCGACGGGAGCGCCGCTGCGCCCCGCCAGCGAGGTCTTCGGCGATGCCGACTATGTCCTGATTCCCAAGTTTTCGACCGACGCCGCCTGGACCGAACGGGCGGCGAAGGCCTACACCGACCACCTGTCGAAGCATTATCCCAAGGTCGAGGACACGCGAAGTTGGAGCCTGCTCAGCCGCCCACCCCGACCCTAGGCACGCGAGCCCGCTCGTCGTTGTCCCGCGGGAACCGGCGCCCCGTCTCGCGCCGTACCCTGATCGCCGGGAGCGCGACGCTGGCTCTCGCGGCCCCGGCCATCGGGCGCGCCCAGGCCGGCTTGCAATCGGTCGACCTGCTGCTCGACTGGAAGCCGACGCCGACCTACGCGGGCTTCTTCCTCGCCCGCGAATGGGGGCTGTTCGCCCAGCGCGGCCTGCAGGTCCGCCTCTTCGAGGGACGCGGCGCCGTCGTCTCGACCCGGATGGTGGCCCACAGCAGCGAGTACTGGCTCGGCGTGTCGAGCGGCGTCGCCTCCGCCATCGGCCGCTCCCAGGGTCTTCCGATCAAGAGCCTGAGCGTGCTCTACCGCAGGACGCCGTCGGTGATCTTCTCGCGCGCCGAGCGCGGCATCGTCGTGCCGACCGATCTGTACGGCAGGCGCGTCGGCCTGGTGACGGGCAGCGTCACGGTCGAGGAATTCCGCGCCTTCATCGCCGTCCAGCATCTCGATCCCGCGCGCATCGCCACCGTCCCGGTCGAGCCGACGGCGGCGCCGCTGCTCGACGGGCAGGTCGACGCGCTGGTCGACTACGAGGAAAACCTGCCGTCCGAGTTGCGCGCCGACGGCCGGCAGATCGCGGTCCTGCGCCTGGCCGACGCCGGCGTGCAGCTCTACAGCCTCAACATCATCGCGCGCGAGGAAGCCTGGCTCTCGCCCGACAAGCGCAGCATCGCGACCCGGGTCGTCGAAGCGGTCCAGGAGGCCTGCAGCCGGCTGCAGTTCACGCCGGCGGCCGCGATCGCCGCCTTCGCGCCGCTCTATCCCGCATTGTCGCGGCCTTACCTGTCGCAGGCCATGTCGGTCATCGTGCGCCAGCTCGGCCACCAGCCGCTCGGGCAGCAGACGCGCGAAGGCTGGCGCGCGACCATCGAGCAGCTGGCGCGGCTCGGCCTGCTGAGCCGTCCGGTGACTCCCGACGAGGTGGCAGGCGATCTGCCGCCCGCGTGAGCGCCTTCTCCCTCCGACGTCACGGCTGTGAGCGCGCCACCCATAGGCGTCAGCTTTTCGCTTCTCCTCCCCGGCTTCGCTGAAGCGAAGCTGGGGAGCTGTCGGCGTAATCGCCGACGGAGGGGTCATGAGCTCGAGACTCGTGGCTCATGACCCCTCCGTCTCGGATTACCGAGACACCTCCCCAGCGAAGCTGGGGAGGAGAAGGGAAAGGCTGACGCGCGGGCGGGTCAGCCTGACAGCCGGGCTTGCACCCGGCTCCCGCCGAGCCGGTTGGCGAGGACGATCACCACGGTCGTGATGGCGATCATGGCCAGGCTCAGGACGGCGATGGCGCCGATGTCGCCGCTTTCCTTGAGGTCGAAGATCAGCACCGACAGGACCTTGGTCTCCGAGGTGAACAGGATCACCGCCGCCGAAAGCTCGCGGATCACGGCGACGAACACGAAGCACCAGGTCGCGATCACGGCCGAGCGCAGCAGAGGCGCGGTGATGTCGGCCAGGGTGCGCAGCCGCGACGCGCCGAGCATGCGGCCGGCCTCCTCGAGCTCGCCTTGCACGGCGTGGAACGCCGAGGAGAGCTGCTGGAAGGCGGCCGGCAGCTCGATGGTGACGAAGGCGATCAGCAGGATCCACAGCGTGCCGTAGAGCGTGAGCGGCGGCCGCGTGTAGGCGAGGAACAGACCGACGCCCAGCACGATCCCGGGAATGGCGAGCGGCGCGGTCGCGAGGAACGACAGGACACGATGGCCGGGCATGGCGCGGCGCGCCACGATGTAGGCGATCAGCAGCGCCAGCAGGGCGCCGAGCGTCGCCGATGACGCGGCCAGCAGGAACGTGTTCTTGAGCGCCGGCAGGGTCGAGCTGAGCTCGAGGAAGGCAAAACGCACGTTGTGCAGGGTCACCGTCTCCAGGGTCACGAGCCTGGAGGCGGTGCGCGAGAAGGCCGAGTTGAGCAGCGCCGCATAGGGCAGGAACAGCGGCATGGCGAGCACCAGCAGCGCCAGCGCCGCGGCCGGCCAGCGCAGGCGGCCCAGCCGCACCAGTCGCGGCTGGCCGTACTTGCCGCCGAGCACGGCATAGCCGCGCCGCCCCAGGGCGGTCGACTGCGCCCGCAGCAGCGCGATGGTGAGCACCAGCAAGGGCAGCGAGGCCGCCGCCGCCAGCTCGGGCTTGGGCGGGAACTGGAAGAGGCTCCAGATCCGCGTCGTCAGCGTGTGGAAGCCCGCGGGAATCGCCAGGATTGCCGGCGAGCCGAACAGGTTCAGCGCCTGCAGGAAGGCGACCAGGGTGCCTGCCAGCAGGGTCGGCAGGGCGAGCGGCACGGTGATGCTGCGCGCCGTCTGCCACGTCCCGGCGCCCAGCATCGACGAGGCATCCTCGAGCTCGCCCGGCATGCGGTCGAGCGCGTTCGAGACGAGGATGAAGACGTAGGGAAAGGTGTAGCAGGTGATGACGAAGATCAGGCCGGGGAGATTGTAGATGTCGATCAGCGCCTCGTCGGGCGGCATGCCGGTGAGGCTGCGCCACAGCTGGTTGAGCAGGCCCGAGTTGGGTGCCGCCAGCATCTCCCAGGCGATGGCGCCGACGAACGGCGGCGTGACCAGCGAGGCCATCACCAGGGTGCGCACGGTGCGCCGGATCGGCATGTCGCTGCGCGCCACCAGCCAGCCGAGCGGTGCCGCGACCAGACAGCAGAGCGTGCTCACCGAGAAGGCGATGATCAGGGTCGTGATCAGCGGGTCGACGAAGCTCGGATCGGTGAACAGGGCGACGAAGTTCGCCACGGTCGGATGGCCCGCCTTGTCGCTCAGGCTGTAGGCCACCAGCCAACCCATCGGCAGGACGATCATGACGGCCAGCAGCGCGGCGACGGCGACCAGCGTGGGGCGGGAGAGGTCCGGCAGGTGAAGCCCGCGCCTTTCCCGGCGACCGCGCTCCGCCGCGACCGTCATTGCCGGGACCGCATCGCATGATCGGGCGCGCTCTGCTCGGTCATCCGCCCTGTCGTCGGGCGGAGCATGCGCGTATGGCAGAAAATGCCGTCGTCCCGAGCGGAGCTGCCCGAAGGGTTGCGTAGTCGAGGGACCCTTCTTGCTGGTGCTCCGACAAGAAAGGTCCCTCCACTACGCCTCCCTTCGACTGCGCTCAGGGCAGGCGCTGCGCTCGGCTCCGGTCGGGATGACGGCTTTTCTTGCCATACGCGAATGTCTTGCCCGAAGACAGGGGAAGGACATGAGATATCTCCGCGTCTGGGGCCCCTAACCCAGCTCATACCTTGAAGAGCCTGGTGTAGCGCGCCTTGATCTCCTCGGCCTGGTCGGCGACCGCGGCGGCGTCCTCGCGCAGGAGCTTGATGTCGGAGAGCTTCTTGCGGTCGGTGCGGTCCTTGACCAGCGGATGGGCCGAGCGGAGCGCGCCGATGTCGATGTTGAGCTGCTGTGCCGCGGCGGTCATCGACCAGGCCTGGAACAGGCGCGCGGCATTTGGATTGGCGGCGCGCGCCATCACCGCCGACGGGCCGGTGATCAGCGGCGTGCCTTCGACGGCGTAGACTTCCTCGATCGGCTCCTTGCGCGCCTTGATCAGGGTGACCAGGTACTCCGTGCCGTCGGCCATCACGGCGCGCTCGCCCTGCGCCACCTTCTTCGGCGGATCGGCCGCCGACTGGACCTGCATGACCCGCTGCCCGGCGAGCTTCTCGAAGTAGCCCCAGCCGAGGTCGCGGGAGAGCTGCTGCGTCGCCGTCATGATGGTGCCGGAATAGCCCGGGTGCGCCTTGACGATCTTGCCTGTCCATCTGGCGTCGAGCAGATCCAGGAACCCCTTCGGCGCGTCCTCGGGCTTCACCAGGTTGGTGTTGTAGGCGACCGGCGCCAGGGTGATGCGCCACGTCGCATACATGCCGTCGGGATCCCAATGCTCCCTGGGATAGTGCTGCGCCACCTCCTCGGGCAGGAACGGCGCCAGCATCGAGGCGCGCTTCCAGACGATGAGATGGGCGGCGTCGGAGCTGTTCACGACGTCGCAGACGTAGATCCTGCTCTGATACTCCTGGCCGATGCGCTGGAAGATGCGTTCGGCGCCCGAGCGCTCGACCTTGACGGCGACGCCCGGGTAGGCCGCCTCGAAGGCCTTGGCGATCTTCTCGGCGACCGGCAGGTCGACCGAGGTGTACCAGGCGAGCTTGCCTTCCTTCTTCGCCGCCTCGATCAGCGCCGGCGTGATCTTCTGCGCCTCGGGCGCCGCCTCGAGGGACGTCACGACCGAGAATGAACCGGCGAGAGCCGCGCCGCCCGCCAGTGCTCCACGCCGAGTCAATTGCCTTGCCATGTCATGCCTCCGCCAATGCCCTGACCTGCTCCGCCGGCAGGTGCAGCCAGATCCGCGCGCCAAGCGGGATGTTGCGGCCCGGCGGCGCCGTCACGCGCAGCTCGGTCTTGTCGTCGAGAGCCACCGTGTAGTCGCGCGCCGCGCCGAGAAAGACCTGGCGCACGACCACGCCCGGCAGGTGGTTGTCGCCCGCGGGCGGCGCCGCCTCGGCCGTGATCGCGATCTCGTGCTGGCGCACCGAAAGGGTGACGGGACTGCCGGCGCGCAGCGTCCGTCCGGTCGTGCGCAGCGCAGTGCCGGCGATCGAGACGCGCGCGTCGTCGACCGCGGGTCCGCGCAGGATGTTGGCGCTGCCGATGAAGCGCGCCACGAACTCCGAGCGCGGCTGGCCGTAGATCTCCTCCGGCGGCCCGAGCTGCTCGACCCTGCCCTGGTTCATCACGGCGATCAGGTCGGCCGTGGTCATCGCTTCGGCCTGGTCGTGGGTCACGTAGATGGTGGTGTAGCGATAGCGATCGTGCAGGCGGCGAATCTCGAAGCGCATCTCCTCGCGCAGGTTGGCGTCGAGGTTGCTGAGCGGCTCGTCGAGCAGCAGCGTCTCGGGCTCGACCACCAGGGCGCGCGCCAGCGACACGCGCTGCTGCTGGCCGCCGGAAAGCTCCCCCGGATAGCGGTCGGCCAGCGCCTCCAGCCGCGCCGTCGCCAGGATACCGGCGAGCCTGCTGTCGATCGTCGCCTTGTCGAGCCGGCGGATCTTCAAGCCGTAGGCGACGTTCTCCGCCACCGTCATATGTGGCCACAGGGCATAGCTCTGGAAGATCATCGACATGTTGCGGCTCTCCGGCGGCACCGTGCGGGCCGGGGAGGACAGCACCTTGCCGCCAACCACGATTTCGCCTGCCGAAGGCTCGATGAAGCCGGCGACCAGCCGCAGGGTCGTCGTCTTGCCGCAGCCCGAGGGGCCGAGCAGGCAGACCAGCTTGCCGTGCTCGATGTGCAGCGACACGCCATCGACGGCGACGGCCTCGCCGTAGCGCTTGCCGAGGCCCTTCAGCTCGACTGAGGCCACGTTTCCTCCCTGCCGACCCACCTTATGGCAAAGGCGGTCCGCGCGCTATATTGCCGGCCATTTCGGAAAGGTCGGCAGGATGCAGGAACAGAAAATCTACGGCCGGCGCGACGGCGCCGTGGGCCATCTCGTCTTCAACAACCCGGCGAAGCTCAATGCCGTGTCGCTCGACATGTGGGACGGCTTCGTCGACATCCTCGAGGACTACGAGAAGGACCCGGCCATCCGCTGCGTGGTGGTGAGCGGCGCCGGCGGCAAGGCCTTCGTCTCGGGCGCCGACATCTCCAAGTTCGAGAGCGAGCGCGCCAATGCCGAGGCGCAGGCGCGCTACGAGACGATCTCCAAGCGCGGCTACGAGGCGCTCTACGAGCTCTCCAAGCCGACCATCGCCAAGATCACCGGCTACTGCATCGGCGGCGGCATGAACCTCGCGGCCTGCTGCGACCTGCGCTACTGCAACGACGGCGCACGCTTCGGCGTGCCGGCCGCCCGGCTCGGCCTCGGCTACGGCTTCCTGCGCATCGAGCGCCTGTCGCGCATCGTCGGGCTGCCGCGTGCCATGGAGTTCCTGTTCACGGCCAAGCAGTACTCGGCCCAGGAAGCGCTCGACATGGGCCTGGTGCACGGCGTGGCGCCCGACGGCGGGCTCGATGCCCTGGTCGACGGCATCACCTCGGCGGTCGCCCAGAACGCGCCGCTCACCATCGGCCTCGCCAAGGCCGCGGCGCGCGAGATCGCCAAGCCGGAATCGCAGCAGGACCATGCGCGGCTCGAGAAGCTCGCCCAGGCCTGCTTCGACAGCGAGGACTTCAAGGAGGGCCGCCGCGCCTTCATGGAAAAGCGCAAGCCCGTCTTCCAGGGACGATGACCTTCCCTCCTCCCCAGCTGTGCTGGGGAGGTGCCCCGCCATGCGGGGCGGAGGGGTCATGAGGCACAAGAGGCAACGAGGCCACCGACTCATGACCCCTCCGTCGCCGTGAGACGGCGACACCTCCCCAGCGAAGCTGGGGAGGAGGAGATGAATCCGAACACCAGAGGAAACACCATGACCAATCTCCCGCTTTCCCACATCTCCGTGCTCGACCTCACGGCGCATCGTGCCGGGCCGACCGCGGTGCGCCAGCTCGCCGACTGGGGCGCCCACGTCATCAAGATCGAGGCGCCGGCCAGCGAAGGCACCGACGCGACGGGCGGCTCGCGCCACGGCTTCGATTTCCAGAACCTGCATCGCAACAAGAAGGCGATGACGCTCAATCTCAAGAGCCCCGAAGGCCACGCGATCTTCATGAAGCTCGCGGAGAAGGCCGACGTCATCGTCGAGAACTATCGCTCCGACGTGAAGCATCGCCTCAAGGTCGACTACGACACGGTGGCGAAGATCAACCCGCGCATCGTCTACGGCTCGATCGCAGGGTTCGGCCAGAGCGGGCCCGATGCGGCGCGTCCGGGCGTCGACCAGATCGCCCAGGGCATGGGCGGGCTGATGTCGATCACCGGCGAGCCGGGCCGCGGGCCGATGCGCGTCGGCATCCCGATCGCCGATCTCACGTCGGGCCTGCTGCTCGCCCAGGCGATGATCCTGGCGCTCTACAACCGCGAGCGCACCGGCAAGGGCCAGTGGGTCCACACCTCGCTGATCGAGGCGCAGATCTTCATGCTCGACTTCCAGGCGTCGCGCTGGCTGATCAAGGGCGAGGTGCCGAAGCAGGCCGGCAACGACCATCCGACCGGCATCCCGACCGGCGTGTTCCCGACCAGCGACGGCCACATCAACATCGCCGCCTCCGGCCAGAATCTGTGGAAGCGCTGCGCGCAGGCGCTCGGCGCGCCCGAGCTGATCGACCATCCCGAGCACCTGACGGGGGCGCTGCGCTCGCAGAACCGCAAGGCGGTGAACGAGCGCCTCGCCGCCATCACGCGCACCAACACCAGCGCGCACTGGATCGCCGCGCTCAACAAGGCCGGCGTGCCGTGCGGGCCGATCAACTCGATCGACCAGACCTTTGCCGAGCCGCAGGTCAGGCATCTCGGCATCGCCCGTCCGGTCAAGCATCCCAAGCTCGGCGACATCAAGGTGGTCGGCCAGCCGATCAACATGTCCGACAACCCGCAACCGGCCGAGCTGCGGCCGACGCCCGACCTCGGCGAGCACACCGATGAGGTGCTGGCGAGCCTGGGCTACGACCGCAAGGCGATCGAGCAACTCAAGGCCGGCGGGGTGATCTGATGGCCGCGGCAAGACGGGCGGCGCTGATCACCGGCGCCGGCCGCAACATCGGTCGCGCGTGCGCCCTCGGGCTGGCGGAGGACGGCTTCGATGTCGCGATCAACGGCTCGAGCGACCGCGCCGCCGCCGAGAAGGTGGCGGCCGAGGCCGCGCGGCTCGGGGCACGCACGCTGGTCGTCATGGGCGACGTCGGCAAGCCCGAGGACTGCAGGCGCATCGCCGACGCGGCGATTGCCGCGTTCGGCGCGGTCGACGTGCTGATCAACAACGCCGCCGTGCGACCGGGCAAGCCGTTCCTCGAGGCGAGCGAGGACGAATGGCGCCGAGTCATGGCGGTCGATCTCGACGCCGCGGTCTGGCTGACGCGCGCCTGCGTGCCCGGCATGCTGCAGAAGGGCTGGGGCCGCGTCATCAACTTCACCGGCATGAACGCCATGGCCGGCCACGGCGGCCGCGCCTCGGTGTCGGTCGCCAAGCATGGCGTGTGGGGCCTCACCAAGGCGCTGGCCAGGGAGTTCGGCGCCAGCGGCATCACCGTCAACGCCATCTCGCCCGGCCCGATCGCCGCCGACGATGTCAACCAGAAGGAATACTCGTCGGCGCAGCGCCAGCAGACGGTGGCGCGCGTGCCGGTCGGCCGCATGGGAACGCCGGTCGAGGTCGCTGCCGCAGCCCGCCTGCTCGCCTCCGAAGCGGGAGCCTACATCAACGGCCAGATGATCCAGGTCAACGGCGGCGCGGAGACGTAGCGATCATCAACTCCTCCCCAGCTCCGCTGGGGAGGTGTCGCCGTCATACGGCGGCGGAGGGGTCATGAACCTCAGGCTCAATCCTCTCCCATGACTCATGACCCCTCCGTCCGCGAAGACGCGGACACCTCCCCACGCACAGCGTGGGGAGGTGAAGACTTCTCACCCGCCATAGAACACGTTGTCGCCAAGGTCCTTCATCTCGAGGATGGCGGCGTCGGCGCGGCCCGCCGGCGGCTTGTGCAGGTGCGCTTCGACCACCTCGCCGACCACGACATGGTGGTCGCCCTGCTCGACGATCGAGGTAACGCGGCATTCGATGGCGCCCGGCGCTGCATCGAGGATCGGCGCGCCCGTCGAGCCCTTGCGGAACGTCTGGCCGCTCAGCTTTCCGTCGGCCAGCACGGCCGGCTTGAAGAAGGTGAAGGCCAACCCCTTGTGGTCCTTGCCCAGGACGTTGAGCGCGAACGTGCCGGCCGCCTTGATCGTCTGGTAGGCGCCCGAGTCGGTCTTGACGCCGACCACGACCAGCGGCGGGGCGAAGGCGCTTTGCGTCACCCAGTTCACCGTCGCCGCGGACACGTTGCCCTTACCGTCGTCGGCCGTCAGGACGTAGATCCCGTAAGGGATCATGCGCAGAACGGTCTTCTTCGCGTCGGCATTCATTCGCTTCCTCCTCGACTGGCCAAACCTGCTGCCTCGCCTAATCCTTCGGAATGCCGATCGTCCTGGCAAGCGCGCCCCAGCGCTCCGTTTCGCTCTCGACGAAAGCGGCGAAGGCAAGCCGGCTGATCAGGTCGACACGCGCCCCCTGCTCGGCCCAGATGCGCTCGACATCGGCCGATGCAAGAGCAGCCTGGACGGCGGCGTGCAGGGTGTCGAGCGCCACAGCGGGCGTCGCCCTTGGCGCAAACAGGCCGTACCAGCTGCTCACCCGGAAATCGGCCAGGCCTGACTCGGCGAAGGTCGGCACCTCGGGCAGGATGCGCTGGCGATTGGTCGAGGCGACGGCCAGGGCGCGCAAACGTCCCGACTGGACATACGACACCACCGTGCTGAGCGGCGTGACCAGGGCATCGATCGTGCCCGACACCACGTCCTGCAGCGCCTGGCCGCCGCCGCGATAGGGCACATGGGTGAGCCTGATGCCGGCGCGCTGCTGCAGCAGCTCGATCGCGAGGTGCGGGATGGTGCCGAGGCCCGACGACCCGATCGTGATGGTCTCCGGCGATTTTCGCGCCGCCGCCAGGAACCCCGCGAGATCGCCGGCTTGCATGATCGCTGGATTGACCACCAGGGCGACCGGCACGCGGGCAAGCAGGCTCACCGCCGCGAAGTCGCGCGTCAGATTGAAGCCGCCCTCGTCGTAGACGATGGGCGCAATGGTGAGGCCGGTATTCCCGACCAGCAGGGTGCAGCCGTCGGGCGCGGCGCGTGCCGCGATCATTCCGCCCAGCGTCCCGCCGGCACCACCGCGATTGTCCACCACCACGGCATGGCCGAGGGTGTGGCCGACCCGAGCGGCGACCGGGCGGGCGAAGATGTCGTTCGAGCCGCCGGGCGGGAACGGCACGATCCAGGACATCGACCGCGACGGCCGCCAGTTGTCGGCACGGGACGGCGAAGCGGCGGCCCACGGCACGAGCCCACCCAGGACGGCGGAGCGGCGAGAAAGAGTCATCGGCTACCCCTGCTGAACGGTCGCGGCCTCGGCTGTGGAGGTTCCAGCGGTGCTTGCCGCCAGATGCGAACGCCCTGGTTCGGCTTGTTGGGCGTCGAGCCGTCGTCGAAGGTCGGTCATGGCGGCGGGCGGTCTCCCTGCCCCGTCAGTTTAGTCGAGGGGTCCGCGAGCCGCCATGTTCTCCTTCGCCTTCCGCCGGGCGGCACGCTATTGTTGCCGCCATCGGCCCGAAGACGGCCGATCGAGACAAGGTGTGTCGGGAGGAAATTTCAGGAGGCATTCATGCGTCGTTCAACAGGCATGGCCATCGCCGTGGCGATGGCAGCCGGCATTGCTGCGTGGTCGAGTGGTGCGTTCGCCCAAGCCAAGATCGTCGACGGGCCGGAAATCAAATGGAAGCTCGCGGCCTGGGGCAAGCCGCGCGCGGCCACCCAGAACATCGAGACGCTGCGCAAGTTTCTCGATGAGCGTACCGGCGGAAAGTTCAAGATCCAGATCGGCTACGAGAGCTTCGGCCAGCCCAAGGAGCTGCTCGATCTCCTGAAGGTCGGCAGCCTGGAGATGACCAACATCTGCGCATCCTACCATCCCGAGAAGCTGCCCGCGTTCTCGGCGCTCGACCTGCCCTTCCTGCCGATCCCCGACCTCGATACGCAGGAGAAGGTGCATCTCGCGTTCTACAAGCATCCGGCGATCGTCAAGGAGTTCGCCGGCTGGAACGCGATCCCATACCTCTCGGCGGTGCTGCCGACCAACGAGTTCGTCGGCCGCGGCAAGGCGCCCAAGAAGATCGAGGATTTCAAGGGCATGCGGGTGCGGGCACTGGCCGGCATCGGCGCGGCCATGACCAAGCTCGGCGCCGTCCCGACCTCGGTGGACGCCACCGAGGTCTATACCTCGCTCGAGCGCGGCACCGTCGACGCCGCGGCCTTCCCGACCACCTACGCCCATCAGTCGTACCGCACGTACGAGGTCGGCAAGTGGTACACGGAGAACATGAATCTCGGCAACGTCGCCTGCCCGACCCTGATCCACACCGAGCGCTGGGCAGCGCTGCCGCAGCAGTACAAGGACCTGATGATGGAGGCCGTGCCGCTGGCGCACAACTCCCTCAAGGTCGCCTACCGGGCGGCGGACGAGAAGAACATCCCGCTGTTCAAGAAGAAGCTCGAGTTCATCAAGTACTCCCCCGAGGAGCTGGCGGCCTTCCGCAAGGCCGGCGGCGAGCCGGTGTGGGAGGAGTGGATCAAGCAGCGCGACAGCCAGGGCCTCCCCGCCCGCGAGTTGCTGAACTTCCTGCTGACGCAGGCCGGCGCCGCTCCCAAGTCGTGATCAAGAATCCTCCCCAGCGCAGCTGGGGAGGTGTCGGCGTAATCGCCGACGGAGGGGTCATGGGCAGCGTGACTGTGGCTCATGACCCCTCCGTCAGCGATGCCCCTTCGGCTTCGCTCGGGGCAGGCGCTGACACCTTCCCAGCGAAGCTGGGGAGGTCCTCTGTATTCACGCCGCGGCGTCGAGGATGAAGGTCACGATCTCCGGAAAGGCCGTCAGGAAGCCGATGGTGATGACGTCGGCAATGATGAAGGGCCAGATGCCGCGGAAGATGTCGGCGACCGAGATGTCGGGCCGGACGCCGTTGACCACGAAGACAACCAGCCCGACCGGTGGCGACAGCGTGGCGATGCCGTTCAGCTTCACAAGGATGATCCCGAACCAGATCGGGTCGTAGCCCAGCGCCTCGATCACGGGGAAGACCACCGGCAGGGTCAGCAGGAACATGCCGACGCCTTCGAGGATGGTGCCGAGGATCAGGTAGATCGCGT
>JALHMO010000080.1 GCA_022844015.1 Reyranella sp. | reverse complement strand
GGCCGATCGCGCTCGGCACCGACGGCGCCGGCTCGATCCGCGGCCCGGCCTCGTGCAGCGGGCTGGTCGGGATGAAGGCGACACTCGGCGCCGTGCCGGCCGACACCACGCGCGATGCGTTCGGCAACAACGTCTATGCCGGGCCGATCACGCGCACCGTCACCGATGCCGCGATCATGCACGCCGTGCTGACGGGACCTAGCGGCAAGGATCCGTGGAGCCAGGGCGGAGAGGACAGGCACCGGCTTTCGCCGGCGCTGACCGGCGAGGATTTGTCAGCCACCCGCATCGGCTACATCGAGCGCACCGCCAATCCGAGGATCGCCACCGACGTGCGCACCAACACGCGCCAGGCGCTCGATGGCTGGCAGGCGATGGGTGCCGACGTCGAGGAGATCACCGACCGCATCGACTGGATCGAGCTCGAGGGCCGCGTGCTCTACCAGGCCAACTTCGCGGTGTTCTGTGCCCAGTACCTGCCGAAGTGGCAGAACCAGATGGACCCGGTGACGCTCGCCTTCATGGAGCGCGGCGCCACGTTCAGCCTGGCCGATTTCCGCAACGCGCAGTTCGCCCGCACCGGCCTGTTCCGCGCCATCCAGGCACTGCTCGCGCGCTTCGACTTCCTGGTGATGCCGACCAACTCGCGCACGGCGCTCGACGTTACGCACGATGCCGCCAACGACGAGGTCGTGGTCGACGGCGAGAAGTGCGGCATCACGCGGCAGGGCTGGACCTCTTACCAGTACCCGTTCAACCTGACCGGCCATCCGGCGCTCGCCGTGCCCTCGGGTTTCGGCAGCGACGGCTTGCCGACCTCGGTGCAGATCGTCGGCCGCTGGGGTGCGGAGACCGACGTGCTGCGGCTGGGCGCCCTGCTCGAACGGGCACGCCCGTGGGCGCAGCACCGGCCGACTGGATTCTGATTGCGCTCGATGTCGCCTTCATGACGCGATGCGCCTGTTTAGTCGACTCCCATACCCGGCCGGCGCACGAGGCCCGGCGTCGAAGGAATAAATCGCCGAGGCAGCCATCGTCGTCGCGACAGTGCGCCGGCGGAACGCTGGCTCTTGCCTTTGCTCGGCCTGCGCCTCGCCGACCGTCAAGGCATTGAAATCAGCATCGATCGATGCCAGATTCGTGCTTGCCGTTGGGAGATTCCGACCATGCGTACTACGATCGCACTCGACGACGATCTCGTTGCACAGGCCCAAGAGTTCACGGGTCTGCGTGAGAAGTCGAGCCTGGTTCGAGAGGCGCTCAAGGCGCTGATCGAAAGGGAAAGCGCTCGACGCTTGGCCCGCCTCGGCGGCACGCAGCCAAGACTAAAGGCGCCACCACGCCGCCGTCCGACGGCAAAGTGACTCTGGTCGACACGTCCGTTTGGGTCGACCATCTGCGATCGAGCGACCAAACGCTCGCCGCACTTCTCGACGCCGGGCGAGTGCTTTCCCACCCCTATGTGATTGGCGAACTGGCTCTCGACCATCTCGAACCTCGGAACGCGATCCTGAGCTTGCTGACAAGATTGCCGGCAGCACAGGTTGCGTCCAATGACGAGCTGCTTCGGCTCATCGACCTGAATTCACTTGCCGGACTTGGCATCGGGTACGTGGATGCGCATTTGTTGGCGGCGACCCGGCTGACTCCATCTGCCAATCTCTGGACGCGCGACAGGCGTCTGCGCATGGCCGCCACCCGACTGCGCCTGGCAAAGGACTGAGCCGTCGCCAGCCGGTCGATCGGGCCGGCGGAAGGCGCACGAGCCGGACCTTGCCCGACCGCAGGAGGCCTCCATGCGCCGCGCCAACTTCTCGCCCTGTCCGCCGGAGCGCCCGCCGCGCCTGCGTTGATCACCCGCCCCGCCCGCGCCGCCGTCGAGAGGCGCGAGCAGCACGGCCATCGCATCCGCACCGACAACGTGCGGCCCGGCTCGGGCTGGCGCGGCGTCGCCTCTCGGCCAGTCGACAGGCAGCCTGGCGATCCACGCTGCCAGGCAGCACATCGATCTGCTGTGTGTTCTCGGCGGACGTTGGGCTAGGCTGCCGCGCCTTCACGGAGGAAATTCATGCGTTTGTTGTCAGTGCTCGTGGGCGCCTTGGGCTTGCTTGGCGCCATCGGGCCCGCCATGGCGGAGTATCCCGACAAGCCGATCCGCATCATGGCGCCCTATGCGCCGGGCGGGAACATCGACGTCACGGCACGCATCATCGCCGACAAGCTGAAGGACGTGCTGGGCGTCACCGTGCTGGTCGAGAACAAGGCCGGCGCCAGCGGCATGATCGGCAGCGACATCGTCGCCCGCGCCGCGCCCGACGGCTACACGCTGCTGGTCTCCGCGAACTCGCTGGTCGCCGTACCCGCGATCTACGGCAACGCCCCGTACGACTGGAAAACCGCGTTCCAGCCGATCACCCACCTCCAGTCGGTGCCGGCCGTGCTCGTCGTGCCGGCGAGCTCGCCGATCAGGACCATGGCAGACTTCATCGCGCTCGGCCGCGACGGCAAGTTCAGTGTCGCCCTTTCGGGCGTCGGCACGACCAACCACCTCGCGCTCGAGCTGATCGGCGAGGCGACCGGCGCCCGGTACACGCTGATCCAGTACAAGGGCAGCGGAGCGGCATCGATCGACGTGATCGCAGGCCAGGTGCCCGCGCAGGTCGACCAGCTCAACGCCTCGCTCGGCCACATCAAGTCCGGCAAGCTGCGCGCCATCGCCGTGTCGTCCGACCAGCGCGTGCCCCAGATGCCCGACGTGCCGACCATGAAGGAGTCGGGCATCAAGGGCCTGGAGACCTTCACCTTCAGCACCTACACGGGCCTGTTCGGGCCGGCCAGGATGCCGCCCGAGGTTCTGGCCAAGCTCAACGCCGCCATGAAGACGGTGCTCGGCGATCCCGCGATCGTCCAGCGCTTCGCCGACCTCACGGCCACCACCGCGTGGAGCACGCCGCAGGAGCTGGCGGCCAAGCTCGCCCGGGAAGAGCAATTGGTGGTGCCGCTGATCAAGAAGCTCGGCATCAAGGCGGAGTAGATCGAAGGATGACCTGGCTCCCTCCCACCATCACACCGATCGTCCTGCTGCTCGTCTCCAACGTCTTCATGACGTTCGCCTGGTACGGGCACCTCAAGTTCACCGACCGGCCGCTCTGGCTGGTGGTGGTGGCGAGCTGGGGTATCGCCTTCATCGAGTATTGCTTCGCCGTGCCGGCCAATCGCTGGGGGCACGCGGTCTACTCGGCGGCCGAGCTCAAGACCATGCAGGAGGTGATCACGCTCACCGTGTTCGCGGCCTTCTCGGTGGTCTACCTCGGCGAGCGCATAACCCTCAATCACCTGGTCGGCTTCGCCCTGATCTGCGCCGGCGCGTTCTTCGTGTTCCGCGGTCCCCTGCCGAGCTGACATGAGGACATCGTTGGTCCGCCCAATGTGAGCGCGTATGGGATGATCGAGTGCCGCCGTGCGTAAGGTCCTTCGGGAGGCTTGGGGGGGGAGACGGGCGATTGACGGAAGCCGCCAACCGGCGATGGCGCGACTGGTTCAGGCGGGAAGGCCTGGCGCTGATCGTCGTCCTGCTGATCGCCGCCGCGCTGCGGCTGTGGCGGCTCGAGGACAATGGCTACGGCACCACCTACTACGCCGCCGGCGTGCGCAGCATGCTGCAGGGCGTCGGGCTGTTCTTCTACAACGCCTTCGACCCGGCGGGCTTCATCTCGCTCGACAAGCCACCGGTCGCGTTCTGGATCCAGGCGGCCTTTGCCGCCCTCCTGGGCTATGGCGGCTGGGTGATCCATCTGCCGCAGGCGCTGGCCGGAATCGCCTCGGTGTGGCTCATCCATCGCCTGGTGCGGCGGTCGTTCGGCGTGCCGGCCGGTCTCGCGGCCGCTCTGCTGCTTGCGCTGTCGCCGCTCGCCGTCGCCGTCGACCGGTCCAACAACACCGATTCCTGGCTGGTGCTGTTCCTGCTGCTTGCCGCGGCCATGGCGCTGCGCGGTCGCGGCCTGTCGCTGACGGCCTCGATGGTGCTTCTGGGGATCGCCTTCAACGTCAAGATGATGGCCGCCCTGGTGTGCGGGCCGGCGCTGCTGGCGGCCTGGCTTCTCTCGACAAAGCTCGAATGGCGACGGCGACTGGGATGGATGGCCATCAGCGGGGCCACGCTGATCGCCGTCTCGCTCTCCTGGACCGCCGCCTTCGACCTCACGCCCGAAGACCGCCGTCCCTATGCCGGCGGCAGCCGCGACAACTCGATGCTCGAGCTGATCGTGAAGCACAATGCGCTCGAACGCTTCGTGCGCCCCGAGCGGCCGACGTCGGCAGTTCCGCCTTCACCGGCGACGCCGCGCTTCGCGACGTACGACGACGTGCCGGTCGGGCCTCTGCGGCTTGCCCAACCGACGCTCGCGCCGCAATTCGCGTGGATGCTGCCGCTGGCCGTGATCGGCGCCGTGCTCGGATGGCGCCGGCGGCGGGCAGCGATCGCCTTGTGGGCGTTGTGGGCAATCGCCTATGGCGTCGTGTACAGCGCCGCCGGCGGGATCTTCCACGCCTACTACCTGTCTACCCTGGCGCCGCCCCTGGCGGCCCTTGCGGGAATCGGCGCCTTCGAGCTGTGGCGGCGCGGGCCACGGCCTCTGGCCTTTGGTCTCTCGGTCACGGCGCTCTGGCAAGGCTACATCGGCGGGGCGGCCCTCGGCTGGGATTCCTGGTGGCTGGCTTCGGCCGTGCTCGCCCTGCTTGTCGCGATGGCGACCCTGTGGCGCGACAAGCGACCGCCTGCCCTGATCGGCGCGACCCTGCTGCTGATCCTGCCGACGGCGTGGACGCTCAGCGCGCTCTATGCACCAGGCAATCTCACCCTGCCGTCGGCGAGCCTGGTGCGCTGGCTCGGGCGGGACGACGGCCGGGGGCCCATCCTGTCGCGCGACTGGCGTGCCCTGACGGACGATCCCAAGCTCGCGGCCTTCCTGACGGACAATCGCGGCACGGCGCGCTTCCTGCTCGCCGCCCCGAACGCCCTGCTCGCCGCGCCGGTGATCGTGCGGACTGGCCAGCCGGCCATGGCGTTCGGCGGCTTCCTCGGCACCGATCCGGTGATGGGCATCGAGGTCTTTGCAAGGCTCGTCGAGCGCGGCGAGGTGCGCTACGCAGTGCTGGGCGGCACGCGGCGGCAAGGCGAGTTCGAGCGCTGGGTCGTGGCTCATGGCCGCCCCGTCGATCCTGCGGCCTGGCGCTCGTTGCCGCCGGAGTCACGGCGCGCCATCATCCTGTTCGACCTGGCGGCGAAGTAGTCGGGCCGCCCGGCGGGCGGTCCTTCAACCCGCGTGCCCAGGGCGCGGGCGACAGGCCGGCCACCGGATGCAGCAGTACCGAATCGGCCAGCGCCGTGCCGCGATCGCGCTCGACCGAGCTCATGACCTCGGCACGCAGGATGCGGTCGGCCTCGCGCTGGCTGGCGCGCAATTCGGCGGCGTCCGAGGCATGACCACGAAAGCCGACGTGTGCCTCGCCCAGTGGTATGGTCGACGCGGTCTTGGCCGATGTGCCAATCATTGCGAATGATTCGTAATAGAACCCAAAGAGCTGGTTTGCCAACAGGGGAGATACCGGGACATGGCAACGATCGTTCTGGCGCATGGCGCCTGGTCGGCGGCGTGGGCGTGGAAGAAGATGCGGCCGCTGCTGCGTGCAGCCGGCCACGAGTTCTTCTCGCCGACTTACACCGGTCTCGGCGAGCGCGCCCATCTGGCGCACCATGAGATCGACCTGTCGACGCACATCCAGGACGTGACGGCGGTGCTCGAGTTCGAGGACCTGAGCGATGTCACGCTGCTCGGGCATTCCTACGGCGGCATGGTGGCGACCGGTGTCGTCGACAAGGCGCGCGAGCGCATCGCCCGGGTCGTCTACATCGACGCCTTTGCACCGCGCGACGGCGAGAGCCTGTTCGACCTGGTCGGCCCCAAGGCCGAGGCCAACATGCGCGCCGGTGCGATGAAGGACGGCAACGGCTGGAAGCTGCCGATCAATCCCATGCCGCCCGACACGGCGCCGGAAGACGTCGCCTGGGCGAGCCCGCGCCGCCGGCCCCAGCCGATCAAGACCTTCGAGCAGAAGCTGCGACTCGACTCCAAAGTCTCGACGCCGCCGCGCCACTACATCTATGCCAAGCGCAACGGGCCAGGTGACGTGTTCCGCCAGTTCGGCGAACGGGCGAGAAGCGAGGCGGGTTGGAAGTACTACGAGATGGACTGCAGCCACAATCCGCACATCACCTGCCCCGAGGCGCTGATGGCGCAGCTCTCCGACATCATGGCCGGCCCATGAGCGATGCGCTGGCTCATGCCGTCCTCGGGCAGCTCGGCCGCGGCCGGCGTGCCGACGATTCGCTCACCTTCACCGGCGGCAGCGATCCGGTGTTCGTCACGCCATGGCGCGTCGCCGAGGCTGGCGCGGCGGCGCTGGGAGCTGTGGGACTCGCCGTGTCGGATCTGTGGCGTCTCAGGACCGGCAAGCCGCAGGCCGTGACCATCGACGTCCACGCCGCTGCGGCCTCGCTACGCTCCAACACCTATGTGCTGCAGGATGGCAAGAAGCCGGTCTCGTGGGATCCGCTCGCCGGCCACTATCCGACGCGCGACGGCCGGACGATGTTCCTGCATACGAACCATCCCCACCATCGCGCCGGCGCGTTGCGCATCGCCGGCGCCGCAGCGGAAACGCGCGAGGCGCTGGCCGCCGCGGTCGCCAGGTGGGACGGCCTCGCCATCGAGGCGGCGATCGCCGATGGCGACTGCGTCGGCGGGCTGGTGCGCAGCCGTGACGAATGGAACGCCCATCCGCACGGCATCGCCGTCGCCGGCCTGCCGCTGATCGACATCGTCAGGATCGGCGACGCACCGCCGCGGCCGCTGCCGAAGGGCGACCGCCCGCTGAGCGGCGTGCGCGCCTTCGACCTCACGCGCGTGCTGGCCGGCCCGACCAGCGGCCGCGTGCTCGCCGAGAACGGCGCCGACGTCCTGCACGTCGCGGCGCCCCACCTGCCCTACCAGACCGAGATCCTGATGGATACCGGCCACGGCAAGCGCTGCACCTGGATCGACCTGCGCGAGCCTGCCGGCGTCGAGACGATGACGGCGCTGCTGCGCGAGGCCGATGTCTTCACCCAGGGTTACCGACCGGGCGCGCTCGCCGCACGCGGCTTCTCGCCGGAACGCGTCGCCGAGCTGCGACCCGGCATCGTCTGCGTCAGCATCTGCGCCTACGGCCATGCCGGTCCGTGGGCCGACCGGCGCGGTTTCGATTCGATCGTGCAGAACGTCACCGGGCTCTCGGCGACGCAAGGCACGCTCGCCAAGCCGCGCAACCTGCCGGTCCAGGCGCTCGACTACATCGCGGGCTACCTCGGTGCGCTGGGCGCCATGATCGGGCTGGTGCGCAGGATCGAGCAGGGAGGGTCCTGGCTGGTGCGCGTGTCGCTGGTCCAGGTCGCGCACTGGCTGGCGGGCCTCGGCATGGTCGAGGCCGACAAGGGCATGGCCGAGCTCGGCGAGCCCGAGCTCGCGCGCTACCTGATGGAAAGCGACGGCCCGTTCGGCCGGCTGCGCCATCTCAAGCCGGTGGTGCAGCTCAGCGAGACCCAGCCCTTCTACGCCCGGCCGCCGGAGCCGCTCGGCAGCTCGCCGGCGTGCTGGGCTTGAATTAGCTAAGCACCTTAGCTATCTGTGCTCAATGGCTACATATACGATTCACGCAGCCAAGACCAACCTTTCGAAGCTCGTCGCCCGCGCCGAAGCGGGCGAGGAGATCGTGCTCGCACGCGGCAAGGAACCGGTTGCCAAGATCGTGCCCATTCTGCCGAAGCCCAAACGCAAATATGGACGCCTCAAGGGCAAGGGATCGGTTGGACCCGAATTCTTCGAGCCATTGCCTGAAGAAGAGTTGAAGCTCTGGGAATAGGCGAAAGTGGAAAAGCCCAAGTGCGACTGTTGCTCGACACTCACACGTTCCTCTGGTGGGCCTTCACGGATCGCAAGCTCTCTCGACACGCCATAGCAGCGATCAGTGACGAGGACGCAAACCAGGTTCTCGTCAGCGCGGCATCAGCTTGGGAAATCGCCGTCAAGCACCGCATCGGCAAGCTGCCGGACGCACAGGCGATTGCCGGTGACATTGCCGGGGCGATTGCAGAAGAAGGATTCAATGAGCTCGCCGTCTCGGTAGAGCATGCCGAGCGTGCCGGAAGGCTGCCCGGGCATCATCGCGATCCATTCGACCGGATGCTGATCGCTCAAGCCATTTCGGAGGATCTGACACTCGTCTCGAATGAGCGCGCTTTCGACGTCTATGGCGTGAAGCGGCTCTGGTAACAGAATCACAGAGCCTCTTTGAAGGACCGCCGCCTGCGGGTAAGGCGGACAAGCTACTCAGCCTCACGCCGTTCCATCTCACTCGAAACGAAATGGAGTGTCTTGATGTCCTCCCCCTTGTGATTGAAGGATTCAAGCCGCCTGCAGGGTCGGCAGCGGCGACATCAGGGCATCGATGAAGCGCCGGCAGAACTGATCGGCCGTGGTGCGATGGACCTTGGCGTTCAGCGCCGCGTGTCGGGCGCGGCGCTCGTCGAGCGGCATGGTGAGCGCGAGATGCATGGCATCGGCGATCGCGTCGCCGTCGAACGGATTGACGATCAGCGCCTCGGTGAGCTCGTGCGCCGCCCCGGCGAAGCGCGACAGCACCAGCACGCCGGGGTCCTCTTCCGGCTGGGCAGCGACAAATTCCTTGGCCACGAGGTTCATGCCGTCGCGCAGCGGCGTCACCACGCCGATGCGGCCGATCCGATAGAGGCCGGCCAGGGTCGAGCGTGGCGCGGGACGCGTCGAGTAGCGCAGTGGCGTCCAGTCGAAATCGGAGAACCGGCCGTTGATCCGTCCGGTCAGCCGGTCGAGCTCGGCGCGAAGCTTGCGATACTCGTCGACCTCCTCGCGCGAGCGCGGGCAGATCTGCAGGAAGTGAATCCTGCGGCGGTGCTCGGGATAGCGCTCCAGCAGGATGCCATAGGCCTCGAACCGGTTCGGAAGGCCCTTGGAGTAGTCCATGCGGTCGACGCCGATGGCGAGATCGCGGCCCATCAGGCTGCTCTGCACTCGCGTGACGAGCTTGTCGCCGGCCGATCGCCTGGCCTCTTGGGCAAAGGCCTCGGCGTCGATGCCGATCGGGTCGGCGAAGGCGCGCATGCGGCGGCCGTTCAGCCGCACCGATTCGCCGTCGACCGTGGCGCCGAGCAGGCGTTGGGCGCAGTCGCGGAAGTCGCGCGCATGCTCCTCGGTCTGGAAGCCGACGACGTCGTAGGCGCAGAGATCGGCTACGAGCTCGCGCGCCACCGGGATGGCCTCGAGCACCGACGGCGGCACGAACGGCACGTGCAGGAAGAAGCCGATCGGGCCATTGAAGCCCTGGCGGCGCAGGAGGCGGCCGAACGGCAGCAGATGATAGTCGTGCGCCCACACCATGTCGTCCGCCTGCAGCACCGGCATCAGGGCCGACGCGAACGTGGCGTTCACCGCGAGATAGCCGGCATAGTCCTCGCGCCGGAAGTTCATCAGCCCGAGACGGAAATGCAGCAAGGGCCACAGCGCGCCATTGGCGAAGCCGACATAGAAGGCGCGATGGGCCTCGGCCGACAGGTCGATCGTGGCATAGGTGACGCCGCGAGCCTCGACGAGCGCGGGCTGCCTGGCGGGCTCGCCCGACAACCGGCCGCTCCAGCCGAACCACATCGATCCCGGGATCATCAGGTCGCGCAAGGCGACCGCCAGTCCGCCCGCCGCGGCGCTGCGGGCCTTCGGGATCGGCACCCGGTTCGATACGATTACGAGGCGTGCCATAGTCCCTCCTCCCAACTTCGCGACAGGCGCATGGCCGACAGGATCAGCCCGACCTGCGAGTAGGTTTGCGGGAAGTTTCCCCACAGCTCGCCGGTGCGCGGATCGATATCCTCCGACAGGAGCCCGACATGGTTGCGCCGGGCCAGAAGGTTGTTGAAGAGCTCGAGCGCCTCCTGCCGCCGCCCGACGCTCGCCAGCGCATCGATGTACCAGAACGTGCAAAGCAGAAAGGCATTCGAGGGCGCGCCGAAATCGTCGGCCTCGCGGTAACGCATCACGAAGCCGTTCTTCATGAGCCGCTTCGACACGCAATCGAGGGTCGCATGGAAGCGCGGATCATCCGACCCCAGCAGCCCGATCTCCGGCAGCACGAGCGACGACGCGTCGACCATGTCTCGATCGAGCACGCCCGACAACCAGCCGTCCCGCGTCGTGCCGCGCTGCAGCACCTCCTGCCGCAACACGCCTGCGCGCGCCAGCCACTGGCGCGCCTCGGAATCGACCCCCACGCGCCTGGCGATCACCCCCAGCCTGTGCTGGGCAGCCCAGCACATCGCCGCAGAGAACGTATGCACTTCCTCGCGCTCCCGATACTCCCAGAGGCCGGCATCGGGGGTCAACGCCGCGCGGTGCGCCGCGTTCCCGACCACGCACAGCTGTCGGTAGAGGGTGAGATCGCCCTGGCGCGGCAAGCGTTCGTCCCAGAACATCTGGGCCGCCGTGAGGACCATCGATCCATAGGTATCGTTCTGGCGCTGGACGACGGCGGCATTGCCGATACGCACCGGGCCGTTGCCGCGGTAGCCGGGCAGCGAATCGACGATCCGCTCGGTCGTGTCCATGCCGGGCGCGATGGGGAACAGCGGGAGTATGGAATCGGCCTCGCCGCGCGCGCTGCCATCCTCGACGACGTCGACGATGAAGCGGACATACCCTTCCATGGTGCGCGTAGCCGACAGCCGGTTGAGGGCGGTCACCGTGAAGAATGCATCGCGCAGCCAGGCGAAACGATAATCCCAGGTGCGCGGCGTATCGGGCGCCTCCGGCACCGACGTGGTGAGGGCCGCCAGCACCGCACCGGTATCCTCGTAGCTGCACAGCTTCAGGGTGATGGCCGCGCGGATGACCGCCTGCTGCCAGTCGAACGGCACGTTGAGATCGCGTACCCAGCCGTGCCAGTAGGCTTCGGTCTCGGCGAGAAAGTTGCGCGCCACCGAATCGGGGCTTTCCGGCAGGCTCTCGTCGGCGCCTACGATCAGCGTGATCGGCCGATCGAGCGAGAACTCCGTCTCGTGCAGGATATGGTTGACCGAGGCGTCGGTGGTCAGCCGCAGCACCGAGGTGTCGCTGAAGAAGCGGACGTGATTGCTGCCCGCCGTGAGCTGCGCCTTGCGTGCACCGTACTCGAACGTCGGGCGGACCCTGATGCGCAGCCGCGGCCGTCCCTCGACCGGCTCCAGCCGGCGGACCATCATGGGCGGTCGGAACATGCGGCCGAAGCGTCGGCAGCGTGGCGCGAAGTCGATGATCCGCAGCGATCCGGCCGCACCTTCGATGGTGGTCTCGAGGATGGCGGTGTTGCGCAGGTAGCGCTGCCGGCCGTCCTTCGCACCGGCGACAACGACATCCATGAACCCGCCTTGCGGATCGTTGCCGCCGAGCAGCGCATTGAACACGGGATCGCCGTCGAGCCGCCCCAGACCATGCCACACGTGCCGGCCGTTGCGATCGATCAGGCTGGCGATCGAGCAATTGCCGATGACACCGAGATCGAGGCTGCTCATGGCGACACCGCAACCGAAGCGCCGATCGGCGCGACGCGGCCTCCCAGGATATCGACACCTCGTTGCAGCCATGCGCGCACCGCCGCGGGCTGCCCGCCGAACACCTCGGCCACGCGCAATCCCTGGCCGCCGAACCGTGTCGCCGCTTCCATGCCCGCCTCGTCGGTGAAATCGTCGCCGACGAAGATCGGTCGGCGCCCCCGGAAGGGCGCATGCGCCATCAGGCGCTCGACGGCGCGACCTTTCGAGGTCGTGCGCGGACCGATCTCGACGGCCTTGCGCGCCGGGATCAGGCGGAAGGTCGGATGATCGTCGGGGACCAGCGCGCGCACCAACCGCCAGACGTCCTCCTCCCGGTCCGGCACCAACCGGTAGTGGATGGCAACGCCATGCGGCTTGGCCTCGACCAGCAGGCCGGGCCATCGTTCGGCCGCCGCCGCGAGCGACTTGCGCCACCTCGGCGGCATCGCAGCATCGACCTGCACATCCTCGCGTGTGCCGTCATCGAGGCGCAACGAGACGCCGTGCTCGCCGGCCGCCGCAGCTGCGAACGGCTTCAGCAGGCTGTCGGTCATGGCGAGCGATCGCCCCGTGACGATCGCCACGGCACCGCCCAGCAACGCGTGCAGGGCGGACAGCAACGCCGGCAGCGAAGCTGGCACGACGACCTCGTCCGGCGTCGCCGCGATCTCGATCAATGTGCCGTCGAGGTCGAGGAATAGGGCGTTGGTGCGATCGAGATCCGGAGGCGTCATCCTGTTTCCACATTGCGCATCAAAGAAGAATCGCGCCGCAAAGCCCCCACGAGGAAGGGCCGCGCTTGGCGCGCCTGCATATTAACGCTGCAGGTCGCGGGCGGTTCCGGTGGCGGCCCATTCTACTTGGCAGACATTTCCAGTGGTCGCGACCACTTTTTCGAGGACTCTCCGCCTCTCAGCGCAAGTGTCCCAGCGGCTTCCAGAACGGCTTGCCCGATTCATACGCCGCAGCGGCAGGCGATATGCCCGCGTCGCGCAGGCTGCGCACGTCCATCGCTGCCAGGTGACGGCGGGCATCGATACGCCCTCTCCACAGTTTCAGGCGCGACGCGAAGCGCTGGCGGATGCTCGGCCGCGACAAAATCCGCGACAGGAGGGTGGCTGGCTGGCAGTCGATGCGATACCGAGATTGATGGCTCATCTGATCGCTCCTCGAGCTCGATGAACCGAAGGTGATCGCGGGCAGCCCCGCGCGCGATTGTATGCCAGGTAATGGCGGCCCCCCGCTCAATTCGGGCAGCCGGCAGCGCCAATCGTGCTATCAGTTCGGCAGTTGCCGTCGATCGAGGTCCCGCCATGCTGCCTAGCCAACGCGCGCTGTTCGACATCCCGCGCGAGGTCTGTTTCCTGAATGCCGCCGCCTGGAGCCCGCTGCCGCTTGCCGTGCAGGAAGCAGGCCGCATCGGCGTCGGCCGCAAGGGCCAGCCGTGGAAGCTCGACGCCAGGTTCATGGCCGATCAGCACGAACGGGCACGCAAGGCGGCGGCCGCCCTGATCGGCGCCGAGCCGGTCGATGTCGCGCTGATCCCCTCGGTCGGCTACGGCGTGTCGACGGCCGGCAAGGTGCTCGACGTGCCGCGCGGCAGCCGCGTGCTGGTGCTGGAGAACGATCACACCTCGCCGGTCCTGGAATGGATGAGCCGCGCCGACGAGGCCGGCTTCACGGTCGAGCCGGTGGCACAACCGGCCGACGGCGACTGGACCTCTGCCGTGCTCGAGGCGATGACCCGTCGCGGCGCGCCGCCGCTCGCCCTGGTGTCGGTATCCTCGGTCCATTGGTCGGACGGCGGCGCGCTCGATCTTCCCCGCATTGCCGCCGCCACCAGGGCTCAAGGCGCGGCGCTGCTGGTCGATGCCACGCACGATGCCGGCGTGCGCCGCATCGACGTCAAGACGCTCGACCCCGACTTCCTGATCTTCCCGACCTACAAGTGGGTGCTCGGCCCCTATGGCCGCGCCTTCATGTACGTCGCCAGGCGCCATCAGAACGGCGTGCCGCTCGAGCAGACCGCGCCGGCGCGCAAGGGCGTGTCGGCCGAGGCCAAGGTCTATTTCCGCGATCTCGCCTACGCCGACGGCGCGCGGCGCTACGACATGGGCGAGCGCGACCATTTCATCACCCTGGAGATGGCCGCAGTCGGCATGGAGATGATGGCCGGCTGGGGCAACGACCCGATCGTCGAGCGCCTGGCGATGCTGACCGATCGCCTGGCCGACGGGCTCGCCAACTCGGGCGTGCGCGTGCTCGACCGCAAGCTGCGCGCGCCGCACCTGCTCTGCCTCGCCTTCCCCAAGGGCATGTCCGACGACCTGCCGCAGAAGCTCGCCGCCGAGAACGTCTATGCCGCGCCGCGGCTCGGCCGGCTGCGCATCAGCCCGCACGTCTACAACGACGAGCAGGATGTCGACCGCTTCGTCGAGGTCTTCAAGCGCGTCGCGCTGTGATGCTCGACCGCATCGAACGTCAATGTCCTCGTCCTGAGGAGCCACGCGCAGCGCGGCGTCTCGAAGGATGGGCATCGGGCGAGGTGCGCAATTCTCATGCTTCAAGAGGCCCGCAGCGCGCGCTCCTCGGCATGAGGTGGATGGCCAGGAACAGCAGCAAGGCGAACGATTGATGCAGGCCCGCCTGGCCGTCGATATCGGCGGCACCTTCACCGACGTCGTGCTCGAGACGGCCATCGGGGCCCACGCCGTCAAGGTGCTCACCACGACCGACGCGCCGGCCCGCGGCGTGCTCGACGGCGTGCGCACCATCCTGGCCGAGGCGAAATGCCGGGCGTCCGAGATCGGCCTGGTGGTGCACGGTACCACGCTGGCCACCAACGCGCTGATCGAGCGCAAGGGTGCGCTCACCGCTCTGGTCACCACGGCGGGCTTCCGCGATTCGCTGGAGATCGCCTGGGAGCATCGCTTCGAGCAGTACGACATCTACATGGAGCGCCCCGACCCGCTGGTGCCGCGCGACCTGCGCTTCGGCGTGCCCGAACGCGTGGCCGCCGACGGCGCGGTGCTGTTGGCGCTCGACGAATCGGCCGTGCGTGCCGTCGCCGCCGAGTTGCGCGCCCGCAAGGTCGATGCGGTGGCCGTCTGCTTCCTGCACAGCTTCACCAACGAGGCGCACGAACGGCGCGCCGGCGAGATCCTGGCCGAGGAGCTGCCCGGCGTGGCGATCTCGCTGTCCTGCGAGGTCTGTCCCGAGATTCGTGAGTACGAGCGGACCTCGACCACGATCGCCAACGCCTACGTCCTGCCGCGCATGGCGGGCTATCTCGGTGCGCTCGAGTCCGATCTCGGGAAGGAAGGCATCGCGGGGCCCTTGCTGCTGATGATGTCGTCGGGCGGCATCACCACCGTCGAGACGGCGCGCCGCTTTCCGGTGCGCCTGGTCGAGTCCGGCCCGGCCGGCGGCGCCATCCTGGCGCTCGGCGTGGCCGCCGAGAATGCGCTCGTCAGGGCGGTCGCCTTCGACATGGGCGGGACGACCGCCAAGCTCACGCTGCTCGACGATCTCGGCCTGCAGCGCTCGCGCCAGTTCGAGGTCGCGCGCGCCTATCGCTTCGTGCAGGGCAGCGGCCTGCCGGTGCGCATCCCCGTCATCGAGCTGGTCGAGATCGGCGCTGGCGGCGGCTCGATCGCCCGCCTCGACGCGCTGGGCCGCCTGCAGGTCGGCCCCGACTCGGCCGGCAGCATGCCCGGCCCGGCGAGCTACGGCCGGGGCGGAACGTTGCCGACGGTCACCGATGCCGACACGGTGCTGGGGCGGCTCGATCCGACGCGTTTCGCCGGCGGCGCCATCCCGCTGCACCGCGACAAGGCGGCAGCCGCGCTGCAGGCGATCGCCGAGTCCCTCAGCACCGATGCCGAGGGCGCGGCCGCGGGCGTCGCCGAGATCGTCGACGAGACCATGGCGAGCGCGGCCCGCGTGCATGCCGTCGAGAACGGCAAGGACACCGCCGATCGCACCCTGATCGCCTTCGGCGGCGCGGCGCCGCTGCACGCCGCGCGGCTCGCCCGCAAGCTCGGCATGAAGCGCGTGGTCGTGCCGGTCGGCGCCGGCGTCGGCTCGGCCTTCGGCTTCCTGCGCGCGCCGATCGCCTACGAGGTGGTGCGCACGCGTCACGTCCGTCTCGACCTGCTCGATGCCAGGACGCTGAACGAGCTGTTCGCCGCGATGCGCGCCGAGGCCGAGCAGGTGGTGCGGCCGGCCGCCCCGGGCGAGGCCCTGGTCGAGACCCGGCAGGCTTTCATGCGCTATCGCGGCCAGGGCCACGAGATCGCCGTCGCCCTGCCCAACCAGCCGTTCGGCCCGGGAGCGGCACACGAGCTGCATCGCCGCTTCGAGGCGACCTACGAAAGCGTGTTCGGGCGCGCCATTCCGCGGCTCGAGGTCGAGGCGCTCACCTGGACGCTGTCGATCGCCACTGACCGGCCGCTACCCGCGCCCGCTGCGCCCGTGAAGGCCGCGCCGTCTCCTGCTCCCGCAGGGCGCCGCGATGTCCTCGATCCGGCCTCGGGACGGCGCGATCCGGCGGCGCTCTACGAGCGCGCCGCGCTGCTCCCGGGCATGGCGTTCGACGGCCCTGCCCTGATCGTCGAGGATGGCACCACCACCGTCGTGCCGCTTGGTTTCACGGCCCGCATCAACGGCGTGGGCCAGATCGTGCTGGAGGATGCGACATGAGCACACCCACCGACATCCGCCTTCAGGTGATGTGGAACCGCCTGCTGTCGGTCGTCGAGGAGCAGGCACGCGCCCTGGTGCGCACCGCCTTCTCGACCAGCGCGCGCGAGGCCGGCGACATCTCGGCCGGCGTGTTCGACCTCGAGGGCCGCATGCTGGCGCAAGCCGTCACCGGCACGCCGGGACACGTCAACTCGATGGCGCGCAGCGTCATCCATTTCATCCGCGAATTCCCGGTAGAGACGATGAAGCCGGGCGACGCCTACGTGACCAACGATCCGTGGAAGGGCACCGGCCATCTCTACGACATCGTCGTCACCTCGCCTGCCTTCCACGACGGCAAGCTGGTGGCGCTGTTCTCCTGCACCACGCACGTCGTCGACATCGGTGGCCTCGGCCAGTCGCCGGACGGCCGCCAGGTCTTCCACGAGGGTCTGTTCCTGCCCCTGCTGCCGCTGATGCGCGAGGGCCGGATGGACGAAAGCGTGATGCGCATCATCCGCGCCAACGTGCGCGAGCCGGTGCAGGTCGAGGGCGACATCCATGCCCTGATCGGCTGCAACGTCATCGGCGAGAAACGCCTCGGCGACATGATGACCGAGCACGGCATCGGGTCGCTCGACGAGCTCGGCCGGCACATCGTCGAGAGGAGCCGCGCCGGCATGGTGGCGGCGATCGGCAAGCTTCCGCGCGGCACCTGGAAGGGTCACATGCGGATCGACGGCTACGACGCGCCGATCGACCTGCACGCCGCCGTCACCATCCATGCCGATCACATCTCGGTCGACTATGCCGGCACCTCGGGCGCCTCGATCTACGGCATCAACTCGCCGATGTGCTACACCGAGGCCTACACCGCCTTCGGCATCAAGTGCGTGGTGGCGCCCGACATTCCCAACAATGCCGGCACGCTCGATTCGATCCTGGTCACGGCGCCCGAGAACACCATCGTCAACGCCTTGTGGCCGGCCGCGGTCAATGCACGCAGCACGATCGGCCACATGATGCCCGACGTCTGCTTCGCCGCGCTGCATCAGGCGATCCCGGGCCGCGTGCCGGCCGAAGGCACCAGCAACCTGTGGAACCTGAAGCTCGGTGCCGGTCACGGCATGACAGGCACCATCGGCAACAGCCGGCCCTTCATGGTGACGACCTTTCATTCCGGCGGCGCCGGCGCACGGCCCGGCCTCGATGGCCTGTCGGCGACGCCCTTCCCATCCGGCGTGCGCAATGTGCCGGTCGAGATCACCGAGACCATCGCGCCGGTCGTCATCTGGAAAAAGGAGTACCGCACCGATTCGGGCGGCGCCGGCCGCCACCGCGGCGGTCTCGGCCAGGTGATGGAGGTCGAGCATCGCGAGGGCGCGCCGTTCGGTATCTTCGCCACCTTCGAGCGCGTCAAGTTCGCTGCCCGCGGCCGCGACGGCGGCAAACCCGGCGCCAACGGTCGCCTGTCGCTCGCCTCGGGCCAGGAGCTGAAGCCGAAGGGCTTCCAGACCATCCCCGCGGGCGAAAGGCTGGTCGTCGAGATGCCCGGCGGCGGCGGCTTCGGCGACCCGAAGGAACGCGATCGCGAGCAGGTCGCGCGCGATGTCCGACTCGGGTTGGTCAGCGCCGACCAGGCGAAGACCCTTTATGGAGCCGACGGCGGCTGATCGCACCTCGATCCTCGTGCTCTCGACAGATCGCTGCCGGTGCCACCGCTTGCGCCTTGCCTGCCATTGGCATATCCTGCCAATCATTGAGGAGGCTTCTCGTGCCTACGCGCAATGTCGTCGTTACGGACCATCAGGCCGAGCTGATCGAGAAGCTCGTCGATTCTGGCCGCTATCAGAACGCCAGCGAGGTCCTGCGTGAAGGTCTGCGCCTGGTGGAAAGTCGCGAGATGGAAGAGCGCGCGCGGCTCAAAGCGCTTCGCGATGCCGTCAAGGTCGGTCAGGATGACCTGAAAGCAGGCCGCTACAGAAGCTTCGATTCTTTTGAAGCCTTGGACAAGCATCTTGGCAAGATAGCCGACAGGGCGATTGCAAAGCATCGCGCCAATCAAAGGCGGGAGTGAGCCCAAGTCACCGCCCGTGGGAGGTGCGACTGTCATTCGCGGCTGAATCCGATCTGGATGATATCGTATCCTGGACTGCGGATCGTTTCGGCGAGACGCAAGCCCGCGCCTACGAAAGCATTCTCAAGAACGCTCTTTTGTCTCTCCGGAGTGGCCCTTCTCGCGCCGGACCAAGACCTCGACCGGACATCGCTCCACGACTTTACGCGCTGCATGCGGCAGGGACCTCGCGTCGGGCGCGACACGTCATCTTTTTCGAGGTCGTCGGCAGTGACCGGATCGATGTTGTCCGCATTCTGCACGATGGCATGGACTTTCGATCCCACCTGGTGCCCGACGAATCCTGAGGGTCTTGATGAGCCAAAGACCATCGACCCGCCGCTTCCTGCGGAGGCGACTTCTCAGGGTAAGGTGAATTAGTGGCAGCCCTGCCAAAAGAGGGGTCGCGAAACCGTCGCCCGAGCCTGTAGTCTCTCGGGCCCAAGACCGAGGCGAGGGAACCGAGATGTGGCAGCCCAACGAGCGTTATCCTGATCCTTCCGTGCGCGTGCTCGACACGTCGTTCGCGCAGTACCGCCTGCCGCTCGCCTCGGTCGAGCGCCTGTACACCGGCTGCCGCTGGGCGGAGGGGCCGGTCTATTTCGGCGACGGGCGCTATCTCCTGTGGAGCGACATCCCGAACAACCGCGTGCTGCGCTGGGACGAGGAGACCGGCGCCGTCTCGATCTTCCGCAAGCCGTCCAACAACGCCAACGGCCATACGCGCGACCGCCGCGGCCGGCTGATCGCCTGCGAGCACGATGCCCGCCGCGTGGTGCGCTTCGAGTACGACGGCGCCATCACCGTGCTGGCCGATTCCCACGACGGCAAGCCGCTCAACTCGCCCAACGACGTCGTGGTGAAATCGGACGGCTCGGTATGGTTCACCGATCCGATGTTCGGCATCCTGGGCTACTACGAAGGCCACAAGGCCGACAGCGAGAACAAGCCGGCCGTCTACCGCCTCGACGCGGCCACCGGCAAGCTGGCGATGGTGGCGGACGACATCGCCGGTCCCAACGGGCTGGCCTTCTCGCCCGACGAGAAGAAGCTCTATGTCGTCGCCTCGCGGGCCGAGCCGCACCGCACCATCGTGTCCTACGACGTGACGGCCGACGGCACCAGGCTCGGCAAGGGCAGCGTGCTGATCGACGCCGGACCGGGCGGCTCGCCCGACGGCTTCCGCGTCGACATCCACGGCAATCTGTGGTGCGGCTGGGGCATGGGCTCGGACGAGCTCGACGGCGTGCGCGTGTTCAATGCCTCGGGCAAGCCGATCGGCCACATCGAGCTGCCCGAGCGCTGCGCAAACCTGTGCTTCGGCGGCCGCTATCGCAATCGGCTGTTCATGACGGCCAGCCATTCCCTGTACGCGCTCTACGTCAACACCCAGGGCGTGGCGGGCGGCTGACGCACATCATCCAACGAGCCCGGCTTACCGTGTACGGCATCGATTCGCGCTATGCGTGGCGGCGTCTCGCCACCAGCGTCGCCCTGAGCACGATCGGCGGCATCGGCATGTGGTTCCTCGCGGTAGCCCTGCCGGCCGTACAGGCCGATCTCGGCGTCAGTCGGGCCGACATCTCGTTCGGCTACACGATGAACATGCTGGGCTTCTTCGCCGGCGGCGTCCTGGCCGGCCGCATGGTCGACCGTCGCGGCATCGTCGTGACGTCGATCGTGAGTGCCATCGGCCTGGCGGCGGGATTTGCGCTGGCGCCGCTCACCTCGTCGCTGGCCCTGTTTTGTGCCGCCCAGGTCCTGATCGGTTTCAGCGCCGCAGCCACCTTCGCGCCCCTGGTTGCCGACATCTCGCACTGGTTCGAGAAGCGGCGCGGGCTCGCGGTCGCCATCGCCGCCTCGGGCAACTACATCGCCGGCACCATCTGGCCGCCGATCGTCGAGCCGCTGATCCAGGATCACGGCTGGCGCTTCGCCTACTTTGCCGCGGCGCTGTTCTGCCTGGTGGCGATGATTCCGCTGGCACTCGCGCTGCGCCGCCGGCCGCCCGATCACGAGGAAGCACGCGCCGCCGCCGTGGCGATACATTCCCGGGACGCGCTCGGCCTGTCGCCCAACGGGCTGCAGATCCTGTTGATCGTGGCAGGCGTCGCCTGCTGCGTCGCCATGTCGATGCCGCAGGTCCACATCGTGGCCTACTGCGCCGACCTGGGCTTCGGGGTCGCCCGCGGCGCCGAGATGCTGTCGCTGATGCTGGGCTTCGGCATCGTGAGCCGCGTCGCCACGGGCTGGATCGCCGACCGGGTCGGCGGCGTGATGACCCTGCTGGCCGGCTCGACCCTGCAGTGCGTCGCCCTCGTCGTCTATCTCTTCGCCGACGGCCTGACCTCGCTCTACCTGGCGTCGATCCTGTTCGGGCTGTTCCAGGGTGGCATCGTGCCGTCCTACGCCATCATCATCCGCGAGTACTTTCCGCCGCGCGAGGCGGCGACCCGCGTCGGTCTGACGGTCTCCTCGACCATCGTCGGCATGGCGCTGGGCGGCTGGATGGGCGGCGCGCTGTTCGACCTGACCGGCTCCTACTATGCCGCATTCCTGAACGGCATCGCCTGGAATGTCCTGAATGCGATCATCGCCGCCTGGCTGCTGATGCGGCAAAGCCGTCGCACCGCTACCGCCTGAGGGACCTGCCATGCGCATCACGGCCATCCGCGACATCGTCTCGCCGATCCGCTCCAACATCGCCAACGCCTACATCGACTTCAGCCAGATGACGGCGAGCGTGGTCGCGATCGAGACCGACCTCGTCGTGGAGGGCCGCAAGGTCGTGGGCTACGGCTTCAACTCCAATGGCCGCTACGCCCAGCACGGCCTCCTGAACGAGCGCTTCATCCCGCGGCTGGCCCAGGCCAGGCCCGACTGCCTGCTCGACGGCGACGGCCTGCTCGACCCGGTCCGGTGCTGGGCGGCGATGATGGCCAACGAGAAGCCGGGCGGGCACGGCGAGCGCTCGGTCTCGGTGGGCGTGCTCGACATGGCGCTGTGGGATGCCGTCGCCAAGGCCAGGCGCGTGCCGCTGTGGAAGCTGCTGGCCGACCGCTACAACGGCGGCAAGTGTGACGACAGGGCGTGGGTCTACGCCGCCGGCGGCTACTACTACCCCGGCAAGGACTTGGCCGGCCTGCAGGACGAGATGCGGCACTACCTCGATCTCGGCTACAGCTGCGTCAAGATGAAGGTCGGCGGCGTGCCACTTGCCGAGGACCTGGCACGCATCGAGGCGGTGCTGAAGATCGTCGGCTCCGGCGAACGGCTCGCGGTCGACGTCAACGGCAAGTTCGACCTGCCGACGGCCATCGAGTTCGGCCGGGCGATCGCGGGCCTCGGCTTGCGCTGGTACGAGGAGCCGCTCGATCCGCTCGACTATCTCGCCCTTGCCGCGCTCGCCACCCAGTACGCGCCGCCCCTCGCCACCGGCGAGAACCTGTTCTCCATGCAGGACGCCCGCAACCTGATCCGCCATGGCGGCCTCAGGCCGGATCGCGACGTCCTGCAGTTCGACCCGGCGCTGTCCTACGGCTTGGTCGAGTACCTGCGCACTCTCGACATGCTGAAGGCCAACGGCTGGTCGCCGCGGCGCTGCGTGCCGCACGGCGGCCATCAGTTCGCGTTGAACATCGCCGTTGGCCTGCAGTGCGGCGGCAACGAATCCTATCCGCAGGTCTTCGCGCCGTTCGGCGGCTTTGCCGACGAATGCGCCGTGGCCGACAGCCGCGTCGCCCTGCCCGACACGCCGGGCATCGGCTTCGAGCGCAAGGCCGACCTATGGGCCGTCATGAAGGACGTCTAGCGCACTCGATGCGGCACATTCCTTCAGCCCAGCGAGATGGCCATCGCAGCCACGAGTCGCCGTCAGGTCCTGTTCATGCGTCCTTCAAAGGCTGCGGCGTTGCAGCCCGGAAATTCTCCCAACCGCCACCGCGGCCGCCAGTGCCACCGGTATAGCCAGTCGTGGTACAGCCAGCCGTCAGCGCCGCCAGAAGGAATGCAGCGAATACGGCGCCCAGGATCTTGCGTGTCATGATGGCATGGACGATGCCACCCGTTTACCCGCGCTTCAACCGACCTGACTTCACAAGTTCGCCAACGCCTGCTCCCCCATCCTTCATGTATGCTGCGAACTCCCTGCGTCTTGCATCGGCGTATACACGCCGCCGCCATCCCGCCCCAATTGGAAGGCAGGTGGCGTCGGCCGCCGGGCCGGTCGCAATCGTTGCCGGCACAGCATTGGAGAGCAGCACATGCCCACACGTCGTACGGTGTTGTCGATGGCGAGCGCCGCGGTCTCCGGCGGGGCGATCGGCTCGCTCGGCATCCTGGCAGAGAGCCGCGCCGTGGCGCAAACGCCCGCCCGCGTCGGCCTGAAAGGGTACGACCCGGTCGCCTACTTCACCCTGTCCACGGCGACGCCCGGGATTGCCCAGTACGAGCACGTCTATGACGGTGTGCTCTATCGCTTCGCCAACGCGCACCACCGCGACCTGTTCAAGGCCAACCCCGAGAAGTACTTGCCGCAGTTCGGTGGATCGTGCGCCATGAACATGGCGGGCGGCGTGCGCCGGGAAGCCGATCCGACGATCTGGATCATCTCCAATGGCAAGCTCTTCGTCTTCGCCGGGACCGGCGGGCAGGCTCGATTCCGCGAGGATAGTGCGGCAGTGAGCCGTGCCGCCGGGAACTGGGAGGCGCTGAAGGATACGCCGATCCAGTAGGGCTCAGTTCAAGCCGGCCTTGCGCAGGCTGACCTCGACCCGCCGTTGCAGGGCGGGGTCCTGGAAGCGCGAGCCGAAGCTCGAGAGCTCGAAGTGGGGGTTCTTGCGCTTCGCGCGGTCGGCCGCATCCCTGGCGTCGGCTGCGCGGCCGAGCTCGGCATAGGCAGCCGCCAGGGGAAACTCGAGCAGCGGATAGGTCGGGTGACGTGCCCGCGCCGCCTCGAGCAGCCGCACGGCGTCGGCGTACCGGCGGTTCAGCAGATAGGCGATGCCGAGGTTGAGCGACGCCTCGGGCCCGATACTGACGTTGAGGCGCAACGCCAGCTCGGCCGTCGCGATCGACTCCTCGATGCGCCCGGTCCACAGCAGAACCGCCGCCCGCGCCACCAGCACCTCGGAGTCGCTCGGGTTGATCTGCAGCGCCCGCTCGGACTCCGCGAGCCCAAGATCGTACTTCGAGATCGCCGTATAGGCGCGCGCGAGCACGCTGTGGGCGAGAACCGACTCCTCGTCGAGCTCGATCGCCTTCTGGGCCAGCCGAATGGCGGTCTCGATGTCGCCTTGCGCGAACTCCGACCAGCCGAAGGCGGCGCGCCGGAAAAAGGCGTCGGCCAGCTCGGCATAGGCTTCGGCATAGCCGGGTGCCATCGCGGTCGCCCGTTCCAGCATCTCGCGCGCTTTGCGATTGCCGGCGCGAGATGCCTCCTTGGAGAGAGCACGCGAGCGCAGCATCAGGTCGTAGGCGTCGAGATTGTCGGTCGGCTTGCGCAGGCTCTGCTGCAGGGCAATCTGCTGCAGGCTGGTGGCCAGCGTGCCGGCGACGCGGCGGGCAATGCGCTCCTGGACGGCGAAGATGTCGCTCAGCTCGTCGTCGTACTGCTCGGACCACAGCTGCGTGCTGTTGGCGGTGTCGGTCAACCGAACGGTGACCCGCACGCGCGGTCCCATCCGGCGCACCGTCCCGCTGACGAGATAGCGCGCGTTCAGCGCCCTGCCGATCTCGGCCGGCGGCAGCTCCTTGTTCCGGAAAGGCAGCACTGCGCCATAGGCGATCACCTTCAGGTCCTTGAAGCGGCCGAGCGCGTGCGTGATGTCCTCGGTCAGGCCGTCGGAGAAGTAGTCCTGGTTGGCGTCGTCGCTCTGGTTGGCGAGGACCAGGACGGCGACCGAAAGGCCCGGTTCCGCCACCCTGGGGCTGCCGGCCGCCACGGCCTCGTTCGCGGGCGGGTCGCGGCCGGCGAAGTAGGCGATCGTGCCGCCGAGCGCCAGCGCCGCCACGATGACGGCGAGCGCGGCGAGGACAACGCTGCGCGACGACGCCGATGCGCGTGGCGCAGCCATTGACGGGACCGACTCCGACAACGCCGTGCCGTCGAGCGCATAGATCGGCACCGGGCGATCGATGTTCTTGAGCGCGCGCGAGCCCTGGAAGCGGAAAGGAAAGGCGAGCTTGTCGCGCACCTGCTCGTAGACGCTGGCCGACAGCACGATGGAGCCGGGCTCGGCCAGCGCCTGCAGGCGCGCCGCCACGTTGACGGTGTCGCCGAACACGTCCTCGTCCGAGACGATGACGTCGCCCAGGTGCAGCCCGATGCGGAAGGCCTGGCGCCGCTCGGCCGGCAGGTCGGCATTGCGCTCGCTCATGCCGCGCTGCAGCTCGACCGCCGAGCGCATCGCCTCGACGGCGCTGGCGAACTCCGCCAGCACGCCGTCGCCGACAGTCTTCACGATGCGGCCACGAAAGCGCTCGACGACCGGCCCGACCAGCTCGGCAAGATGCGCCCGCAGGTCGAGGAGCGTCTGCTCCTCGGCCGCGCGCATCATGCGACTGTAGCCTGCGATGTCGGCGAACAGGATCGTCGCCAACCGCCGGCTCGGGGGCCGATCGGCCATCGCGCGGCCTTCAGCCTCCGGCGGTGCGCTGAGCCGCCGGACGGGCGGACAGGCGCGCGACATAGTCGTCGAACACCGTCTTGCCCTTGAATCCGGCGGCACCGAACATAATGGCAAATCGGATCTGGGAGCCGACATAGACATCAGCGGCGCTGAACCTGTCGCCGAGCAGCCACGGCCCTTGGGCGAGCGCCTTTTCGAGCGCGGCCACGACCTCGTCGTAGCTGCCCCACCCGACCGCCGACTTCCGCTCGACCTCCGGTCTGTTCATCATGCGGTCCAGCAGGGCCGGCTCGACACAGCCTGCGCCGAAGAACAGCCACCGATAGTAGGCACCACGCAGCGCGTCGCCCATGGGCGGCGCCAGCCCAGCCGCGGGAAACGTGTCGGCGATATAGGCGATGATGGCAGCCGTCTCGGTCACGACCACATCGCGGTGCACGATGGTCGGCAGCTTGCCCATCGGATTCAGCGCCAGGAAGGAGGGCGTCTTGTGCTCACCCTTGTCGAGATCTATCGGGACGATCCGGTAAGGCGCACCGGCTTCCTCGAGCATCAAGTGCACCATCTGCGAGCGCGAACGCGGATTGTGATAGAAGACGATCTCGTCCGACATGTTCGGGAGCCCCTCGGCAACGAAAACGCCGCCTGCTTACACCTGCCCGGCGAGCCTGTCAGGCCATCCGGCCGAGCGTCTCGCCGCCGCGGGACCGCCATTGCTGCGCCGAACTCTCAGATCTTCCGGACCGCGAGCGTCCCGCTCGCTCATGTACTCTTGCGGACCGTCTGGGGCGATCCATGCCGACGCGTCTCCGCTCGCCTCGAGAACCATGAGCGAGCGGGACGCTCGTTGTCCGGAAGAATATGATCGGCTGGCCTCAGATATGCACCGCCTTCATCGCGGCTTCGGGATAGCGCGAGCCGGCGGCAGCGCCGGGCGGGATGGCCTTCGCGAGACGCGCGACATCGTCGGCCGACAGGGTGACCGAGAGCGCGGCGAGGTTCTCGTCGACCCGCTCGCTGCGCTTGGTGCCCGGAATTGCCACGATGTCGGGTCCTTGCGCGAGCAGCCAGGCGAGCGCCACCTGGCCCGGCTTGCACTGCTTGTCGCGAGCCACGGCCTCGATGGCCGCCACCTGCTGCAGGTTGCGGGCGAGGTTGTCCCCGGCGAAGCGCGGATGGCGGCCGCGGCCGTCGCCTTCGGGGATGTCGGATGCTTGTCGCACCGCGCCGGTCAGCAGGCTGCGGCCGAGCGGCGAATAGGCCACGAAGGCGATGCCGAGCGCCCGCGTCGTCGCCAGCGTCTCCTCGGCATGGACGCGATAGAGCAGCGAGTACTCGCTCTGCACGGCGGCGATCGGATGGGTCGCATGGGCGCGACGGATCGTCTCCGGGCTGGCTTCGCTCAGGCCGATCGCCCGCACCTTGCCGGCCCTCACCAGCTCGCCCATCGCACCGACCGTGTCCTCGATCGGCACCGACGGGTCGACCCTGTGCTGGAAGTAGAGATCGATAGCGTCGACGCCGAGCCGCTTCAGGCTCGCCTCACAGGCCGCCTTCACGTAGGCCGGGCTGCCATCGACGCCGTTGGCGCCACCCGGCTTCTGGGTCTGGCCGAACTTGGTCGCCAGCACGACCCTGTCGCGCCGGCCGCCGGCGAGCGCCTTGCCGAGCAGGCTCTCGTTGTGGCCCCAGCCGTACATGTCGGAGCTGTCGAGGAACGTGACGCCGTGGTCGACGGCATGATGGATCACGCGGATCGCTTCCGCGTCGTCGCTCTTGCCGTAGGCGCCGGACAACGACATGCAGCCGAGCCCGATCGGGTGAACGGCGATCCCGCTGCTGCCGAGCGTGCGGGCCTTGGAGTGTGTGGCAGCGGTCATCGGTAACCTCGCATTGGCTGTCCGGATTGGGACCGTCAGGATGGGCACGATCGGCCCGGAATCGCCAGCCATTTTCAGCCCGGCTGCGTCGAGGAAAGCTGGCGCCGGTTGTCGCCTGTCGGATTTCAACCGCCGTTTCGGTTGACCGTGTTCGTGCCATTCCCGAAGCTGCCGCCAAGCAAGTGAGGGAGAACCAGCCATGGCCAACGATATCGCGATCCGCGACGGAATGATGGTCGACGGCACAGGGGCGGAAGCCGCCGCGGCGGACGTCGATATCGCGGGGGGCATCGTCACCATGGGCTGGCATGGCGTCACGGCGGCGGGCAAGCCCATCGACGTAGCGGCGGGCGCCGTGCTGCGCGATCGACGCTGCGCGTCCTGATCCGGAGGACGAGACGTGTCGGCGAGCGAACAGACCTACGACTTCATCGTGACCGGCGCCGGCTCGGCGGGTTGCGCCGTGGCCGGGCGACTGAGCGAGGACGGCCGTTTCCGCGTTCTGTTGCTCGAGGCCGGCCCGCGGGACACCTATCCGTGGATCCACGTCCCGCTCGGCTACCACAAGACCTACACGAATCCGCGCGTCAACTGGATGTTCGACAGCGAGCCGGAGATCGAGCTCAACAACCGGGTCATGTACCAGCCGCGCGGCAAGGTGCTGGGCGGCACCAGCTCGATCAACGGCATGGTCTACATGCGCGGCAACGCCGCCGACTACGACGAGTGGCGCCAGCGCGGCTGCGAGGGCTGGGACTACGATTCGGTGCTGCCCTACTTCAAGCGCGCCGAGGACCAGGAGCGCGGTGCCGACGACTTCCACGGCGTCGGCGGACCGCTCAAGGTCAGCGACCACCGCTGGAAGCCGCCGCTCGCGCAAGCCATGCACGATGCCGCCGTGCAGGCCGGCATCCCGGCCAATCCGGATTTCAATGGCGCCACCCAGGAAGGGGTTGGCTACTACCAGACCACCATCGGCAAGGCGCGACGCTGGTCGAGCGCCAAGGCCTATCTGAGCGGCGCCCGCCAGCGCCAGAACCTGACGATCGCAACGGAGGCGCACGCCACCCGCGTCCTGATCGAGCAGGGCCGCGCGGTCGGCGTCGAGTACCGCACGCGCGCCGGCCTGCAGACGGCAAGAGCGCGCCGCGAGGTGATCGTCTCCGGCGGCGTCTACGGCTCGCCGCAGCTGCTGATGCTGTCGGGCCTCGGCCCGGGGGCGCATCTCCAGCAGCACGGCATCGCGGTGGTGCGCGACATGCCGGGAGTCGGCTCGCACCTGCAGGACCACTTCAACACCTACGTCGCCTATCGCTGCACGCGCCCCGAGACGATGAACGACCTGGCGATCAGCCTGCCGCGCCGCCTCGTGGCGGCGGCCCAGTATGCGATCGGCCGCACCGGGCCGCTGTCGGCCATGGGCCTGTTCGTCGGCGCGCTGGTGCGCAGCGACCGGCGGCTCGAGCGTCCGGACCTGCAGATCAACATGTTCGCCTGGGCGATCAAGGAGCGCTCGCGGCACGGCGTCGTGCCGCAACCCTTCTCCGCCTTCAACCTCAGCCCGGTGCATCTGCGCCCCGACGGCCGCGGCACGGTACGCCTGAAAAATCCCGATCCGCTCGCCGCCCCGGAGATCCGCTTCAACTTCCTGAAGAGCAGCTACGATTACGAGGCGCTGATCCAGGGCATGC
This sequence comes from Reyranella sp., assembly GCA_022844015.1. Lineage (GTDB taxonomy): Bacteria > Pseudomonadota > Alphaproteobacteria > Reyranellales > Reyranellaceae > Reyranella. The sequence continues at coordinate 2,904 of JALHMO010000080.1, read as the reverse complement.
GCATCTGCCGCGAGATCGCCCGTCAGCCGGCGTTGAAGCCCTACGTCGTCGAGGAAGTGCTGCCCGGCTCGCAGGTCGCCGACGAGGCCGACCTCAAGACCGATATACGCGCCCGCGCGGTCTCCAACCTGCATCCCGTGGGCACCTGCCGCATGGGCCGCGAGACCGATGCCGTGGTCGATCCCCAGCTGCGCGTGCACGGCGTCGCCGGCCTCCGGGTGGCGGACGCCTCGATCATGCCGATCATCGTCGCCGGCAACACCAACGCCCCCTCGATCATGATCGGCGAGAAATGCGCCGACCTGGTGCGTCAGGCCGCGGCATAAACGTCATTCTCCTCCCCGGCGTCTTCGCGGGGGAGGTGTCGGCGTCTTACGCCGACGGAGGGGTCGAGAGCAGCGGGACTGAGGCTCATGACCCCTCCGCCCCGTATGACGGGGCACCTCCCCAGCGAAGCTGGGGAGGAACATGATCACCGCAACCCGCGGAAGAAAGCGCGCACATCGTGGATGAACAGCGCGGGCTGCTCGAAGGCGGCGAAGTGGCCGCCCTTCGGCATCTCGGACCAATGGCGGATGTCGGTGTAGCGCTCCTCCATCCAGCGCCGCACCGGCGTGACGATCTCCTTGGGGAACACGGCGACGCCGGTCGGCACCGTGATGGTCTGGGCCGAGCGGCGCTTCGGGCCAAAGCTTTCCCAGTAGAGCCGGGCCGACGATGCCGCCGTCGCGGTTACCCAGTACAGCATGACATTGTCCAGAAGCTCGTCGCGGCCGAGCACGTTCTCGGGATGGCCATTGCAGTCGGTCCATGCCCAGAACTTCTCCAGGATCCACGCCGCCTGTCCGGCCGGCGAATCGGTCAGGCCATAGCCCAACGTCTGCGGCCGGGTCGATTGCTGCTTGGAGTAGCCCGAATCCCATTCGGCGTAGTACTCGGCGCCCTTGAGCGCCCTCACCTCGTCCGGCGTCGGCTGGCCGTCCACCTTGGGCCGCGCGCCCATGGCGAGCGTGATGTGGATGCCGGCGCAGTGCCCGGGATCCTGCGCGCCGAGCGAGCTCGTCACCGCCGAGCCCCAGTCGCCGCCCTGCGCGCCGTAGCGGGCGTAGCCCAGACGCGCCATCAGCTTGGCCCAGGCAGCCGCGATGCGGTCGACGCCCCAGCCGGTGGTCGTGGGCTTCGACGAGAAGCCGAAGCCCGGCAGGGACGGGCAGATCACGTGGAATGCATCGGCGGCGTCGCCACCGTGCGCCGCCGGGTCGACCAGCGGCTCGATCACCTTGTGGAACTCGACGATCGAGCCCGGCCAGCCATGCGTGATGATCAGCGGCAGCGCGTCGGCACGGGGTGAACGCATGTGCACGAAGTGGATGTCGAGGCCGTCGATCTCGGTCTTGAATTGCGCGAACCGATTGAGCGCGGCCTCGCGCTGGCGCCAGTCGTACTGCCCGGCCCAGTAACGGCAGACGTCCTGGATCCAGTCGAGCGGCGCGCCCTGGCTCCAGTCGTCGACCAGCTCGGCCTCCGGCCAGCGGGTGCGGCGCAGACGATCCCTCAGATCGTCGATGATGTCGTCGCCGACGGCGATGCGAAAAGGCTTGATGTCGCTGCTCATGGTTGTTCCCCCGGCTGAGGTGGCGGCGCAGCGTCCCTCGCTTCGCCGGCGAAGACAACGGCGTTCGACACCGACAAGGAGGTTGTCATCCTGCGCAAACCGGAGGACGCTCGATGCAATCGAGGAGGGATGCCATCGTGTCGACTGTCGCCGCCCTGAAGCCCACCGGTCATGCTTTCGATCTCAGCCCCCTGCCCGGCGGGCTCGGCGCCGAGATCCGAGGCCTTGCGGTGCCGACGATCGACGACGCGACGTTCCCGGCAATCTACGAGGCCTTCCTCGCGCACCAGCTCCTGCTGTTTCGCGACCAGGATCTGCCGCCCGGTGACCAGGTCGCCTTCGCGCGTCGCTTCGGCGAGGTCCAGGTCCACGTCATGAACCAGTACCATGCCAACGCCCATCCCGAGCTCTACACGCTGTCGAACGTCGGGCCGGACGGCCGGCCCACTGGCAAGCACCCCGACAAGGGCACGATGGCGTGGCACACCGACGGCTCGTGGCAGCGGCGCACGACGAAGTGCACCATGCTCCATGCCGAGGTGATCCCGAGCCACGGCGGCGGCACCGCGTTCGCCGACATGTACTCGGCCTACGAGGCGCTGCCGGCGGACGAGCAGCGCCGCCTCGAGACGCTGCGTGCCGTCCACAACCTCGATTTCTCGCGCACCCGCCGGCACGGCGAGGACCCGATGACCGAGGTCCAGCGCAAGGCCGTGCCGCCGGTCGACCATCCGGTGGTGCGCATCCATCCCGAGACCGGCCGCAAGGCGATCTATCTCGGCGACCACGCCGAGAGCATCGTCGGCATGGGCTACGACGAGGGGCGGCGGCTGATCGAGGATCTCAACCAGCGTATCGTCGGGCTCTGCCGCATCTACACTCACAGCTGGCGGCCACGCGACCTGATGCTCTGGGACAATCGCTGCCTGCTGCACAAGGCCGGAAGCTACGACACCGCCAGCGAGCCGCGCGTCATCCGCCGTTGCACCGTGCTCGGCTGAGTCACCGCAGAGCGTTCCGTTCAAAGTTGCGCTGGGAACGTTCAGCTCCCCTCCCCAGCTCCGCTGGGGAGGTGTCCGCGTCATCGCGGACGGAGGGGTCATGAGCCACGAGCCTCGAGCCCATGACCCCTCCGTCGCCGTCTGACGGCGACACCTAGTAAGAAACTGGCGGCTTGCCGCCAGTTTCTTGACACGGCGGGTCGGCCCGCGGGCCGGTGGGGAACTCCTATGAAAATGCGCTGGGAGCGCGCCACTGGTGGCGGAGTAAACTCCGCCACCAGTGGCGCG
>JALHMO010000079.1 GCA_022844015.1 Reyranella sp. | reverse complement strand
AGCGCGCCACTGGTGGCGGAGTAAACTCCGCCACCAGTGGCGCGCTCCCAGCCATGAGCTTCCCTCTCGCAGCGCCACCATTTTCTCAGCATCGTGGTGCGCGCCGGCGTGCTGGGGGTCCCCAAGCGAAGCTGGGGAGGAGACGACGTCAGATCACCGGCGCCAGCCGGTGCGCCACCAGCGAGGCGTAGCGCGCCGCGACGGGCAGGAAGGCGCGGAAGTCGAGGTGGCTGTCGGAGCCCGCGAGGTCGCTCAGGCAGCGGACGTTGACTACCGGGATGTCGGCGCTCCAGCGCCTCGCGACCTGGGCGACGGCGCCACCTTCCATCTCGACGGCATGGGCCGCGAAGCGGTCCTGCAGGCGCCGGCGCGTGGTCTCCGAGTTGATGAAGATGTCGCCGGTCACGATCGTGCCGAAATGGATGCCCGGCGCGCGCCGTCCGGCGCCGACCGCATCCGGCAGGGGGTCCAGCACGAGCCCGTCGAGAGCCTCGCGCAGGCGCATCACCAGAGCCTCGGACAGGGGATATCCCGGGACCCAGTCGTCGCCCTTCGACGGTCGGCTGCCGGGTTGGATGGCGACGAACCCGGTCTCGCGCTCGAGGCCGAGATCGTGCTGCAGGTTGTTGGTGCCGATCACGATGTCGCCGACGCCGAGCGCCGGATCGAGGCCGCCGGCGACGCCGCACAGCATGAGCGCCCGGCAGTCGAAGCGGTCGAGCAGCAGGGCGGTGGCGACGCCGCCATTGACCTTGCCCGGCCCGGTCTCGACGAAGACCGCATCGCGGCCGGCGATCCGGCCGCGCCAGAACGGCAGCCCGCCAATCACCGTCTGCTCGCCCGAGCGATCGGACAGGTGGGCCAGCTCTTCCGGCAGGGCTGACAGGACGCCCAGGAGACTGTTTGCCATCGAGCGATGGGCTATAAGGGCGCCCGTTCCAAAAGCAACCCCTCGTGCCCCAGCCCCTGCCCTCTCCCGCGGACCTGCGCGCCGCCTGTACCGACCTCGCCCGCGATGCCGCCCGCGAGATCATGCGCATCTATGCCGGCGATCTCGGCGTCCGCGACAAGGCCGACAAGAGCCCGGTGACCGACGCCGACCACGCCGCCGAGGCGATCATCATCGCCGGCCTGCGCCGTCTCACGCCCGGCACGCCGGTGGTCGCCGAGGAGGAAATGGCGGCGGGACGCGTGCCGGTGATCGGCGACGGCCCGTTCTGGCTGGTCGATCCGCTCGACGGCACCAAGGAGTTCATCAAGAGGAACGGCGAGTTCACCGTGAACATCGCCCTGATCGAGAACGGCCGGCCGACGCTCGGCATCGTGCTGGCGCCGGCCAGCGACACGCTGTGGCGCGGCGCGGCGGGCCTTGGCGCCGACAAGTGCGAGAAGGACGGCGACTTCCAGTCGATCGCCGTGCGCACGCCGCCGGCCGAGGGGCTGACCTGTTGCGCGAGCCGCAGCCACGCCGTCTACAGCGACCTCGACATCTGGTTCCGCCGCGAGGGCCTGACCGTCGCCGACCGAATCCAGGCCGGCTCGTCGCTGAAATTCTGCCTGATCGCCGAGGGCAAGGCCGACATATACCCGCGCTTCGGCCCGACCAACGAGTGGGACACCGCGGCCGGCCAGGGCGTGATCGAAGCCGCCGGCGGCGAGGTCGTGACCACCGACGGCCGGCCTCTCGCCTACGGCAAGCCGAAATTCTCAAACCCGCACTTCATCGCCCGCAGCAGGGCGTTCCGTTGACGATCGCCGAGCCGACGGCAGCCACCCTCGTGGCGGCCGCCAGGCTGTTGACCGAAGGCCAGCTGGTCGCCTTCCCGACAGAGACGGTCTACGGCCTGGGTGGCGATGCCACCAACGAGCGTGCCGTCGCGGCGATCTTCGAGGCCAAGGGACGGCCGCAGTTCAACCCGCTGATCAGCCACGTGCTCGATGCCGGGGAGGCGCGACGGTTCGTGCGCTGGAGCGACACGGCGGAACGGCTGGCGTCGAGGTTCTGGCCGGGCGCGCTGACCCTGGTGCTGCCTCGCCTGGAAGGTTCGACGATCGCGCTGCTGGCGACGGCCGGGCTGGACACCGTGGCGATCCGCGCTCCATCCCATCCGGTGGCGCAGGCGCTGATCCGCGCCGCCGGCCGGCCGATCGCCGCGCCGTCGGCCAATCGCAGCGGCGCGATCAGCCCGACCCGGGCCGAGCATGTCGCCGAATCGCTGGGCGATCGCGTGCCGATGATCATCGATGGCGGGCCGTGCCTGGTCGGCGTCGAATCGACGGTGCTCGACCTGTCGGGCGAGGAGGCGGTGCTGCTGCGGCCGGGCGGCATCGCGCGCGAGGCGATCGAGGCGGAGATCGGCCGCGTCGCCTTGAGCGATGCCCTGCCGACAGGCGACGCCGCGCGCAAGTCGCCGGGACAACTGGCCAGCCACTACGCGCCGTCGCGGCCGGTCCGTCTCGAGGCGACGGAAGCCGGCGCCGACGAAGGCCTGCTGGCGTTCGGGCCGGACGTACCCTCGGGCGCCATGCTGACGCTCAATCTCAGCCCGGCCGGCGATCTCGCCGAGGCGGCCGCAAACCTGTTCGCCATGATGCGCGCGCTCGATCGGCCCGGCATCGGCCGCATCGCCGTCATGCCCGTCCCGGAGAGCGGGCTGGGTCTCGCGATCAACGACCGCCTCCGCCGCGCGGCGGCGGATGACGGCAAAGGCGGCCGGCGCTAGTCTCGCCCAACGGAGGAAACATGCCCGATACAGTCGTCGTTCCCAGCATCCCCACCGTGCCGGTGACGCCAGCGGTCCTCGACCAGCTGCGTGCCATCGTCGGCGAGAAGGGGTTGATCCTGGACGATCCGGGCAAGGAGCCGTTCGTGCGCGACTGGCGCGGTTCGCTCTCGGGCAACGCCGCGGTGGTAGTGCGGCCGGCCAGCACCGACGAGGTCTCCAGGGTGGTAAAGGCCTGCCACGACCACGGCATCGCCATCGTGCCGCAGGGCGGCAACACCGGGTTGATGGGCGGCGCCACGCCGTGGCCGACGCACAGCGGCATCGTGCTCTCGCTCGGCCGCATGAACCACGTGCTCGAGGTCGACGCGGTCGGCTACACAATGACGGTCGAGGCCGGCTGCGTGCTGCAGACGCTGCAGGAGACGGCGGCCAGCCATGACCGCTTCTTTCCCCTGAGCCTCGGCGCCCAGGGCTCGTGCATGATCGGCGGCAACCTCTCGACCAACGCGGGCGGCGTGCAGGTGCTGCGCTACGGCAACGCCCGCAACCTCGTGCTCGGCCTCGAGGTGGTGCTGCCCAACGGCGACGTGTGGAACGGCCTGCGCTCGCTCAAGAAGGATAATACCGGCTACGACCTCAAGCACCTGTTCATGGGCGCCGAGGGCACGCTCGGCATCATCACCAAGGCGGTGCTGAAGCTGTGGCCGGCACCCAAGGACGTCGTCACCGCCTGGCTCGCCATCCGCGACCCGCAGGCCGCCATCGAGATCCTCTCAGCAGCGCATGCCGCGTCGGAGGACAATGTCGGCTCGTGCGAGCTGATGTGCCGCAACGTCATCGACATGGTGGTCCGCCACCTGCCCAACACGCAGGACCCGCTGAAGGCCGACACCGAATGGTACCTGCTGCTCGAATGGTCATCGTCGCGGCCGAAGGCCGAGGGCGCGGAGGGCATGTCGGACAAGCTCGAGCAGTTCCTCGCCGACGAGATCGAGGCCGGCCGGGTGCTCGACGCGGTGATCGCCCAGAACGAGGCGCAGGCGCGCAACATGTGGCGCCTGCGCGAGGGCGTCGCCGAGGCCGCCCGCGCCGAAGGCGCGGCGCTGAGCTACGACGTCTCGGTCTCGATCTCGCGCATCCCGGGCTTCATCGACCAGGGCGTCCGGGCGGCGCTCGAGATCCTGCCTAGCCTGCGGCCGCAGCCGATCGGCCATATCGGCGACGGCAACATCCATTTCTCGTTCGCAGCACCACAGGGCATGGACCGCCAGACGCTCGGCCAGTACGAGCCGGCCATCACCCGGGCGGTGAACGACCTGGTGCGCGACATGGCGGGCTCGATCTCGGCCGAGCACGGCATCGGCCAGCTCAAGGTCGACGAGCTGGCGCATTATCGCGGCAAGGTCGAGCTCGACACCATGCGCGCGCTCAAGCGCGCCCTCGATCCGAAGAACATCATGAACCCGGGAAAGATCCTGCGGCTGTGACAGGTATGGCTGGGAGCGCGCCACTCATAGGCGCTAACTTCCAAAGAATCCTCACCCTGAGGAGCGGCCTGCAGGGCCGCGTCTCGAAGGGTCGGCAACACGACGAGTGCTGCGACACTGCTGTTTGCGCGATTTCGTGTGTGGCCCATCCTTCGAGGCGGCCGCTGCGCGACCTCCTCAGGATGAGGAATTTGTTGGGCCTTCGAGCAAAGTTAGCGCCCATGAGCGCGCCACTCCAGTGGCGCTCACGGTATGTGTGATCGCCAAGAAGAGCGCCACTGGAGTGGCGCGCTCCCAGCGCATGCGGTGACCCGATGAGCGCATTCCTGGACAAGCTCGCTGCCATCGTCGGCGAGCGCGGCCTAGTCACCGACCAGCAGGCCAAGCACCCTTATCTCACCGACTGGCGCGACAACTACCTCGGCGCAGCCCTGGCTGTGGTCAGGCCGGCCACTACCGAGGAGGTCGCCGCCGTGGTCAAGCTGTGCGCAGCCGAGAAGGTCGCGATCGTGCCCCAGGGCGGCAACACCGGGATGGCGGGCGGCGGAACGCCCGACCAGAGCGGGCGCGAGATCGTGCTGTCGCTCAACCGAATGAACCGCATCCTCGAGATCGACCCGATCGGCTACACCATGACGGTCGAGGCGGGCGTGGTGCTCGAGACCATCCAGGAGGCGGCGGCACAACACGACCGGCTGTTTCCGTTGAGCCTCGCTGCCCAGGGCAGCTGCACCATCGGCGGCAACCTCTCGACCAATGCCGGCGGCGTGCACGTGCTGCACTACGGCAACGCCCGCCAGCTCGTGCTCGGCCTCGAGGTGGTGACGCCGGCGGGCGAGGTTTGGGACGGCCTGCGCGCTCTCAAGAAGGACAACACCGGCTACGACCTGCGTGACCTCTATCTCGGCGCCGAGGGCACGCTGGGGATCATCACGCGGGCGGTGCTGAAGCTGTGGCCGCGACCCAAGGACACGGCGACCGCGTGGATCGCCGTACCCTCGCCCGAGGCCGCCGTCGCCCTGCTGAGCGGCGCCCATGCCGCGAGCGAGGACAACGTCACCTCGTGCGAGCTGATGAGCCGCCAGGGCATCGACCTGGTGCTGCAGCACATCCCGGGCTCGGCCGATCCGCTGGCCGAGCGCCACGACTGGTACGTGCTGATGGAATGGGCGTCGACAAGGCCGCGCCGCGCCGGCGACAACGCGACCGGCCTTGCCGAGAAGATGGAAGGCTACCTCGGCGAAGCGCTCGAGGCCGGCCAGGTGCTCGATGCGGCGATCGCCCAGAACGAGGCGCAGGCGCGCGCCTTCTGGGCGTTGCGCGAGAACCATTCGGAGTCGCAGAAGCGCGAAGGCCCGTCGATCAAGCACGACATCTCGGTGTCGGTGAGCCGCATCCCCACCTTCATGACCGAGGGGCTGGCAGCGATGAAGCGGGCGCTGCCCGAGTGCCGGCCCGTTCCGTTCGGCCATGTCGGCGACGGCAACCTGCATTTCAACTGCCAGGGACCGCCGGGCTGGGACAAGGCGCGCTTCATGGCGCATGCCGACGCGATCAGTGGCGCGGTCTACGACCTGGTGGTGAGCCACGGCGGCTCGATCTCGGCCGAGCATGGCATCGGCCAGCTCAAGGTCGACGAGCTGGCGCATTACCGCAGCCAGATCGAGCTCGACACGATGCGCACCATCAAGCGCGCGCTCGACCCGCAGAACCTCATGAACCCGGGCAAGATCATCCGGGTGTAGGCGAGGCGGGCCAGCCGCGATTGGACCCAAGCCCCCCGTTGGCCTTGGCGCGCGCGACGAGGCAAGGGGCAGTTCGCACCACACCTGGCGCGCTCGCCTTCATGACAGGCCATCGGCTCGATGGGATCGCCTTGACCTGCCGCCTTCGGCATGGAACTGTGAGAATGTGAAGAATATCACAGTAACACTGGATGACGAGACCTATCGCCGTGCGCGCATTCGTGCCGCCGAGCTGGACACGTCTGTCTCCGCGTTGGTGCGACGCTACCTCGTCGACCTCGCGGGCAGCGAAAGTGAGTTCGAGCGTCTCGAGAAGCTGGAGCGGGAGCTGCGCGGGCGTATCGAGACGTTCCGGGCGAACGATCGGCTCTCCCGCGACGCAATCCACGCGCGCAAAGCTCGAGCGCAATGACCGGACGACGCTTCATCGACACCAACATCCTGCTCTATTCTATAAGCCGCGATCCCGGCGAGACAGCCAAACGCGATCGTGCGGTCGCGCTTCTGGCGGCGGACGACCTCGCCTTGTCGGCGCAGGTCCTCCAGGAGTTCTATGTTCAGGCGACGCGGGCGAGCCGACCCGACGCCCTGTCACACGACATCGCCGCAGGCCTCGTACGCGCCTGGGCCCGCTTCCCGGTCCAGGAGATTTCGCTCGAGATCGTAACCGCGGCGCTGGAGATTCATGCGCGGCACGGCTTCTCGTATTGGGACAGTTCAATCGTCGCTGCAGCCGAGGCGTTGGGCTGTCGCGAGCTGTTGTCGGAGGACTTGAGCCACGGCCGGCGGCTCGGCAAGCTTCGGATCGTCAATCCATTTCGTTGAAGCTGCCGCGCTATCCGCAGCAGGATTGCGTTCGATACGGCTGGAGGTGGTGGGCGAAGCGCTTCACCGACCCGGCATGACGACAGAATGAAGGAGGACGTCATCATGGCAAGGAATTCCCGCGTCGCCTGGACCGTCGCCGAGGTCGAGGCCGACCGGAGCTGGACCTGCCGACTGTCGGACGCCGGAAGCGCCGAGTTGCTGGCTGCCGTGCGCGCCGCAGTGCAGAGGGCTGGCCCCGCCGACAAGCCGATCCTCGACTGGAGGCGCGAGGACTTCGCGCTCGACACATCGATCCCGGTGCTCGCCGCCGCCTTCCACGAGGTCCGCAACGGGCGCGGCATGGCGCTGGTCAAGAACCTGCCTCGCGCAGGCGTCAGCCCGATCGAGTTCCGATTGATGACCTGGGCGATCGGCCTGCATTTCGGCGTCGCCAGGCCGCAGAATCGCGCCAGCGACTACATCACCGAGGTCAGAGACGCGGGCATGGCCTATCGAAGCCCAAGCGGCCGCGGCTACAACTCCAAAGCCGAGCTCGACTTCCATGTCGACAGCGCCGATGTGGTGCTGCTGTCCTGCTACAATCAGGCACCGGCCGGCGGCATGAGCCTGTGCGCAAGTGCAGCCACTGCGTTCGACGTGGTGGCAGCCGAGCGGCCCGATTACGCCCGGGCGCTCGCCTCCGACTACCCCTTCAGCCGCAACGGCGAGCAATCCGGGGACGAGGCACCGTGGTACGCGGTGCCCGTCTGCACAGCCCGGGACGGGCGCATCTTCTGCAAGTGGAATCGCAATCGCATCCAGAACGCGCAGCTGCTCGAAGGCGTGCCCCAGCTCACGGCACTGCAGCGTGACGCGATGGAGTATTTCGACCGCGTGCTGCGCCGGCCGGAGAACATGTTCTGCATGTACCTCGAGCCTGGCGATCTCCAGATTCTGTGCAATCACACCATGCTGCACTCGCGCACGAGCTTCGAGGACCATGTCGAGGAAGAGAGGAAGCGCACCCTCTACCGGCTGTGGCTGGCGCGACCCGATTCGCGGCGCCTGCCCGACAGCTGGGCAGTCTTCTACGAAACTGCCGAGCCCGGCACCGTCCGCGGCGGCATGAAGGGCCACCACTACGACGATTTGCGGCGCAGCTTCGATGCCCGCCAGGCCAAGGCGATGGGCATGAAGGCCTGAGAAGGCAACCGGTCCCGGCGGAACCGGGAAGGAGGTCATGATCTCGGACCGTTGTCCTTGCGATCGACGATCTCGTACTGGACGTCGATCACCTTGCGCTCTGAATGGGCAGGCGGCCCCGCCACCGGCTTGCCTCCGAACAGGCGGCGGATCCAGTCGCGCGCCTTGAACACCAGGATGGCGACCAGGACGACGGCGGCTACGCCCGCGATCACGGCGAATCCCAGCACCGCCAGCACGACGAAGGCGATCAGGCCGGCGATCGCCTGCAGCCAGACGCGCAGCGGCAGGCGGGACAGCACCTCGAGGAACTGCTTGCCGTTCACGGCACGTCTCTCATTGCGCCCATCGCTTCTCGAAGTCCCAGACCTCGGGGAAACCCATCAATTCGTGCATGTTGCGGTACTGCGGCACGGCGACCCCGATGCTGGTTCCCTGCTCCTTGAGATGGGACCAGGCCCTGCGCATCGCCTCGGCGGCGACGCTGAAGCCGAGGCCGGGATAGATCGCGAGATCGAAGCCCCATTGCTCGAGCCGTGCCGCCTCGACGCGCGGCGTCTTGCCGAACTCGACCATGTTGGCGAGCAGCGGCTTGCTCACCTCCTTGCCGATCCGTTCCAGCTCGGCCTCGCTCTCGGGTGACTCGACGAAGATGACATCGGCACCTGCCTCCTCGAAGAGCCGGGCGCGGCGCAACGCCTCGTCGAGGCCGTGCGCCGTGCGGGCGTCCGTGCGGGCCACGATCAGGGTCTCGCCGTGGCGACGCGCCTCGACCGCGACCTTGATCTTGAGCACCATATCCTCGGCCGGGACGACGCGGCGGCCGGGCGTATGGCCGCACTTCTTGGGCATCTCCTGGTCCTCGATCTGGATGGCGGCAACGCCGGCCGCCTCGTAGCCCCGTACGGTGCGCTGCACGTTCAAGAGGCCGCCATAGCCGGTGTCGGCATCGGCGATCAGTGGCGTCGACGCGACCGAGCAGATCATCTCGGCCCGTCCCACCATGTCGGAGTAGGTCGCCAGGCCGGCATCGGGCAAACCCAGCATCGAGGCCGTGGCGCCGTAGCCCGTCATGTAGAGTGCCGGGAAGCCCATGCCGTCGGCGACACGGGCCGATATTCCATCGTAGATGCCGGGTGCGAGGATGAACTCGCCCTTCGCCAGCCGATCGCGCAACGCCTGCGCCTTGGGATTGCCCGCCATGTCCGACCCCTGTTCGTTTCATCATCTCCTCCCCCCGTCATACATGTCATACGGGGGAGGTCGCCCACAGCGCCGGAGGGGGAAAGCCTCAGGCGAGATTCACGAGATTCCGACGTCGGAACTTCATGGACCTCGCCTGAGGCTCTCCCCCTCCGCCCCGTAAGACGGCGCACCTCCCATGGAGATCGGCGCGGGTACCGCCCCGATCTTCCCAGCATCGTGGCGCGCGCCGGCGTGCTGGACGTCTCCCCCGATTACGGGAGAGGCTGGAGATCGCATTCCTCCCGAGCGGAGCAGGGGAGGAATGCTAATCAGACCGAGACTGGCTTCAGCTCGCTCGAGCCGGCCGACTTGCAGAACGTCGTCGTCTCGGTCGTGGTCTGGCCGTTCTTGGTCGCCGACATCTCGATCGGCCGGCAGGTGCTGCCGTCGGCACGGCTCGACGCCGGCCCGACTGCCTTGGCGGCAACGACTGTCGGCGGCGCCGTGGTGGAGCGTTGCGCCGGATCGACGGTGTAGGTCGTCGGCACGTTGGTCGGCGACTCGAAGGCGACCTGGGTCGCCTGGGCGAGGCGCGCGCGCTCCTGCTGATCGAGCGCGCGGCCGACAAGGTTGCCGGCCAGCGCGCCAACCAGCGCGCCGCCCACGACGCCACCCGCAGTGCCGAAGGCAAGACCGCCGACCGCGCCGCCGACCGCGGCGCCGAGAACGGTGCCCATCGCCTGATTAGAGGGCCCGCCGTCGCTGCTGGTGGTGCAGGCGGTGGCAAGCCCGAGCGCCGCGACCATTCCCACCATCGCCACCGCGAACCTGCGCCATGACGCACGCACGGGGGACTCGGCTGCCAGTACAGTCATTTTGAGCACCTTTTCTTGTAGTCGGGAACGGACACTCTACCCCAAAGGGATTGCTTGCCGCCACGGGCGTCATCCTCGGCGTCGGCATAGGAACGCGGCGCGTCGCACGACGCCAGCACCAGGCCATTGCGGACCAGGGCCAGGGCCAGGTCGACGCGCTCGGCGTCGGGGACGTCGGCCAGCGGCTCCTTGGCAGCGAGGGGCGTTATCAGGCAGCGATAGAGCGGCGTGCCGTCGGTCAGCCGGTCGGTCTGACGGCAGCGCAGGTGGCGCGGCTTGGCCGCCAGCGCCTTGACCGCGAGCTGATGCAGGTCGGGGTCGGCCACGACGTCGACGCCCTGCAGGCGAATCTCGTCGGATCGGTCCTTGAGCCCGATCATCATCAGCGACTTGCCGAAATGGTCGAACGCGCCGGCGACGAACTCGATCGCCTTGCGGGCATCCTCGACCGCCTTGCGGCGCGCCTCGGCCTCCTCCTCGGCCTTGCGCCGGGCCTCATCCTCGGCACGCTTCTGGGCAGCCATCTCGGCGGCAATCTTCTGGCGCGCCTCGGCCTCGAAACGCCTGCGCTGCTCTTCCTCGGCGGCAGCCCGGCGCTGCTGCTCGGCGGCATCCTGCTCGGCCTTCAGCCGGCGCTGCTCTGCCGCCTCCTGCTCCGCCTTGAGGCGATCCTGCTCGGCCTTGATCCGATCCTGCTCGGCCCTCTGACGACGTTCCGCCGCGTCCTGCTCCGCCTTGAGGCGATCCTGCTCAGCCTTGAGGCGATCCTGCTCGGCTTTCTGGCGTGCCTGGTCGGCGGCTTCCTGCTCGGCCTTCTGGCGACGTTCCGCCGCGTCCTGCTCCGCCTTGATGCGATCCTGCTCGGCCTTCTGGCGCGCCTGCTCGGCGGCCTCCTGCTCGGCCTTCAAACGCTGCTCGCGCTCGGCGCGCAACCGAGCCGCTTCCTCCTCGGCCTGCTTCTGCTTTGCGGCCGCCTCCTCGGCCAGCCGCTTCGCCTCGAGCGCCACGGGATCGGGGCCGCGCGGCACGAAGGCGAAGTAACCGCTGCCTCCCAGCAGGATGAGCACGACGGCGGCAATGGCAACCCACAGGCCGGTGCGCCGCGGCGGTGAGGGCGCGTCGTCGCCTTGCGTGCCGCCCAGGATCGGAACGTGTCGTTCCTCGGGCTTCGTCGCCGGCTTTGGCTGCGACCTGGCCTCGGCCGTCGGCTCGGGCGCCTTGCCCAGCACCATCGTCGAATCGCCAGCCGGCGCCGCGGTCATCGCCAGGATCGGCCGCCAGCCGGCGATCGATTGCGGCCGCTCGCGCGCCGCCACCGACAGGCCGGCGTCGATGCCGGCCAGCACCCCCGGCTTGAAGCCCGCCGGCCTGATCTGCGCCAGCGACTCGCACGAATCGTCGAGCATGCGGTCGAAGGCGCTGGGCGGCACCTTGCCGGCGATGGCGTGGTAGAGCGTCGCCGACAGCCCGTAGATGTCGGTCCACGGGCCCTGCTTGGCCGACGTCATCTGCTCGGCCGCAGCATAGCCCGGCGTGAAGATCGCGGTCAGCGCCGTGCTGCGGCCGGCCATCGCCGCGCGCGAGGCGCCGAAATCAATCAGGGTCGGATTGCCGCTGGCGTCGAGCAGGATGTTGGCCGGCTTGATGTCGCGGTGCAGGAAGCCCGCGCCGTGGACCTGCTCCAACCCGTCGAGCAGCGGCCACAGGATGCGGTCGACCTCCTCGGCGCCCAGCTTGCCGTTGGTCGCGATGCGGTCTTCCAGGGTTTGGCCATGGAGCAGCTCCATGACGATGTAGGCCGTCCCGTTGGCCTCCAGGAAATCGAAGACCTGCACGATCGCGGGCACGCGATGGAGGCTGGCGAGCGTGCGGCCCTCGGTGACGAAGCGCTCGCGCCCCCAGCCGAAATCGTCGGCCATCTTGGTCGTGCGCGGCAGCACGGTGATGCTGTCCTGCCGGATCGCCAGGGCCGACGGCAGGTATTCCTTGATCGCCACCTCGCGCCCGAGCTGGACGTCTCGGGCGCGATAAGTGATCCCGAAGCCGCCCTGCCCCAGCACCGCGACGATCTCGTAGCGCCCGATCGCCTGGCCGGGCTTGAGCGCCACGTAGTCGACGTCCGGCGGTGCCTGTTGCCCGGCGACGATCGTCTGCGACGACGACGGGTCGGTCGATGGGCTGTCGGGGCCGGTCATCCGCGGCGTGCCCCTAGAGCTGACGCACGAGCATGTCGACGTCGCCCAGCCGCACCTTGGTGCCGGCGCGCAACGTCACCGGCTCGGTCTGCTTCAACGCCTTGCCGTCGATCGAGGTGCCGTTGGTCGATCCGAGATCCTCGAGCGTCAGCGAATCGCCGGCGAGGGTCAGCCGCGCGTGCCGTCGCGACACGGTCGGATGGGCGACGACGAGGTCGCACTGGTCGGAGGCGCGGCCGATCACCATGCCGCCGCTGCGGCTCATCAGCTTGTCGAGCGTGAGCTCGAACGAATGCCGCTGCTTGGTCGAATCGGTGCCTTCGAAACGCAGCGTGACCACCGGCACGATCCGCGTCGTCGTGCCGACCGTGGCGGGTGCCTTGGCCTGGCGGACGTGGAACACCTGCACAGCGCGGCTGACATTCTTCAGCTGATGCTCGCCGCCGTCGACGAAGGTATATTCCATCTTGAGCTCGGCGAGATCGCGCACGGCACGCGATACCGCGATGCCGCCGGGCTCGGCCAGCGCCTGAATACGGGCGGCGAGATTGACCCCGTCGCCGAAGATGTTCTGATCCTCTTCGTCGACGATCACCTCGCCGAGATGAACGCCGACCCGGAACATCATGCGCTGCTCGGTGCTCAGCGCCTCGTTGAAGCGCGCCATGCGCTCCTGGATATCGATCGCCGCGCCGACCGCGGTGACGGCCGAGGCGAACTCCGCCAGCATGGCATCGCCCGCCGTCCCGACCAGCCGTCCGTTGGCGGCGTCGATCGCCGGCCGCCAGACCTCGATCTGGGCCGACTTCAGATGGCGGAAGGTGCGCGTCTCCGCGCCTTCCATCATCCGGGTGAACCCGGCGAGGTCGGCGTGGACGATGGCGGCCAAGCGGCGCTGCATGACCTTCTCAGTCTACCAGTCTCGTGGCGAATTTGCGTCCACCGCCTCAGCGCCCCTTGAAGGCCGGCGCCCGCCGCTCACGCAGGGCGGACAGGCCTTCGCGCAGGTCCTCCGAGGTCTGGCATTCGCGGATGCCGTCGCGAATCCTGGGGATATCCGGCTCGGCCTGGGCGAACTGCTCGATCGCCCGCTTCATGTTGGACATCGACAGCGGCGCCAGGCCGGCCAGCTTGGCAGCGGTCTCGTCGACCCGGCCGGCGAAGTCGGCACGATCGACCAGCCAGTCGAGATAGCCGACGCGCAGCAAATCCTCGTCGGTGAAATCCTCCGACAGCAGGAAGGCACGCTTGGCAAAGCTCGGGCTGACCTTCTGGGTGTAGCGGCGCAGCCCGCTCGGGTAGTAGTGCAGCCCGAAGCGCGCCGCCGGCATGAAGAAGCGCATGCCCCGGACGCCGAGCCGGAAGTCGCAGGCCAGCGCCATGTCGGTGGCGCCGCCGTAGACGCCGCCGTTCAGGGCGCACAGGGTCGGCATCCGCATCGCCTCGAGCCGGTCCATGACCTTCTCGAAGCTGTTCTCGCCATCGGCCGGCCGTGCGCCGTTGCCCGACGGGATCGAGCCGAGATCGTAGCCCGAGCAGAACGTCTTCTCGCCGGCGCCGGTCAGCACCGTGACGCGAACCGCGGGATCGGCGTCGGCCGTCTCGATCGCCTGCCGGAGCAGGCCGAGGCCGGCCGGATCGAGCCGGTTGTGCTTGGCCGGGTCGTTGAGCGTGATGGTGGCTCGCGGACCGTCGATGGAGAGCAGCACGGGAGCATGCGGAACGGGGTCTGTCATGGCAGCGAAAATAGCCGAGCCGGTCGCCAAAAGCGACCGAGCGCGGCATATTGCGGCCCCGGAGGAAGCTTATGACCT
Source organism: Reyranella sp. (assembly GCA_022844015.1). Taxonomy (GTDB): domain Bacteria; phylum Pseudomonadota; class Alphaproteobacteria; order Reyranellales; family Reyranellaceae; genus Reyranella. Next base: position 17,836 of record JALHMO010000079.1, on the reverse strand, counting down.
ATACCGCCCCGTTAGCCGACATGCGTTTCGCGCTGCGCGAAGTGGCCGGATTGCAACACGTCGCCAGCCTGCCGGGCTACGAGCATGCGACCGACGACACGGTCGATGCGGTGCTCGAGGAAGCCGCCAAGCTCGCCGGCAACGGGCTCGCGCCGCTCAACCGCGACGGCGACAAGACGGGCGCCAGGCTGGAGAACGGCGTGGTGCGGACGGCGCCGGGATTCGCCGGCATCTACAAGGAATTCGTCGACGGCGGGTGGAACTCGCTGCCCTTCGACCCCGAGTTCGGCGGCCAGGGCATGCCGTGGCTGCTCGCCGCGACCGTGCAGGAGATGTGGCAGGCCGCCAACATGGGCTTCGGCCTGGTGCTGCTGTTGAACCAGGGGGCGATCGACGCCATCCACCATCACGGGTCGGCCGAGCAGAAGTCCCGCTACCTGCCGAAGATGATCTCCGGCGAGTGGACCGGCACAATGAACCTGACCGAGCCCCAGGCCGGCTCCGACCTGGCGCAACTCAAGTGCAAAGCCGTGAAGGAAGGAGACCACTACCGGATCACCGGCCAGAAGATCTTCATAACCTACGGCGAGCACGACATGGCCGAGAACATCGTCCATCTCGTGCTGGCGCGCACACCCGAGGCGCCGGCCGGCGTGCGCGGCATCTCGCTGTTCATCGTGCCGAAGTTCCTGCCCGAGGACGACGGCAGGCCGGGCAAGCGCAACGACCTGCGCTGCGTATCGCTCGAGCACAAGCTCGGCATCCATGCCAGCCCGACCTGCGTGATGTCGTTCGGCGACGACGGCGGCGCGATCGGCACCCTGGTCGGCGAGGAAGGCCGCGGCCTCAGCTACATGTTCACCATGATGAACAATGCCCGCCTGTCGGTCGGCATCCAGGGGCTGGCGATCGCCGAACGCGCCTACCAGCAGGCCTCGGCCTTCGCCAAGACGCGGGTGCAATCGAAGGACGACGGCAGCACCCGGCCCGAGCCGGTGTCGATCATCCACCACGCCGACATCAGGCGCATGCTGATGACCATGCGAGCCCAGATCGAGGCCATGCGGGCACTCGGCTACTACACCGCCGCCGGCATCGACGGGGCGCTGAAGCATCCCAACCGCGAGCAGGCGCGCCGCATCCAGGACCGCGTCGACCTGCTGATCCCGATCGTCAAGGCGTGGTTCACCGATCTCGGCAACGAGATCGCCTCGATCGGCGTGCAGGTCCATGGCGGCATGGGCTTCATCGAGGAGACCGGCGCCGCCCAGCACCTGCGCGATGCGCGCATCCTGCCGATCTACGAGGGTACCAACGGCATCCAGGCGCGCGACCTGGTGGGCCGCAAGATCGCCAAGGATGGCGGCGAGGCGATGCTCGGCCTGGTGGCCGAGATGCGCGCGCTTGCCCAGGAGATGGCGAACGCCCCGGGCGACGATCTGGCGGCCATCCGTAGTGCTCTCTCGGCCTCCGCCGACGCGCTGGAAGATGCCACGAGATGGGTTGCCCAGTCGGTCAAGGTCGAGTTGGCGGCCGCGCTGGCAGGCTCGGTGCCTTTCCTGCGCCTCGCCGGCACGGCACTGGGCGGCTGGCTGCTCGCCAGGAGCGCCCTCGCCGCCCAGGCGAGGCTGGCTGGCCGCGACGGCGATCCGGCTTTCCTGGAGGCCAAGCTGGTGACGGCGCGCTTCTACGCCGAGGTTGTCCTGCCGCCGGCGCTGGCCCAGCTTGGCCCGCTCAAGGCCGCCGGCCGCACCGTGTTCGCGCTCTCGGAGGCGCAGCTCTGAACCGCGCCCTGATCGAGCTGCCGGCGGCCGAGGCAGAGGCCTTCGCCCGGCGGTTCGACCTGGCGGCGCTCGAACCCGCCTTCCTGGCCGATCCTTTCCCCTACTATCACGCGCTGCGCCGCTTCGCGCCGCTGAAGCGCCTGCCCGACGGCAGCGTCTTCGTCTCGCGCCATGCCGATGTCGCGGTGTGCTACCGCGACGCCCGCATGCGGTCGGACAAGAAGGCCGAGTTCGGCCCCAAGTTCGGCGTCGGCACGCCGCTCTACAAGCATCATACGACCAGCTTGGTGTTCAACGATCCGCCGCTGCACACGCGGGTGCGCAAGCTCCTGGCTGCCGCCTTCACGCCGCGCGCGCTGGCCAACCTGCAGCCGCGCATCGAGGCGGTGGTCGACGGGCTGCTCGACCGGCACGCCGACAGGGGCGGCATGGACCTGGTCGAGGATTTTGCCTTTCGCCTGCCCGTCGAGGTGATCTGCGACATGCTCGGCGTGCCGGCGGGCGACCGCGCGCCGTTCCGACGCCATTCGCTCGCCATCCTGGGCGCCCTCGAGCCGGTCGCCGGGCCGGAGCGCCAGGAAAGGGGCAACGCGGCGGTTGCCGAGTTCTCCGCCTATCTCGACGGGCTGGTGGCCGAGCGGCGGCGCCGGCCGGCCGACGATCGCGACATCCTGGGCACGCTGATCCATGGCGAGATCGACGGCGAGCGGCTCGGCCACGACGAGCTGGTGCAGAACTGCATTTTCCTGCTCAACGCCGGCCACGAGACGACGACCAACCTGATCGGCAACACCGTCGATGCTCTCCTGCGTTTTCCCGACGAGCTGACTCGGCTGCGCGAGAACCCGGGCCTGCTGAGAAGCTGCGTCGAGGAGGGCCTCCGCTTCGAGAGCTCCAACCAGCTCGGCAACCGCCGGCTCGCTGCCGACCTCGAGCTCGGCAGCGAGGTGCTCGCCGCAGGGACCTATCTGCATATCGGCATCGGCGCCGCCAATCGCGATCCCGACCAGTTCCCCGAGCCGGACCGCTTCGACGCCGGGCGCGAGCCCAACCGCCACTTCGCATTCGGCTCGGGCGTCCACATGTGCCTGGGCGCCGTGCTGGCCCGCCTCGAGGGCACCATCGCCATCGGCCGCCTGGTCGAACGCTTCGACGGGCTGGCCCGCGACGGCGCACCCGAACGCGGCGGCCGCGCCCGCTTCCGCGGCTTCAATCGCTACCCGATCGCGTGGGCGCGGAGCGTGACCTAGCTGCGCGTCCGTCGGAACAGCATGGTGACGTTGCGCCGGCGATTCTCGAAGCCCTCGGCGAAGCGGGTGGCCGCGGTCTGGTGGAAGATCGTGCCCCTGAACAGCAACGCCCGGTTCTCGCGGTAGGCAAACGAGGTCTGCCGGGCGCCTTGCTGCCTGAGGAAGGCATGGATGTCCCGGCTGCCGACGTTGTAGTCCTCGAAGGTCCAGTCGTCGGGAGCGGCGACGTCCCATACGTCCAGCCCGCCAGTCCCGGGTTCCAGGTTGGCCGAGTCCGGCGTGATCCAGAAATTGAGGCTGATGTCGGATTGGTCGGCGTGGATGTCGATGCCCGGTCGCTGATGCTGGCAGACGAACGACCACCAGTAGTTGAGATGGTGCCCGGCCAGCAGCCCGGGCACCGCCTGCCGTAGCTCCGCCGCGATCTGCAGCAACAGGGGGCTGAAGAAGCCGGATTCGGGATTCGCCCCGAGATAGCCCTGCGGATACGGCCGGCGCCACACGGTCGACCGCAGGCAGAAGCGCTGCAACTGGCCGAGCGCCTCCCGCGTCAACAGGTCGTCGACGCAGGCGACGCCACTGCCCGCCCCGCCGAAGGCTCGCACGACCTCGCTCCAGTCGTTGCGCGGGTTCAGGCAGCGGGCCGGCGGTGCCTCGTCGTGTACCACGAGCGGCGGATCGGCCAGCACCCGACCATGATGTCCGCCCATTGGAAGCGTCGGGGCCTCGCTGCCGGCGCCATCGAGCAACTGGTTGAGCCTGCGCTGCGCGGCTTCCCTCACGCCGGCGGGCACGGGCAGCAGCGTGCCGGGCGCAAGCTTGTCGGCCCGCTCCAGATAGACGAGCTGCTCGAGATTGTGCAGCGCCTGATGGGCGTGAACGGCGATCGGCCCGGTGCCGGCCGGCGTCGCCCCGAGCCCGGCAATCTCCAGCGCCGCGCGAAAATCGGCGAGCGCCGCCGCCCTTTCGTCCAGCGCCGTGCGCGTGCGAGCCAGCATCACGCGCGCGGCGTGATCGCGTGGATCGGCGGCAACGGCAGCGAGCGCACTCTCCTTGGCCTCGGCGAGCTCGCCCAACTGCAGGGTCATGGACGCCAGGGCCACGAGAACGGCCACCGAAGGCTCCGATCGCGCCAGGATGCGCAGGGCGTCAGCCGCCTCGCCGTACCGCCCGGCGACGATTCTGGACGTGATCTCCTCGGGCACCGGGGCTTGCGAACGGACCATGGGCGCAATCTATGAACAAGCGGAATGGAGGCGGCAACCGTTCCGGCCACGCACAAAAGAAAACGCCCGGCCTTGGGCCGGGCGTCCTCGACGTCCGATCAGGAGGCCTACGCCGCTTCCTGCTGCTCGGCCTTCTCCGCCGATGGGCCGGAATCCTGGCCCTTGGCGGCGGTATCGCGCTCGACGAACTCGATGACGGCCATCGGCGCGGCGTCGCCGTAGCGGAAGCCGGCCTTCAGCACGCGGAGGTAGCCGCCGGCGCGCGCCGAGTAGCGCGGACCAAGGGTGGTGAACAGCTTGTCGGCGACGTAGGGGTCACGCAGGAAACCGATCGCTTGGCGGCGGGCGTGCAGGCTGCCGCGCTTGCCGAGGGTCACCAGCTTCTCCACGATCGGCCGCAGGTCCTTCGCCTTGTGCAGCGTGGTCGTGATCTGCTCGTGCTTGATGAGAGCACCGGCGAGATTGGAGAACATCGCCTTGCGATGCTCCGCCGTGCGGTGGAACTTCCGACCGCGATTACCGTGACGCATGAGCTAAATCCCTTCCACCGGCCTAGTACGGCTCTTCCAGCCGCTTGGCCATTTCCTCGATGTTGTCCGGCGGCCAGCCCGGGATTTCCATGCCCAGGTGGAGGCCCATGCCGGCCAGGACTTCCTTGATCTCGTTCAGCGACTTGCGCCCGAAGTTCGGCGTCCGCAGCATCTCCGCCTCGGTCTTCTGCACCAGATCGCCGATGTAGATGATGTTGTCGTTCTTCAGGCAGTTGGCCGAGCGCACCGAAAGCTCGAGCTCGTCGACCTTGCGCAAGAGGTTGCGGTTGAACGGGAAGTCGTCCTGCTGCTCCTCCTTGCGGACCTCGCGCGGCTCCTCGAAGTTGATGAAGAGCTGCAGCTGGTCCTGCAGGATCCGGGCGGCGAGCGCCACGGCATCGTCCGGACGCGTCGTGCCGTTGGTCTCCACCGTCATCGACAGCTTGTCGTAGTCGGTGACCTGGCCGACGCGGCTGTTCTCGATCTTGTACGAGACGCGCTTGACCGGGCTGAACACCGAATCGACGGGAATCAGCCCGATCGGCGCATCCTCGGCGCGGTTCGCCGAGGCCGGAACGTAGCCCTTGCCCGTGGCGACCATCAGCTCCATCGAGATCGAGGCGCCGTCGTCGAGCGTGCAGATGAGATGCTTGGGGTCCATGATCTGGACATCGCCCGGCAGCTCGATCATGCCGGCAGTGACCTCGCCGGGGCCGACGGCGCGCAGGTACAGGCGCTGCTCGCGCTCACCCTGCATCTTGACGGCCATCGCCTTGATGTTGAGGACGATGTCGACGACGTCCTCGCGGACGCCCGGAATCGACGAGAACTCGTGCAGCACGTTGTCGATCTTGATCGACGTGACGGCGGCACCTTGCAACGACGACAGCAGGACGCGACGAAGCGCATTGCCGAGCGTGAGACCGAAGCCGCGCTCGAGCGGCTCGGCGACGATGGTCGCGGTGCGACCGGAATCGACGCCGGCTTCGGTGACAAGCTTCTCCGGCTTGATCAGGTCCTGCCAGTTCTTCTGAAGCACGTGGGCTACCTCTCTAGACCGGTTGGTTCAGGGAATCCCACGCCGCGGCACGACGGGGATCCGTGAGTACATCGAAGGAAGCGGGCGATGCGTACCCTGCATCGCCCCGCTGGAATCAGACGCGGCGACGCTTCGGCGGACGGCAGCCGTTGTGCGGGATCGGCGTGACGTCGCGGATGGCGGTGACGGCGAGGCCGACCGCCTGCAGGGCGCGCAGCGCCGACTCGCGGCCGGAGCCGGGACCGCGCACCTCGATCTCGAGGGTGCGCATGCCGTGCTCCATTGCCTTACGGCCGGCATTCTCGGCCGCCATCTGGGCGGCGAACGGCGTCGACTTGCGCGACCCCTTGAAGCCCTGCTGGCCCGAGGACGACCACGAGATGGTGTTGCCCTGGGCGTCGGTGATGGTGACGATCGTGTTGTTGAACGATGCGTTCACGTGCGCCACGCCGGCGATGATGTTCTTGCGTTCCTTGCGGCGCGGACGCGCGCCGGTAGCGGCGCCGCTCGCGGCGGCAGCAGGCTTGGCCATAGTGCGACTTCCTTCGGGCTTACTTCGTGACTTTCTTCTTGCCAGCGATCGGCTTGGCCGGACCCTTGCGGGTGCGCGCATTGGTATGCGTGCGCTGGCCGCGGACCGGCAGGCCTCGGCGATGCCTGAGACCGCGATAGCAGGCGAGGTCCATCAGGCGCTTGATGTTCATCGCCACCTCGCGCCGGAGGTCGCCCTCGACCGCGTAGTCGCGGTCGATGGTCTCGCGGATGCGGATCACCTCATCGTCGGTCAGCGTGTTGACGCGCCGCGACTCGTCGATCCCCACTTTCCCCAGAATCTCCTTGGCCTTCGCCTGGCCGATCCCGTGGATATACTGCAGCCCGACCACGACGCGCTTGGCGGTCGGAATGTTCACGCCGGCAATACGAGCCAATTTCCCAACTCCTTCAAAGACTTATGGCGCGACAGTGCGCGCCTGTAACTTGTTCGCTGGTCCCGGAAAAGCGCGCGATTATAGGGAGTGGCGCCCCCGAGTCAACGGAACTTCGACTTGTCAAGCCCCTGATAAAACTCCAGTGATCTGACGGTAAACCTCGTCCATGGCGGCCATGCCGTCGACCTTCCGAAGCACCCCGCGCCGGGCATAGTACGGCCGCAGGGGCTCCGTCTGGGCCCGGTACGCCGCCATGCGCGTCTTCATGGTCTCGGCATTGTCGTCCTTGCGCCGGACGAACTCGCGCGAGCCGCAGACGTCGCAAATCCCTTCCGCCTTGGGACGCTTGAACGTGTCGTGATAGCCAGCGCCGCATTTGGCACAGCTGAACCGACCGACGATCCGCTCGGTCAGGACCTGCTCGTCGACCTCCATCTCGACCACCCGGTCGAGGGTCTTGCCCTTCTTGTCGAGCATCCGGTCGAGCGCCTCGGCCTGCGCCTCGGTGCGCGGGAACCCGTCCAGGATGAAGCCCCCGGCGCAATCCGGCTGGCCGATGCGGTCCTCGATCAGGCCCACCATCAGCTCGTCGGGCACCAGCTCGCCCCTCTCCATGATGCCCTTGGCCTTCATGCCGAGCTCGCTGCCCGACGCCACGGCGGCGCGCAGCATGTCGCCGGTCGACAGCTGGACGATGCCGCGTTCGCTTTGCAGGCGCTGGGCCTGGGTGCCCTTTCCAGCCCCCGGTGGCCCGAGCAGGATGATGTTCACCGGCGCCCCCTCAAGCGGGCCTTCTTGATGAGGCCCTCGTATTGGTGGGCGAGCAAATGCGCCTGGATCTGGGTGACCGTGTCGAGGGTCACGGAGACGACGATCAGCAGGCTGGTGCCGCCGAAGTAGAACGGCACGCCGCCGCGGGCGATCAGAATCTCGGGCAGGATGCAGACCGCCGACAGGTACAACGCGCCGACCACGGTGAGCCGGGTCAGGATGTACTCGAGATATTCCGCGGTGTTCTTGCCTGGCCGAATGCCCGGCACGAAGCCGCCATTCTTCTTCAGGTTGTCGGCCGTGTCGGTCGGGTTGAACACGACGGTCGTGTAGAAGAAGCAGAAAAAGACGATCAAGCCGACATAGGCCAGTAGGTAGAGCGGCTGGCCGTGGCCCAGCCAGGTCGCCATCCATTGCATCCAGCCCGGCTCGCCGGCGCCGCCCTGGAACGAGGCGATGGTCGCCGGGAAGAGCAGCAGCGAGGAGGCGAAGATCGGCGGGATGACGCCCGCGGTGTTGATCTTGAGCGGCAGGTGCGAGGCCTCGCCGCCATACATGCGGTTGCCGACCTGGCGCTTGGGATATTGCACGACGATGCGCCGCTGTGACGTCTCGACGAACACCACGACGGCCACGACCGCCACGACGCCGATCGCCATCGCAATGATGAACAGGGCCGACAGGGCGCCGGTGCGGCCGAGCTCGAGGGTCTGAACCAGGGCGGTGGGCAGCGCCGCGACGATGCCGGCGAAGATGATCAGGGAAATGCCGTTACCGACGCCACGGGCGGTGATCTGCTCGCCGAGCCACATCAGGAACAGGGTGCCGCCGACCAGGGTGACCACGGTCACGAACCTGAAGAACAGGCCCGGGTCGATCACGACCGGCCCGGCCGTGGCGACCTGGCTCTCCAGGCCGACGGCGATGCCGTAGGCCTGGAAGGTCGCCAGGACCACCGTGCCGTACCGCGTGTACTGGTTGATCTTCTTGCGGCCGGCCTCGCCCTCCTTCTTCAGCGCCTCGAGCGTCGGCACGACCGACGTCAGGATCTGCATGATGATGGAGGCCGAGATGTACGGCATGATCGACAGCGCCAGCACCGACATGCGGCCGATCGAGCCGCCGGAGAACACATCGAGCATGCCGGCGATGCCGCCGGCGTTCTGGGCGAAGATCTCGGCCAGGGCGTGCGGATCGACGCCCGGCACCGGGATGTAGGCGCCGACGCGGAACACGACGAGCGCGGCCACGGTGAACCACAGGCGCTTCTTCAGCTCGGTCGCCTTGCCGATTGCGCCCCAGTTGAGGTTGGATGCAAGTTGTTCGGCGGCGGATGCCATGGACCCTCACGCGTGGACGACAACGACACGACAGGGGCCGCTGGCCCCCTCCTGCGCCGTCTGGCTCAGGCCGCCTCGGCCTCGGGCTTGGGCGGCAGCTCGACCTTGCCGCCGGCCTTCTCGACCGCGGCGATCGCCGACGCCGAGGCACCGGCAACCTTCACCTCGATCTTGGTCTTGATCTCGCCTTTGCCAAGGAGGCGAACCCCGTCCAACGCATTCTTGAACAGCCCGGCGGCCTGCATGGCGGCGGCGTCGATCGTCTTGCCGACATCCAGGCGGTTCTCGTCGATCGCCTTCTGCAGCGTGCCGAGATTGACCTCCTGCCACTGCTTCTGGTTCGGCGGCCTGAAGCCGCGCTTGGGAATGCGCCGATAGAGCGGCATCTGGCCGCCCTCGAAGCCCTTGATGGCGACGCCGGTACGCGACTTCTGGCCCTTGACGCCGCGGCCCGCGGTCTTGCCCTTGCCCGAGCCGATGCCGCGGCCGACGCGCATGCGCCGCTTGCGGGCGCCCGGATTGTCGGCAATCTCGTTCAGTCTCATCGTCCTGTCCCCTGCGCGTGCGCCGGCATCCGGCCGGTCACTTCGCCTCTTCGTCGATGCGCACGAGATGGCGCACCTTGTTGATCATGCCGCGCACCTCGGGCGTATCGACGAGCTCGCGGCTGCGATGGAGCTTGTTCAGGCCAAGACCAACCAGCGTCCCGCGCTGATCGGCCGTGCGGCCGATCGGGCTGCCGGTCTGGGTGATCTTGATCTTCTTCTCGCTGGCCATGATGCCTTACCCCTCGATCCGCCTCAGGCGGCTGCCTCGACCACGGTGTCGTCACGACGACCGAGCAGGTCACCCACCTTCTTGCCGCGGCGCGTGGCGACCATGCGCGGCGAGTTGAGCAGCTGCAGGGCGGCGAACGTCGCCTTGATCATGTTGTGCGGGTTGGACGTGCCGACCGACTTGGCGACGATGTCCTTGACGCCGAGCGTCTCGAACACGGCGCGCATCGGACCGCCGGCGATGATGCCGGTACCGGCCGGAGCGGCGCGCAGCGTCACCTTGCCGGCGCCGAAACGGCCCTTGACGTCGTGATGCAGCGTGCGGCCGTCGCGCAACGGGATGCGGACCAGGCCGCGCTTGGCCGCCTCGGTCGCCTTGCGGATCGCCTCGGGCACCTCGCGCGCCTTGCCGGCGCCATGGCCAACCCGGCCACGCTGGTCGCCGACGACGACGATCGCCGCGAAGGCGAAGCGCCGGCCGCCTTTCACGACCTTGGCCACGCGATTGATCGTGACCAACTTGTCCTTCAGTTCATTCTCTTCGTCGTGGCCGCGATCGCGGCCACGATCACGATCGCGCGGGCCACGGCCGGAACCACCGGGTGAACGAGCCATGTGCTAACTCCTCAGAACGACAGGCCGCCCTCACGGGCGGCATTGGCCAGCGCCGCGACGCGGCCGTGGAACATGTAACCGCCGCGGTCGAAGATGACTTCCTTGACGCCGGCGGCGATGGCACGCTCGGCGATCAGCTTGCCGACCTCGGTCGCCGCATTCTTGTCGGCACCGGTCTTGATCCGGCCCTTGACCCCTTCGTCGAGCGAGGAGGCAGAGGCCAGGGTGGCGCCCTTCAGATCGTCGATGACCTGGGCATAGATGTGCTTGCCGGAGCGGAACACGCTGAGGCGCGGGCGGCCGCCGGAGGCCTGGCGCAGCGCGTGGCGCGTGCGCCGCCGACGGCGGGCGAATAGGGCATTGCGATCGGACATGGTGGCCTCGCCTTACTTCTTCTTGCCTTCCTTGCGACGGATCTTCTCGGTCGAGTACCTGATGCCCTTGCCCTTGTAGGGCTCGGGCGGACGCAGGCTGCGGATCTCCGCGGCCAGCTGACCGACCTTCTGGCGATCCGACCCGGTGATCTCGACCTCGGTCGGCTTGACCGCCTTGATCTGGATACCGGCTGGAATGGCGACCTCGACGTCGTGGCTGTAACCGAGCTGCAGCTTCAGCAGCTTGGCGTCGGCCTGGGCGCGATAGCCCACGCCGGTGATCTCGAGATTGATCGTGAAACCGTCCGACACGCCCTTCACCAGGTTGCTGGCCAGGTTGCGGGCGGTGCCCCACTGGGTGCGGGCGCGACGGCTGTCGGTGCGCGGCTTGAAGACGAGCATGTCGCCGTCACGGGCGACCGACACGTCGTCGTGCACCATCAGCTCGAGCTCGCCACGCTTGCCCTTGGCCTTGAGATGCTGGCCCCTGAGGTCGATGGTGACGCCCGCCGGGATGGCCACCGGGTTCTTGCCGACTCGCGACATGGTCAGAACACCTTGCAGATGACTTCGCCGCCGACATTGGCGGCACGCGCCTCGGCGTCGGACATGACGCCGCGCGGCGTGGACAGGATCGAGATGCCGAGACCGTTGAAGTGACGCGGCAGCTCGCGGATCTTGGAGTAGACGCGGCGACCCGGGGTCGAGACGCGCTTGATCTCGCGGATCACCGGCCGGCCGTTGTCGTACTTCAGCTCGACGCGAAGCTCCTTGACGCCCGGCCGCAGCTCTTCCTCGAACCACCCGCGAATATAGCCTTCGCGCTGCAGTACATCGAGAACGTTCGACCGCAGGCGCGAGGCCGGCACCGTCACGCTGTCGAGACGCGCCGACTGGCCGTTGCGGATGCGGGTCAGCAAGTCACCGACGGGATCTGTCATCGCCATGATCTACGGTCCCCCGTTACCAGCTCGACTTCACGACGCCGGGCAATGCGCCCTGCGAAGCGAGCTGTCGCAGCGCCAGGCGCGACAGCTTGAACTTGCGATAGACGGCCCGCGGGCGGCCCGTGATCTCGCAGCGATTGCGAATGCGCGTCGGCGAGGAGTTGCGCGGCAGCTCGGCGAGCTTGAGCCGCGCGCCGAAGCGTTCCTCCGGCGACAGCGTGTCGTCGACCGCCATTTCCTTGAGCTGGGCGCGCTTGGCAGCGAACTGCTTCGCCATCCTGGTGCGCCGGTTGTTCTTCTCGACCGAACTCGTCTTGGCCATGTGATTCTCCGGCCTCAGTTCACGAACGGGAAGTCGAAGGCCTTCAGAAGCGCCCTGGCTTCCGCGTCGGTCTTCGCCGTCGTGCAGATGATGATGTCCATGCCGCGCACCAGGTCGACCTTGTCGTAGTCGATCTCCGGGAACACGATCTGCTCCTTCAAGCCCATGGCATAGTTGCCGTTGCCGTCGAACGACTTGCCGTTCAGGCCGCGGAAGTCGCGGACGCGAGGCAGGGCGATGTTCACCAGACGGTCGACGAACTCGTACATGCGGTCGCGGCGCAGGGTGACCTTGGCGCCGATCGCCATGCCCTCGCGCAGCTTGAAGGTGGCGATCGACTTGCGCGACTTGGTGATCACCGGCCGCTGGCCGGTGATCGCCGTCAGGTCGGCGACCGCGCCGTCGACGGCCTTGCGGTCGTTGACCGCCTCGCCGACGCCCATGTTGACGACGATCTTGTCGAGCTTCGGCACCTCGAAGGCGTTCTGGTAGGAGAACTCCTTGGTCAGCGCTTCGCGGATGGTGCTGGTGTAGCGTTCTTGCAGTCGCGCGGGCATGGCCCGTTCTCCTAGCGGTCGATGGTCTCGCCGGAGGCGCGCGCGATGCGCACCTTGCGGCCGTCTTCCAGGAAGCGGAAACCGATCTTCGTCGGCTTGTCCGACTTGGGATCCAGCAGGGCCACGTTGGAGACGTGGATCGCGGCCTCGCGTTCGATGATGCCGCCGGCGTCGGTCCGGCTCGGCTTGGTGTGGCGCTTGATGACGTTCACTCCGGAGACGACCACGCGCTGCTCGGTCGGCAGCACGCGCAGGACGTCGCCGACCCGGCCCTTGCTGCGGCCGGCTATGACCTTCACCCGGTCGCCCTTCCTGATCTTGAGCTTGACGGACATGGCGGCTCCTAGAGGACTTCCGGCGCGAGCGAGATGATCTTCATGAACTTCTTGGCGCGAAGCTCGCGCGTCACCGGCCCGAAGATGCGGGTGCCGATCGGCTCGTCCTGCTTGCTGATGAGCACCGCGGCATTGCGGTCGAAGCGGATCGCGCTGCCGTCGACGCGGCGCAGCGGGAACGACGTGCGCACGATGACGGCGCGATGGACCTCGCCCTTCTTGACGCGGCCGCGCGGGATCGCCTCCTTGATGGAGACGACGATGACATCGCCGACGCTTGCGTACTTGCGGCGCGAGCCGCCCAGCACCTTGATGCACTGGACCCGGCGGGCGCCCGAGTTGTCGGCAACCTCGAGATTGGTTCGCATCTGGATCATGATCGTCGCTCCGTCGCGCTAGGCCTGGGCGCCTTCGACCAGAACTTCCCAGTTCTTGGTGCGAGACAGGGGCCGGCACTCGCGGATACGCACGTTCTGACCGACCTTGCCCTTGAAGGCGTTGGTCTCGTCGTGGGCGTGGTACTTCTTCGACCGCCGGATGAACTTCTTGTAGATCGGATGCTGGACGCGGCGCTCGACCTTCACGACGATGGTCTTGTCCATCTTGTCGCTGACGACGACGCCTTCGAGAATTCGCTTCGGCATTTACGGCTCCTTAACCTGCGGCCTTCTCGCCCAGCACCGTCTTGATGCGGGCGATGTCGCGCCGGACCTGGCGCGAACGGGCGGTCTTCTGCAGCTGGCCGCTGGACTTCTGGAAGCGCAGGTTGAATGCTTCCTTGCGCAGGTTGCCCAGCTCTTCCTTGAGCTGGTCGTTGGTGCGGGGACGCAGATCGCTGGCCTTCATGGCTCCCTTCCTTCTCCCCTAGGCGCCGATGCGCGCGACGAAGCGCGTCTTGATCGGCAGCTTGGCGGCGGCGAGCTCGAGCGCCTCGCGCGCAATCGTCACCGACACGCCGTCGAGCTCGAACAGCACGCGGCCGGGCTTCACGCGCGCGGCCCAGAACTCGGGCGCGCCCTTGCCCGAGCCCATGCGGACCTCGGCCGGCTTCTTGGAGATCGGCACGTCCGGGAACACCCGGATCCACACGCGGCCGGCGCGCTTCATGTGGCGCGTGATGGCACGGCGGGCCGCCTCGATCTGGCGTGCCGTCAGGCGATCGGGCTCCATCGCCTTCAGCCCGTAGGAACCGAAGTCGAGGTTGAACCCACCCTTGGCGGCGCCGTGGATGCGGCCCTTGAAGGCCTTGCGGTACTTTGTGCGTTTCGGTTGCAGCATGGCGAATTACGCGTCCCTCTGCTCGCGCTCGACGCGCGTCGGCGTACGCTGCGGCGCAGCCTCCTCGGCGCGCTTGTCGTGCGCCATCGGGTCGTGCGCCATGATCTCGCCCTTGAACACCCAGACCTTGACGCCGCAGGTGCCGAAGGTGGTGAAGGCGGTGGCGGTGCCGTAGTCGATATCGGCGCGCAGCGTATGCAGCGGCACCCGGCCCTCGCGGTACCATTCCATGCGGGCGATCTCGGCGCCGCCCAGGCGACCCGAGCAGTTGATGCGGATACCCTGGGCGCCGAGCCGCATCGCCGACTGCACGGCGCGCTTCATGGCGCGCCGGAAGGCGACGCGACGCTCGAGCTGCTGCGCGATGTTCTCGGCGATCAGCGTGGCGTCGATCTCGGGCTTGCGAATCTCGACGATGTTCAGGGCCACCTCGCCCTTGGTCATCTTGGCGAGATCGGAGCGCAGCTTCTCGATGTCGGCGCCCTTCTTGCCGATCACCACGCCCGGACGGGCGGTGTGGATGGTGACTCGGGCGCGCTTCGCCGGTCGCTCGATCACGATCTTGGCCACGCCCGCCTGGGAGAGCCGCTCGCGCAGCATCTTGCGGATGTGGATGTCCTCGTGGAGCATCTTGGAGTACTCGCCGCCCTCGGCGTACCACCGCGAGTCCCACGTCCGGTTGATGCCGAGCCGCAGGCCGATGGGATTGACCTTCTGACCCATTACTTGTCCTCCGCCTCGGCGCGCTCGCGCACCACGATCGTGAGATGGCTGAACGGCTTGACGACGCTGGCCGCCTTGCCGCGGCCGCGCGTGTGGAAGCGCTTCATCGCCAGGCTCTTGCCGACCGACGCCTCGGCGACGATCAGGCGATCGACGTCGAGATTGTGGTTGTTCTCGGCGTTGGCGATCGCCGAGCTCAGCGCCTTCTTGACGTCCTGGGCGATGCGCTTCTTCGAGAAGGTGAGCTCGTTGACGGCCGAGGCCGCCTTCTTGCCGCGGATGGTGGCGGCCACGAGGTCGAGCTTGCGCGGGCTGACGCGGATGGTGCGCAGCACGGCCTTGGCCTCGTTGTCCGCCTCACGGCGGGGAGCGGATGGCTTGCTCATCGCGATTAATCCTTCGAGACCTTCTTGTCGCCGGCATGGGAATGGAAGGTGCGGGTCGGCGAGAACTCGCCGAGCTTGTGACCGACCATCTCCTCGGTGACGTTCACCGGGATGAACTTCTTGCCGTTGTAGACGCCGAACGTCAGGCCGACGAACTGCGGCAGGATCGTCGAGCGGCGCGACCAGGTCCTGATCACCTCGCTGCGAATCGACTGACGCGCCTTCTCGGCCTTCCTGATCAGGCTGCCCTCGACGAAGGGACCCTTCCAAACGGAACGTGCCACTGTCCTGTCTCCTCAATCCCGTCAGCGCGTCGCGTGGCGACGGCGGATGATGTACTGGTCCGTCGCCTTGTTCTTGCGCGTCTTCTTGCCCTTGGTCGGCTTGCCCCACGGCGTCACCGGGTGACGGCCGCCGGAGGTGCGGCCCTCGCCGCCGCCGTGCGGATGATCGACCGGGTTCATGGCGACGCCACGCACCACCGGCCGGCGGCCGAGCCACCGGCTGCGTCCGGCCTTGCCGATCACCGTGTTCTGGTTGTCCGGGTTGGATACCGCGCCCACCGTGGCCAGGCATTCGCTCGGCACGACGCGCAGCTCGCCCGAGCTGAGCTTGATCTGGGCGTAGCCGGAGTCCTTGCCGACCAGCTGGGCATAGTTGCCGGCCGAGCGCGCGAGCTTGCCGCCGGCGCCCTTCTTGAGCTCGACATTGTGCACGATCGTGCCCACCGGCATGTTGCCGAGCGGCATGGCGTTGCCCGGCTTGATGTCGACGCGCTCGCCCGACATGACCTCGTCGCCCGCCTTAACGCGCTGCGGCGCCAGGATGTAGGAGAGCTCTCCGTCGGCGTACTTGATCAGGGCGATGAAGGCCGACCGGTTGGGGTCGTACTCCAGCCGCTCGACCGTCGCCGCGACGCCGAACTTGCCGCGGCGCTTGAAGTCGATCGTGCGCAGGCGGCGCTTGTGACCGCCGCCCATGTGGTGGCTGGTGATGTGGCCATGGTTGTTGCGGCCGCCGGTGTTCGACTTGCCACGGGTCAGCGCCTTGACCGGCTTGCCCTTCCACAGGCCTTCGCGATCGACGATGACGAGCTGCCGCATCGACGGCGTGATCGGCTTGTAACTCTTGAGAGCCATATCTCTATCCCCCGTCCTACAGGCCTGTGGTCACGTCGATCTTGTGACCATCGACCAGCGAGACGATCGCCTTCTTCCAGTCGCTCCGCACGCCGGGACGGCCGCGGAAAACCTTGCTCTTGCCCTTCACCGTGACGGTGTTGACCGCCTTGACCTTGACCTTGAACAGGCCCTCGATGGCCTGCTTGATCTCGGGCTTGGTGGCATCGCGGGCGACGCGAAAGGTCACTTGGCCATGCTCCGAGCCGTTGGTGGTCTTCTCGGTGATCAGCGGCGAGCGGATCACCTCGTACATGCGTGAACGCGACACGACAGCCGGCTTGGCCCTCATTGCAGGCGCTCCTCGAGATGCTTGACCGCGTCCCTGGTCAGGACGAGCGTGTCGCGGCGCAGGATGTCGTAGACGTTGGCGCCCTGATGCGGCAGCACGTCGACATGGGCGATGTTGGCGGCCGCCCGCGCGAAATTGACGTCGACCTCGGCGCCGGCGATGACCAGCGCATTGGCGATGCCCAGGCTGCCGAAATGCGCGATCAGGTTGGCCGTCTTGGGCTCGGGCAACGCCGCCGCCTCGACCACCACCAGCTTGCCCTCGGCCGCCTTGGCCGACAGCGCCGTGCGCAGTGCCAGCTTGCGCACCTTCTTCGGCAGGTCCGACGCGTGGCTGCGCACGACCGGCCCGAAGGCCTTGCCGCCGCCGCGGAACTGGGGCGCCGCCTCGTTGCCGTGGCGGGCCCGGCCGGTACCCTTCTGGGCGTACATCTTCTTGGCCGTCGCGGTTATTTCCGAGCGACCCTTGGTCTTGTGCGTGCCCTGCTGGCGGCGCGACAGCTGCCATACGACGCAGCGCTGCAGGATGTCCTTGCGGACGGGAACGGCGAACACCGCATCGGCGAGATCGATCTCGCCGGCGCTGCCGCCCTCTATGGTCTTGACCGCGATCTTCATCTTCTATCCCCGCGTGCTCGCTCAGGTCGCCGGACCGGCATCCGCCGGGGCGGCCGCTTCGGCGGCCTTGCGCAGGCCGGCCGGGAACGGCGCGTCCTTCGGCCGGGCGCGCTTGGAAGCGTCCTTGACGATTATGTAGCCGCCGCGCGGGCCGGGAACGGCCCCCGCCACCAGCAGAAGGCCCTTCTCGTCGTCCGCAGCGACCACCTTGAGGTTCTGTGTCGTCACGCGCTCGTGGCCGTAGTGGCCGGCCATCTTCTTGCCCGGGAAGGTGCGGCCCGGATCCTGGCGGTTGCCGGTCGAGCCGTGGCTGCGATGCGACACCGACACGCCGTGGCTGGCTTCCAGGCCATGGAAGTTCCAGCGCACCATCGAGCCGGTGAAGCCGCGGCCGATGGTGGTGCCGACGACGTCGACGAACTGGCCCGCCACGAAGTGGCTCGGCACCAGCTCGGAACCGACCTCGAGCACGGCATCCTTGGCGACGCGGAACTCGACGAGCTTCTTCTTCGGCTCGACCTTGGCCTTGGCGAAGTGGCCGCGCATCGGCTGGCTGACGTTCTTCAC